>DASSZN010000196.1:0-11183 GCA_035702805.1 Thermomicrobiaceae bacterium | reverse complement strand
GTGGCACCAGCAGTTCGCCGACTCCGACTTCGTGATCCTGCCCAACACGCACCACGGCGCCGCGCGGGAGAACCCGATCGGCTGGAACCGGGCCGTGCACGAGTTCCTGCGCCGGCGGGGGCTCTGACCGCGGGATGGCGTCGTCGCGCGCCGAGGCAGTGACCGGCGCGGGCCAGGGGGTCGGTGTAACGCGCGTGTCCCGGGCCGGTTCCGGGGCGCCGCACCGCGTCCCTACGAGGCGCGCCGCGGCGTGAGGGCCTCCGTGAGGGCGCGCACGTCGTTCAGCCGCTCCAGGTCGCGGACGAGGTCCAGCGCGCGCCGCGCGCCGTCCGCGCCGAGCGCGAGCGCGGCGCAGTCGAGGAACTTCGCCTCGAGCTCGGCGTCGGAGAGCGGGCAGACGGCGCTGCCGCGGGGCGCCGCGACCTCGGCGCGGCGCGCCGAGCCGTCCGCCAGCCGCACCTCGAGGCGAGCCTGCCCCATGTCCAGCGCCCCCGCGCCCTTGCGCCACTCGTCGGGCACCCGATAGTCGACGCGCCGCAGCAGTGCCTGGAGGTCGGCGCGGGCGACCGTCTCCGGCGCGAAGTGCCCGAGGGTGACCGCGCCGTCGATGAGGGCGGCGGCGACGGTGTACTCCAGGCTGAACCGCGCCTCGAGTGGCGTCGACGGGCTGTGGTGGATCAGGATGAGGGGCGCGGTGTAGGTCACGTCGACGATCACGCGCTCGATGTCCGGCTCGCCAAGGCCCCCGGCGCAGGCGAGCGCGGCGTCGATGCCGGGGTGGGTCGAGGAGCAGCAGGGGTAGGCCTTGAAGTTGAATCCCGGCGAGACCAGGTCGAACGGGTTGCCGAGGCTGCCGGCGAAGGTGTCGGGGTTGCGGCCGGGCGCGCGGCCGAAGGCGTCCCAGTAGCCGGCCGGGCCCTCGAGGATGGAGAGGCTCGCGGTGAAACCGCGCTGGACGAGCTCGACCGCCAGGACACCGGCCTGGGCCGCGCGCCCGACGTGGAAGGGCTTGGTCATCGTGCCGAAGTTCTGGCGCACGCCGCTCGACTGGGCCACGGCCAGGCCGATCGCCTGCCGCGTCTGCTCGACGTCGAGCCCCAGCAGGTGCCCGGCGGCGATCGCCGCGCCGACGGTACCGGTCACGGAGGTCGGGTGCCAGCCCTGGTCGTACCAGTCCTGTCCGGTGTACAGCCCCAGCTTGCACTCCGCCTCGACCCCGGCCACGAAGGCGGCCAGCACCGCCGCGCCGGAGGCACCGACGCGCTCGGCCACGGCGACAACGGCGGGCAGCACCGGCACGCTGGGGTGACCGGGGATGGAGTTGTTGGTGTCGTCGTAGTCGAGCGCGTGGGCGGCGGTCCCGTTGGCGAGCGCGGCGTGCTGGGAGCTGGTCCGCGCGCCGCTGCCCCAGATGGTCGCCTCCGGCGTACCGCCCTGGCTGAGCGCCTGCTCGGCGACGATGCGGCCGGCATCCTCGACCGAGCCGGCGAGCGCCACGCCGAGGCAGTCGAGCATGGCGCGCCACGCCGCATGGCGCACCTCGGGCGCGAGGTGCTTCGCGTCGAGCTCCACGGCGAACCGCGCCAGCGCCTCGGTCGGACCCATCACCGCCGTCCCTTCGCGCACCCGGCGCCGGTCAGCCGGCCTGCGGGCGGCCCAGTTTATCGCGCGGCATCGCGGCGAATCGCTCGAGCACGAGCACGCTGGCGCGGATGCCGTTGAAGAAGGACGCCAGCGTCATGCTCTCGTTCGGCGCGTGGTTGTTCTCGTCCGGAGGGCCGTAGGTCGTCCAGACGGCCGGGATCTTCAGCACGTCGGTGAAGAGGTGGTTGGGGCCGGAGGCACCGAGCGTCGGCATGACGACCGGCTCGACGCCGTAGGCGTCACGGACCGCTTCGACGACCAGCCGCGAGACCGGCAACTCGGGCGAGGTCTTCGACGGCAGCTCGCCCCCCAGGTTGCGAATCGTCACCTCCGGCGCGTGGCGCCGCACGTGACGCTCGATGGCGGCGAAGACCTCGTCGGGCGTCTGGTCGGCGACCAGGCGCGACTCGAGCTTGGCGATCGCGCGCGACGGGATGACCGACTTGGCGCCCTTGCCGGCGTACCCCCCGGCGATGCCGGTCACGTTGAGGGTCGGCTGGAACATGATCTTCTCGAAGTAGGGCTGGTCGGCCGGGCCGTCGAACGCCGTAATGCCCAGGTTCGCCTTGAAGGCGCCGTCGTCGAAGGGGATCGCGTCGACCAGCCCGCGCTCGTAGTCGGTGGGCCGGCGAACCCGGTCGTTGAACCCGTCGATCGTGACGCGGCCGTCGGCGTCGCGCATCGTGGCGAGCAGGCGCGCCAGGGTCCAGACGGGGTTCGGCACCGGCCCGCCGAAGTTGCCGGAGTGGAGGTCGCGGTTGGCGCCGTGGGACTCGAGCTCTAGCTTGAGCGTGCCGCGCAGCCCGAAGAAGACCACTGGCCTGCCGCTGAGGTGGGCGGGACCGTCGGCGGCGTAGAACAGGTCGGCCCGGAGCAACTCTGCGTGGCGCTCGACGAAGGCGGGCAGGTTGGGGCTGCCGTTCTCCTCCTCGCCCTCGATCAGGAACTTGACGTTGAGCCGGGGTAACCGGCCGCGGTCGGCGAGCAGCTTCAGCGCCAGGACGTGGGCCAGGAACTGCCCTTTGTTATCACCGGCGCCTCGGGCATAGATCCGGCCGTCCCGGATCGTCGGCTCGAAGGGTGGTGAGTCCCACGCCTCGTAGGGCTCGGGCGGCTGCACGTCGTAGTGGCCGTAGATCAGCAGCGTGTTGGCATCCGACCCGGCGGTGAGCTCGCCGTAGACGACGGGGTAGCCGTCGGTCCCGATCAGCCGGGCCGGGACGCCGTGCTCGCAAAGCACGTCGCGCACCAGAGCGGCGCACTCCTCGACGCCGACGCCCTGCGTGCTGATCGACGGCTGGCGCAGCAGCCGGAAGAGCGTGTCCAGGAACTCCTGCCGGCGAGCGGACAGTACTGCTCCGAGATCGGAATCCGCCAACCCCACGCTCCCTCCTTGCTCCGGCCAGACCCAACCGCGGGCTAGCCGAGCTCGTTCAGGCTGGCCTCGACCGCTCGCGTCGCCGTCACGAGGGCGTGGACGAGCCGGTTGCGCTCGCGGACGACGCGGGTGCGCAGGAACTCGTAGTCGTCGGTGCCCGGTTGGAGCGTGGCGAGTCGCGTCGCCGGCTGGAGGCCGGGCACCGGCTGGGTCGGCACGGCCAGGTCGTGGTCGAACTGCCCGCCGCGCGAGTAGTCGACGGGGATGAGCGCGCGGCCGACTTCCATCAGGCAGCGGTTTACCCGCGCCACGCTCGCGTCGTCGAGCCGGCCGACAGCGTCGAGCTCGGAGACGCGCCGGCTCAGGCGGTCGAGCGACGAGCCAAGCTCGCCGATCCACTCGCCAACGTCGGAGAGATCGACCGCGTCACCGGCCTTCGCCCGGACGGCGTCGACGCTCGTGTGGAGCTCGGCCAGGTCCGCGCCGTAGTCGAAGGGGAGCACGCGCGCGGTGCACAGGCGGTAGACGAGGAGGGCGTAGATCGTCGCGTCGCGCTCGAGGAACGCCGGGTCGATCTTGTCGACGGTGTCCTCGGGCGTGTGCCACCACCAGCCGAGCCCGCCGCCGGCCCCCTGCCCGCCGCTGATCTGGTGGTGCAGGGCGAGCAGGAGCGGGTCGGCGTTGGCGGCCGGCTGCTCGGAGAGGGACATCAGCACCGAGGGGAAGCCGTGTCCCCAGAAGGACTGGTCGCCGGAGCGGCCGTAGCGCCGGGGCGCGAGACGCTGCCCGGCGATCTGCTCGATCACGTCGCTGGTGAACTCGCGTAGTTCGGCCATGCTGTTGCCCTCGGACAGGACCGTGGCACCGTTGCCGCCTACCGAGTCCACGTTGACGTGGGCCACGCAGCGGTCGTGCAGGTCCTGCCAGAAGTTGTCGGCGTACCAGGTCGAGCCGGCGTAGCGGGCGTGCGAGTGGCCGGACCAGAAGGCGACGCGCAGGCCGCGGCGTAGCTCGTCCTGGTGCTCGGCGATGATGCGGGCGACCTCGAGCTGGGTCGCGTTGGCGGTGCCGTTGTCCATCGCGCCGTAGTACCACGAGTCGACATGGCCGCTGAACATCACGAAGGTGTCGCTCTCCGGCCCCTCGGCGGACGGGCGCAGGTCGCCGGTCAGGCAGGGGAGCTGCCGCCACGCCCGGTAGACCTGCGTGACCATGTGCACCGTGACCGGGCCCTGTGCCATGAGCGCCCTGAGGCGCTCCCCCTCGGTGCCGGGGATCGAGACGGAGGGGGTCTTCGGCAACAGGTTCGCCGTTTCCGGCGTCGGTGTGCCCCAGACCGGAGAGAGCGCGCGCTCGTGCAGGTGGGTGCCGGCGATCCAGATCGAGGCGGCCACCCCGGCCGCCTCGACGGCCAGGTTGCGGTTGGGGGCGATGATGCCGTCGACCAGGACGATCCGGCCGCGCACGTCTTTGCCGGCGAAGTCCTCCGGTGTGCCCCGCCCGACGTAGACCAGTTCGCCGGAGATGCCGGCCGGGCCGGTCGCGGTCGCGAAGGCGTGCGTCGAGCAGGTGAGGGTCTGCGCGGAGCCGCCGGCCGGCGTGACGGTGAGCGTGGCGGATTCTGGCCAGGAGACGAGCCCGGGATGCCGGTAGCGATGCGTCTCCAGCCCGTAGCTCTCGAGCTGCTGCTGGATCCAGTCGAACGCGTTCGCCTCCTCGTCGGTGCCAGAGAGGCGCACCCACTGGGCGATGGCGCGGTCGGACTCCATCAGCCGGTCGGCCGAGACGGCGTCGATGACGGCCTGCTCGCGGGAGCTGGCGGACGTGCTGCTCACGTTTCCCTGCTTTCATTGGGCCGGGCCCGCGACGCGGGCCGGCGGGCGGACGAGACGGCGGCCCGCGGGCGGGATCGGCCGGGGAAGTGGGAGGACCGTGGGCGCCGCCGGCATGGAAACATCGCGCCGGATGGGTGTCAATGGTCAGAACGCGCGCGAGAAGCGCGCTCCCCGATCTCCCACGACCCGGGGACGAGACGTGGACTGAGATGCCGGTATCACGTTCAGCGCCGCGCCGTCACGCGTCCCGGCACCTGACGGGGCCATCAGCAGCGATTCGCGGGGATCGAGCAACCCCTGGCGCGGACTAGCGAGGGGGCAGGCGGTGACCCTGCCTGACCCGCGCGCCGTTATCTCGCGCGCGTTGACGCCCCAGCCGCCGTCGCGGTGGTCAGCCGTAGCCGCCGATGAGCCTCGGGCATCGTAGAATAGAATCGGCGCGCGTCGCGCGTCCCCGACCCGACGTCACCGGCATGGAGGCAGGCAACTCGTGGCTATGAGCGACGATATGATCTACGACGTGTCCGCCGGGGCGGTGGCAACGGGGACGATCGAGGTACTGATCGCCCGCCACATTGACCCCGACCCCTACGGGCTCGGCCCGGCAACCGCCTGCCTGCGCGAGCACCGAGTCTCCGTCCACACCCTCGTCGCCCGCCTGCATGAGCGCGGCGGGGAACTGGAAGAGGTGGCGGACGACTTCGACGTGCCCGAGGAGTGCGTGCTGGCCGCGCTCTACTTCGCCTGGCGCTTCCAGTCCCTCATCGAGGCCCGGATCTCCCCGCGTCAGCGCGTCTTCTGCGCCTGACGCGCCGCCCGTGCCGCGGGCGCAAGGCTCTACGGCGCGGCCTCGAGCAGTAGTTCCGGCTGGGCGAAGATGGCCGGGACGCCGCCGGTGTGCAGGAAGACGACGGTCTCGCCCGGGTCGATTTCGCCGCGCCGGATCTGGTCGATCATCCCCGCCATAGCCTTCCCGGTGTAGGTTGGGTCGAGGAAGACCGCCTCGTGGTAGGCCAGGAGGCGCACCGCCTCCAGGCAGCCGGGCGTCGGGATGCCGTAGCCCTCGCCCACGTAGCCGTCGTCGGTGACCAGATCCTCGACGACCACGCGCGTCGTGGCGCCGATGCGAGCCGCGGCCTCGTTGGCGATCTCCGCGGCGTGCGGGTCACGCCCGGGATCGACCGGGCTCACCGCGATGCCGACCACCCGGTAGGGGGCGCCATAGAGCTTGGCCCCGAGCACCAGCCCTGCCTGGGTGCCGCGTGAGCCGCTCGCGTAGTAGAGGCGGCTCGGGGCCTCGCCCATCGTGTAGAGCTGCCCGACGAGCTCGAGCGTGCCGCTGACGTAGCCGAGCGCACCGATCGCGTTCGAGCCGCCGACCGGGATGACGTAGGGCCGTTCCCCGCGCATCACCAGTTCCTCGGCCACCCGGGCGATCGCGTCGGACACGGCATCGCCGCCCGGCAGGCTCGCGCCCCCGGTCTGGACGACGTGCACCTCCGCGCCCAGCAGCCGGTCGAGTAGCAGGTTCCCCTGGACGGGCGGATCGTCGCCGTGCCCGGTCAGCACGAGGCTGCAGTTGAGCCCGGCCAGGCGCGCCGCCGCCGCGGTCATGCGCGCGTGGTTCGACTGGACGGCGCCGGTGGTGATCAGCGCGGTCGCGCCCTGCCGAATGGCGTCGGCGACGAGGAACTCCAGCTTGCGCGCCTTGTTGCCGCCGAGCGCCAGGCCGGTCAGGTCGTCCCGCTTGAGCAGGATGCGCGGGCAGCGCGCCGGGCCGCCGAGGACGGCGCGCAGGCGGGGTGCCTCCTGCACGGGCGTGGGCAACGTGGCCAGTGGGAAGCGGGGCTGGCTGCCGATGGACATGCCTGTGCTCTCCCTCCCGGACGGGCCGGGCGTCAGGACCGGGCGGCGAACCCCTCGACGAGCAGCTGGCGGGTGATCTGGATCTGCCCCAGGTGCAGGCCGGAGTGCTCGATAGCGTGGAGGAGGCAGTCCCGCACCGTGACCGGCTGTCCCTCGGGGAGCATCGACGGCCGGCGGTCGCCGTGGCCGGGCGCGTCGAGGTCTGAGGCGGTGAGGCCGGGCACGGCGTCGTGGAGCGAGGCGATCAGGCGCCCGGCGCGGGCGGCCAGGTCGGCGTAGCTGCCGTGGGCGTGGAACTCGGCGTCGCGGTCCCGCTTGACGTCGTGCCCGGCGCCCATCTGCAGTACCCAGAACTCGGTCGAGCCGAGCAGGTGGGTGGCCAGCGCATACAGGGAGTTGGCCTCCTCGAGCGGCACCGGCCGGTTGAGCACCTCCTCGGGCAGGCCGTCGAGCTCGGCGAGCGCGCCCCGCACAATGCCGGCGAGCACCAGGTCGTAGTGGGCACCTGCGGCCATCGGGTCCGGTCCTTCCACGAACGGTCCAGGGTCGTCCCGCCTATGGTGCGCTCGACGATGCCCGGGCGCAAGCGGCGGGGGCAACAGGATGCAGGTCGCCGCGCTAGAGGGAGCCGAACTGGGCGTGCAGGCCGAGCATGATGCCGGCGACCGCGAGGACGAGCGTGGCCCAGATGAGGGTGGTCGCCACCTCCACGACCACCGCGTGGGGGAAGGGGGCGTGTGCCTCGCGCTTGCGCAGCGTCAGGCGCAGGTCGTCGAACGCCACGCTGGCCAGCGCGCCGACACAGGCGGCCAGCACCATCAGCCAGGGTGTGAGGTACAGGTGCGGCCGTCCGATGGCGGCGACGCGGTGGGCCAGTTGCACGCCGTGGTGTGAGACCAGATAGGTCGCGTAGCCGATGGCCGTCCCGACGATCGACAGGCCGAGGACGGTGCGCCCGCGGCGCAGCATGCCCCAGCCGGACTGCCCGCGGCGTACCCACCAGATCACGATCAACCCGACCGTGAGGATCGGCATGACCAGGAAGAGCCAGCTGTCGAACTGGTCGAGCACCTTCGTCACGTGGTCGACCTGCGTCCGGAAGAGGTAGCCCGCGGCGAGGGGCACGCCGACCCAGACGAGCGCGCCGGAGGCCGCGCCGGCCAGGAAGTCGGCCAGGCGCACGCGCAGCAGCCCGGCACCGATCGAGAAGTACATCCGCACGAGCGGCAGGGAGCGGCCGACGGCAAGGGCCCCGACGTCGTGCCCGCCGAGCCGTTGGCGCCAGCGGCGCATCGTCTCCTCGCCGCGACGGCCAACGTGCACCAGCACGCGGTCGAGGATCCAGTTCCCGCCGGTACGCGTCGCCAGGAAGAGCACCGTCGTGCCCAGGACGTCCGCCGCCGCGATGGTGGCGAGCGCGGCGGCCAGCTGGCCGAGCGAGTGGACGGCGAAGGCGCCTGCCAGGAGGATGGCCGCCTCCATGGGCACGCCGGTCGGGAACCCTATCTCATTGATGCAGACCAGGCCGGCGACCACCAGCACGCCGTACTGGACGATCAGCGCTTCGATCTCGATACTCCCCGCGGGACTGCTCTACGGTGCGGGGCGGTCGCCCCGTCACCCGGTTCGTAAGAATAGACGACCAGGCGCGAATCGGCTCGGGTTTGTCGCTGGCCAATCGGACAGGCGCGCTGCGGTGCCTGGTTACGTGGTTGGCATCACCGATGCCGCGGCAGGAGGATGCCTCTCCGAACCCCGAGTGGCGGCAAGGTGGTCGTGCGGGGCGCCGGCAAACTGTGATCATCAATATAGTATACCCGACTGGGACTGTCGCGGCCAGGCCGGTTCCCCTCGGGCTGCCGCTGGGTTAACCTTACGCCACGTGCGAGCCGTGATGGGAGGGGTGATTATGGCCAGGATACAGGTGGCCAACGGACGGCAGATCGCCTACGACGACGTGGGCGACGGGCCCCCGCTCCTGATGTTCGTCGGGTTCATGGCCTGCCGCCAGATGTGGTTCCGCCAGGCGCCGGTCCTGAGCCGGCACCTGCGGCTCATCACGCTCGACAACCGCGACGCCGGCGAGAGCGGTCCGGAGACCGCGCCCTACACGGTCACCGATATGGCCGACGACGGTGTGCGGCTGCTGGATGCCCTCGGCATCGAGCGGGCGCACGTCCTCGGGCACTCGATGGGGGGATTCATCGCCCTCCAGTTCGCGCTGAACCATCCCGAGCGCGTCGACCACCTCGTGCTGGTTGGCACGAGCCCCGGCCGGCGCCGCGACCCCGGAACGCCGCCCACGCCGCCCGCCCGTGACAGCTGGATCGAGGACCCGGTCGAGCGCAACCGCGAGCGGTATGCCAGGATCGCCGGCTCGGGCTACTTCGCCGCGCACCCCGACGAGTTGGAGGCGGTCGCCGAGGCCAACCGGGGCAACCGCCTCACCTATGAGGGGAGTGTCCGGCAGTCGTTCGCCACGCAGTCGAGCCACGACGTGCGGGACCGGTTGGGGGAGATTGCCGCGCCGACGCTCGTGATCCACGGCGAGGTCGACCCGTTGATCGGCATCGACAGCGGCCGGTTGCTGGCGGAGCGCATCCCCGACGCGCGGCTGCTGGTGATGCCTGGGGTCGGGCACCTGCCCCACCTGGAGCGCGCCGAGGGGTTCAACGGGGCGGTGATCGACTTCCTGGTGACGGGGAGCGGGCGCGCCGGTTGAGGGAGCGGCACCGCGCGGTGTGCCGCCGGGCTGAGCAGGGGAGGGACGATGTCCACATCCATGTCCGGGTCCACGCGGCTTGCCGACTACGTCGACCAGCGGCGAATCGGGGACGCGACCGTGACGGTCATCTCGGAGGGCTCGCTGGTCTGGCCGCCGAAGTTCCCGGTGGCCGAGTCCGAGTGGCGGGCGGCGATGCCCGAGGCGAATGAGGCGGGGGAGGTGAAGCTCGGCCTGAACCTCGCCCACGTCCGCCTGGGTGACGCCTCGATCATGATCGACCCGGGCTGCGACGATCCGGGGTCGGCCTGGCAGCAGGGCTTTGCCCGCCGCTTCAAGGACGTTACCCGCACGCCGGGGCTGGCTCGCGCGCTCGAGCTGATCGGCGAGCGCCCTGACGAGATCACCCACGTGCTGATCACCCACGGCCACGGTGACCACTTCGCCGGCACGACCGTGGAGCACGGCGATGAGCTGGTGGCTCGGTTCCCGAACGCCCGCCACTACATCGGACGGGCGGACTGGGAGGGGAACCCGTACCGCGAGCGGCCGGACTCGGAGATCGCGATGTCGCTGGGGACGATCGACCGGCTCGGGCTGCTCGAGACGGTCGACCGCGAGCGCGAGATCGTGCCGGGCGTGACGATGGTGCCGGCGCCCGGCGAGTCGCCGGGACACAGCGTCGTCCGAGTGCGCACGGGCGGCGGCAGCTTCTACTACCTGGGCGACCTCTTCCACCACGCCTGCGAGGTGAGCCACCCGGACTGGGTGTCGCCCGGCCGGGACCAGGCGGCGATGCGCGCCTCACGCGATTGGCTCTTCGCCGACGCCGGAACCGAGGCGACGCTGGTATTCGCCCACGAGGGCTTCCCCGGTTGGGGGCACTTCGTCCTGGCGAACGGCGGCTACCGCTGGGAGCTGGGGTAGGGGTCGGCGCTCGTCGACGCGAGCCGTCTCGTGAACGACACCACGTGGGGCGCGGTGCACCGCGCCCCACCACTCGCTAACGAAATGTCTCGCGCGCGGCTACTCGCCGTAGACCTCTTCCCAGCGGGCGTGCTCGTCCTTGGCGGCCTTGAGCAGGTTGGGGTCGAGGAAGAGGTCGAGCGCGGTCAGGGCCATGGCCTTGGAGACCTTGATCAGTTGGTCCCGGCCGTAGTCTGAGCCGGAGGCGTCGACGACCTGCTGGGAGTGGCCGGGAATCGGGTCGTGGCTGATGGCGAAGCTGCCGGTGATCGAGGGCATCAGGTAGCTGATGTTGCCGAAGTCGGTGGAGTGCATGCCGCGGGCCGGGGCGCGCTCGTTGATCTCCAGCCCCACCGACTCCATGTTGTCGCGGTACTGCTTCCCCATCGCGTAGCTCGGGCGCATGTCGTAGCAGACGCTGTCCTCGGTGATCTTGACCTCGCAGCCGGTCATCAGCGCCGCGCCCTCGGCGATCTTCTTGACCTTGTCGACCAACTCCTCCATGTACGCCCGTGAGGACGCGCGTACGTAGAGGCGCGCGGCGGTGTACTTGGGCACGACGTTGGGGGCGTCGCCGCCGTGGGTGATGATGCCGTGGATGCGCGACTCCATCTGCACGTGCTGGCGCAGCGCGTCGATGCCGGTGAAGAGCTTGATCACCGCGTTGAGGGCGTTCACCCCGTTGTAGGGGTCCGCCGCCGCGTGCGCCGGCTTGCCGAAGAACTCCACGGTCATGTGGTCCACCGCCAGGCACGTGCCGGCTGGGTACTCG
>DASSZN010000015.1:0-19039 GCA_035702805.1 Thermomicrobiaceae bacterium | reverse complement strand
ATCGACGCGTTCCAGACGGTCCAGCTCACCGAGTCGTCCTCCCTGCTGGAAGGCCACCGCGTGCGTCGCCCGCCCATCACGGGCGACCGCGTCGAACATGAGGTGCTTGCCATCCCGGCTGGGACGCGCGTCGGTGACGTGGAGCCCGCGCGTGAAGAAGACGGGAGCCGGGTTTCCCGCACCGGTCGGTTCGAGCGCCGAGACGAGCGCCGTGGTCGTCAGCGTGAGTTCGTTCGGGTGCAGCTCAGCGTCGAGCTCCAGGGCGGGTTCGGGAATGCCGCCGGCGAAGGTCCGCTCGAGGAGCATACCCAGCCGCGCTTCAAGCTCGGCGAGGTTGGCCGTCTCGACGGTGAGGCCTGCGGCGCCGCGGTGGCCGCCGTGCTCCACCAGCAGGTCGCCGCAGGCCTGCAATGCCGCCGCGATGTCGAACCCCGCGATGCTGCGGGCCGAGCCGCGACTCGTCTCTTCGCCGCGCGCCAGCACCACGGCCGGGCGGTGGTGGTGTTCGACCAGCCGCGACGCGACCAGGCCGGCCAGTCCGGGGCTCCAGTCATCGCCTGCCAGCACCATGAGCGGCGACGTGGCGGCGCGGCGCGCCAGCAGCGCCTCGGCGTCGACGAGCATGCGCTCGGTCTCACGCTGTCGCTGGGCGTTGTAGCGCGTCAGCTCCGCCGCGAGGTGCACGGCCTCCCGGTGGTCGTCGGTCAGGAGCAGGTCGAGCGCGGGCTGCGGCGTGGCGACCCGTCCCGCCGCGTTGAGGCGCGGGCCCAGGACGTAGCCGATGTGCCACGCCGTCACGGCGGTGGGATCGACGTCCGCGTCCACCGCCAACGCCCGCAGCCCGACGGCCGCCGGCGAGCCGAAGCGCCGAAGGCCCTGCTGGACCAGGACGCGGTTGTCATCGAGGAGCGGCACCACGTCGGCGACCGTTCCTACTGCCGCCAGCGGAAGGAGCGGCTCGGCGCCGGCGTCCCCGAGCAGCGCCCGCGCCACCTGGTACGCCAGCCCCGCTGCGCAGAGGCCGTCGAAGGGGTAGTGGCTGTCGCGTCGGCGCGGCGAGATGAAGGCGACCGCCGGTGGATGCTCGTCCGGCACCTGGTGGTGGTCGATGACGACCGCGTCGGTACCTCTGGCCGCCAGCCACGCCAGCGCCTCGTCGTCGCCGGTCCCACAGTCGACGGTGACGACCAACCGGGCGCCGTCCCGGTGGATCCGCTCCGCCGCGGCCGGCCTTAGCCCGTATCCGTCGACGATGCGATGCGGGATGTAGGTCTGGACCACGGCACCGATGCCGCGTAGCGCGCGGGTCAGGATGGTCGCGGCCGTCAGGCCGTCGGCGTCGTAGTCGCCGAAGACGGCGACCTGTTCCCCGCGGCTTGCCGCAAGCCGGATGCGGGCGATCGCCGGCGCCAGGTCCGGCAACTCCTCGGGACGACCGAGCTGGTCGAGCTGCGGGTAGAGGAAGCGCGCCGCGTCGCGGCGACCGCGCGCCCCGCACCGGAAGAGGATCTGGCTCAGGAGCGGCGAGTCGTGGAGATCGAAGCCCTCGGGCGGGATTGGTGCCGGCTCGATCCAGCGGTAGCGTGCCATCGGTGCGAATCGTGCCTCCGCCCGGCGTGTACGTTCATCCGGGCCGAGCATAGCAGCCGCCCGCGTGACGCGCCAGTGTCGCGGACGGAGCCCTGCGGGTCAGCTCGCAACGCGGCTGACCTGCACCTCTTGCGCGAGCTCGCGGCCGATGATGTGCTCGTGTCCCGCGATCCACACCCGTACCGGCCCGTCAAAGGGGTAGCGCTCGAGCACCCGCACCCGCGCCAGCGGGTAGAGGCCGAGGCTGCCGAGGTAGCGGAGCTTCTCCGGGTCGCGGTCGCGCACGCGCTCGACGACACCAGCGTCGCCCGCGGCGAGGTCGCCGAGCCGCAGGTCGGGAACCGGTTCGATCTCACCCCCGGCCGTCGGGATCGGGTCGCCGTGGGGGTCGGTCTTGGGGTAGCCGAGCGCCCGGTCGATGCGCGCCTCGAACTCTTCGGAGATGGTGTGCTCCATGCGGTCGGCCTCGTCGTGGACCTCGTCCCAGGAGTAGCCGAGCGCCTCGGCCAGGTAGAGCTCGAGCAGGCGGTGGTGCCGCAGGACCTCGAGCGCGGCTTTCTCGCCCGTGGCGGTTAGCTCCACGCCGCGGTACGGGGTGTGGTCGACGAGGTGCAGTTCGGCCAGGCGCTTGACCATGTTGGTGACCGAGGGGCTCTGAACATGCAGCCGCTCGGCAATCGCCTGCGTGGTCACCTTCTCCCCCTCGCTGCGGAGTTGGTAGATGACCTTCAGGTAGTCCTCCATGGCGTGGGTGATCGTTTCGTCGTGCTGCCTCACCGCGTTCGTCACCACCGCTCTGGTAACGGCCCTTCGTCCCGTCACCCGCAACGTGCTGGAGATCGTGGCTCCGTTATGAGTATACGCAACGGCACCCGGCAACCGCCGCGTTGGTCGGCGGCAGGCTAGCGCGAGGCGGTGGTCGGCGGCAGGATCTGCAGCGGCGTGTTCTGGTCAAAGTAGTGGGTGACCACGTAGTGGTGCTGCGCCACCATGGCCTCGCGGCGGACGAAGTGCGTGTTGACGCCGACCCACCAGGCGTACCAGGCGGGGTCTCGCTCGCCGGAGATGCCGGGAACGGCAAAGGTAATGATCTGGCACGGCTCGCCATCGACGACCTGGACGCGGCCCACCTCGAAGGCCGCCGCGCCGCTGTAGTAGCCGGGCAGCGCCGCCGGGAAGGACGCCGGCGGGTCGAGCGGCTGCTGCATCCAGCCACTGCCAGCGTGCCGGACCCACTCCGTCGAGCCGATCGCGATCGACTCGTCGCCGGTCGCCGTTGTGTACTTCATCTTGTTGGGCGCCACGAACGTGTAGTCGGTCACGACGCTGTTGCCGATGCCGTCGCTGAGGGACTCGACGCTGCGCATCGACTTGAGCTCGGTGATCTGTTTGATGGCCGCCTTGAACAGCTCGAGCCCGTGCGGGTCGTTCGCGGGTACCGTCACGCCGCCGACCAGCGTCGGGTCCGGCACGCGGAAGTAGAAGGTCGTCTCGGCGGGCGATAGCGACCGCCCGGTGAACCTCACGCTGGCCGACCACCAGCCCTGCACCGTCAGCGGCGCCGCCGGCAGCGACCAGCGTCCGCCGGCATCCGGCGTGGCGTTCAGGGCCGGCAGGTCGATCGACTGCTCCAGGTTGGAGAAGGAGACCTGGACGGCGTCGACCCCCGTCACCGGCCGGTCGCTCGCCGTCGTCAGCCACGCCTGGACCGCGACGTCTCCGACCGCCGGCGGGCCGATCACCAGGTGGATCGCGCGGTCGGTGCCCACCGACGCGCGCAACTGGAGCGACGGCTGGCTGGCCGGTGCGGGGGGCGCGGTGAGAGCCAGCAGCGAGGCGGCAAGGAGCGCGCCGACCATGACGACCGCCGCGCCGCGTACCGAGAACGCGACGCGTCCCACGCGCTCGAGCCCGCCCCGCAGGCGGTACCGGCCGAGCCAGACCAGGATCAGCGCCGCGGCCACCAGGAGCGACTTGACGAGGAGCACCCGCCCGTACGTGCTCTGCACGAGGCTGGCCAGCGACGGGAGCGTGACCCCGGCGCTCAGACCGCCGGTGACTATCGCGACCGGGACCAGCAGCAGTGACAGCCGCGCGAACCGGTGAGCCGGCTCTCCCGAGCGGCGGAGGTCCGGCGAGATCGCCAGCTGGAGCAGGCCACCGGTCCAGAGCACCGCCGTCACGACGTGCAGCGCGTCGGTGACCATGGCCGCGACCTGCGCCGTCGCGATGGCGGCGGCGTGGCTGGTAAGCGCCAGTGTTGCCAGCGCGGCGGCCGTCAGCGTCAGGCCGGCTGCCTGGACGAGTCGCGCAGGTCCGACTTGCGTCGCGAAGGCCACGGCCACGACCAGCGCCACCTCCAGCACCACGCGGGCGAGCCAGCCGGCGGGCATCGTCACCAGGGTGGTCACCACCGACTGAGGCGACTGCCCCGCGACGGGAAGGTAGGCGAGGACCGGGACGAGCGCCAGGTCGGCCGCCAGCGTCACCACGGCGCCCGCCAGGGCGAGCCGAACGCGACGGGCGTCACCGGTCGCGCCGAGGATGCCCATCAGGAACCATCCGCCGGTGAACGCAAGACCGAGGACCCCGAGCCAGCGCAGCGCGACCGCAGGGAGGGACGGCGATTGACCCTGCGTGGCCGCGGCGCCGGGGAATCGGTCGTGACCGACGCGGAAGGTGAACGCGCCGGCCGTCGCGTGCGCGTCGACGGCGGACATCGTGCTCCAGGCGACGGTGTAGGTGCCGTCGGGCAGGTGCTCGAGCGGGACCGACAGGTGCGACGGGTCTGCCGGATCGACGACGGCCGGACCGGCACTCACCCGCGCCCGCGTCGCGTCGTAGACGATAACGGACGATCGCGCAGGGACGACGTGCTCGCTGAACCACAGGTCGACGCTGGCGGGACCGGTGACCTGGATCGAGCCGCCGGCAGGGCTGCTGCGGAGGAGGACCGCGTGGGCCGACACCGGAGCCGCGAACCCCAGCGCGACGGCCAGGCCCAGCAGCAGCAACACCCCGACGCGCGCGCGACGGGGTCGCGGTTGACGGTGCGATCGGTGGAGCACGTCGGGAATCCGTTCCAGCCAGTGCCCGGAGGCGTCCGCACCGATGCCGGCGCTAGCCGGCGCCAAGGCTATCACGCGCGCTCGCAGGGAAGCCATTGACGACGGCCGCCGGACACCAGCGGCGACCCGACCGGTTTGGCGTTGCCGCGCCGGACCCGGGTAACGCAAGATTGACGGGATACGCCTCGATCGCCGCGCCCGCGCGCCCGATCACTCAGGACAGGGTAGGACGTTGCCCCAGAACGGACGATCATCTCGTGCTCTGATGCCGGCGTTGGCCGGCCTCGCCGCCACGGGTGCGGCCGCGCTGGCCTACGCCGCGCGCGTGGAGCCGCGCCACCTGCGCGTGCGACGCTTCGCAGTCAGCGCGCCCGACCTCGATCCCAACCTCGAGGGCGCCAGGCTGGCGTTCATGTCTGATTTCCATATGTACGGTCCGGGTAAGAACCGGACGATGACCGAGCGGGCGGTTGCAGCGGTCGTCGCCGAGCGGCCGGACATGGTCCTGCTCGGCGGGGACTTCTACGACCACGCGGCGTGGTACCGTGACGGCACCACCTTCGCGCCGCTCGCGGCGATGGGTCAGCCGGTCTTCGCCGTGCTCGGCAACCACGACTTCCGCGGTGGCCGCGTCAACGCGCGAGAGATCGTCGACCTGCTCGGACGCCAGGGGGTCGAGGTCCTGCGGAACCGCTGGACGACGACCACCCTCATCGGGCAGGAGGTGATCATCAGCGGTGTCGACGACCCCTACCTGCGGCTGGACGATCTCCCGAGCGCGCTCGCCGGCCTGCCGGGCGGAAAGCGCCCGCTGGCGCTCCTCGCCCACGCCCCTTCGATCGTCGAGAAGCTCCCGGTCGGCGCCGCCTCGTTCGTGCTGTCCGGCCACACACACGGCGGCCAGATCCGGGTATCCCCCTGGCAGCGCCTGACCCCGCTCGACATCTCGTTCTACCTGGACCAGCTCTATCACCGCCCGCTATCGCGACTGCAGCGGGGGTTCCAGTGGGAGCGCGGCTGCCTGGTCTACGTCACCAACGGTGTCGGCATGACCCGGTGGCCGCTCCGCTTCTGCGCGCCCCCGGAGGTCGTCATGCTGACGGTCACGACCCGGCCCGTGGACCCATCGGCGCCGTGCGACGCTACCGCGCGCTACGTGCGATCGTTGGCCTGACCCGTCGGCGCCGCTCCACCGAGGAGGCAGCCCACCATGGATGACGACCCCGTCCGCATCCTCGCCATCGACGTCGGCGCCGGCACGCAGGACATCCTGGTCTACGAGAGCGACCGGCGCCCCGAGAACTGCGTCAAGCTGGTGCTGCCGGCACAGACCCAGGTCGTGGCCGCGCGCATCCGTCGGGTTACCGCGCGGGGCATCCCGCTCCACCTCGCCGGGCCGGTCATGGGTGGCGGCGCGAGCAGTGCCGCCGTAGTGGAGCATCTCGCCGCCGGTCTCCCCGTGTCCGCGGCCATGGACGCCGCACGAACCCTGCACAACGACCTGGAGCGCGTGCGCGCGATGGGCGTGACGCTCCGCGACGAGCCGCCCGACGGCGCTGCCGTGCTTCACCTGGGAGACGTCGACCTGGACGCGATCGCGGAGGCGCTGGAGCGCTTCGAGGTCCCGCTGCCGACCCGGCACGCGGTGGCCGTGCAGGACCACGGCTACCTCCCCGGCGCGGGCGGTCGCGAGTTCCGCTACGAGTTCCTGCAGGGCCTGCTCGACCGCGGTGGCGACGTGCTGAACATGGTCTTCCGCGAGCCGCCCGACTATATGCTGCGCATGCGCGCGGTTCGGCAGGCGCTACCCGGGGCAGTGGTGATGGACACCGGTGCTGCCGCCGTGCTCGGCATCCTGGGCGATCCGGTGGTCGCCCGGGCGGCGCTCGGCGAGGGCGCGATCCTGGTCAACATCGGCAACATGCACACCTTCGGTGTCGCCCTGCGCGGGACCCGGATCTACGGCCTGTTCGAGCACCACACCGGCGGCATCGACGCCACGGTGCTGGAGCACCTGGTGGAGCGGCTCCGGTCCGGTCGCCTCACGAACGAGGAGGTGCATCGGTACGGCGGCCATGGCGCCGCGTTCGACCCCGCGTTCGCGGCGCTCGACCCGATCGGGTTCGTGGCGATCACCGGCCCGAACCGCGACCGCGCCCGCGGACTCGGCTACTACGAGGCCGTCCCCCACGGCGACATGATGCTCTCCGGTCCCTTCGGCCTGGTCGAGGGCACGCTGCGCCTGCTCGACCGCGAGGGTCGCCGGTCGGGGCTGTCCCTGGTCGCGACCGGATAATCCCAGCCGGGATGCCTCTCGGGCCGCTCACCGTCAGAATGCTGGGGTGATTCGCGCGAGGCGCGCGGGGTCAGAACGCGCGGCTGGCGAGGCGCTCCACCAGCGCCTCGAGCTGTTCGCGGGCCGGGCTCGGCGGCGTCGCCTGCTCCAGCAGGTCACGCGCGGCGTCGTGGTAGTCCGCGACCACCACCTCGAGCTCCCGCTGGACGTCGTACTCCGCCAGTAACGCGAGCACGCGGCCGAGTGCCGCGTCGTCCATCGTCTGGCTCGCGTAGATGGTTTTCATCTCCTGGAGGTCGGCCGGGGCCGCCTTCCCTGCCAGCATCACGATTGGGAGCGACTTCTTGCGCCGCCGGATGTCGTCGGCACTCGGCTTGCCGGTCACCTCGGTGCGTCCCCAGATCCCGAGCAGGTCGTCCTGGACCTGGAACCCGAGCCCGAGCGCGCGGCCGAAATCGCCCATGCGCGCCACGCGATCGGGCGAGACGCCGGCCAGCGTGGCGCCGGTCCGGCACGAGAAGGCGAGCAGCGAGGCGGTCTTCCCACCGATCATCTTGAGGTAGTCGTCCGGCCCGATGTCCCAGCGGCCCTCGAAGCCCAGGTCGAGCACCTGCCCCTCGACAATGCGCAGCACCGTCTCGTTGAACTCGCGTGACAGGGCCACGACGAGGCTGGGATCGACGCCCGACACCGTCGAGTCGAGTAGCGCGAGCTGGGCCCCGGCGAAGAGCGCGTCCCCCGCGTTGATCGCCTGGCCGTCACCCCACAGCGCCCAGACCGTCGACCGGTGCCGGCGCGTCAGGCTGCGATCCTGCACGTCGTCGTGGATCAGGGTGAAGTTGTGGAGCAGCTCGATCGCGGCGGCGGCTGAGATGGCCCGCCGGTCGTCGCCGCCGCAGGCCTGGCAGGCAAGGATGCAGGTGAGTGGCCGGATGCGCTTCCCGGGGTCGCTGACGGCCGGCCGGAAATCGGCTTCGGCCCAGCCGAGGTGATAGCGCAGGACACCGTAGATGGGGAGATCGTGCTCGCCGAAGAGGCCGGCGGTCTCGGTCTCGAGCCGGGCGATCGCCCGGCGCATCGCTGCGTCGATGTCTCCGATGAGGTCCGCCACGCGCTGGGCTTCCTCGCTCATGGGTCCGGGCGAGCGGCACTCTCAACCCGTCGGACTCGCCCGCTCGGGCATACTATAGCATGATGGATGCGCGACCACGGTTCCCGTCCCGCGGCTCGCTCAGCCGGCACCGGCCGCCCTCTCAGGGTGGTCCGCGCCAGTCGGCTCAGCTTCCGACCGGTCACGGCGCGGGAAGACCGCGCCTGGGGCGGCTAGCGCACCGGAGAGTCACCCGTGCTCGACCTCGACCCCCGCATTGTGCTGCTGCTCGCGGTGCCGACGCTGCTGCTGGTGGCCGCCCGGTGGCGGGCACTGCGCACCGTCGCGCGCTACGGCCGAATACCCAACCGGCTCGGGTTGACGGGCCGGCAGGTTGCGCGCGCCATACTCGACGCAAACGGTTTGGACGACGTCTCGGTGGACGTGGCCCCCGGCCATCTCACCGACCACTACGACGCGCGTCGGCGGACGCTCTGCCTGTCCGCTCCGGTCTTCGCGGGATGTTCGGTCGCCGCGCTCGGCATTGCCGCCCACGAGACCGGTCACGCCCTCCAGGACCGGACAGGCTACCTGCCGCGTCGAGCCCACGTCAGGCTCATCCCGGCGATTACGGTTGGCTCGACCAGCGGCTGGCTCATGTTCCTGGCCGGAGTGATCGCCAGGCTCGGCGCGCTCGGCTGGCTGGGCGTTGCGCTCGTGGCGGCCGCCGCGCTGCTGGCGCCGGTGACGCTCTCGGTCGAGCTCGACGCCAGCCGCCGGGCGCTTGCCATGCTCACGACGATGGGGTTCGTCGACGAGGCGGAGGCGCGGCAGAGTCGCGCCGTCCTCAACGCCGCGGTGCTGACCTACCTGGCGGGCTCCCTCGCGGTGCTGCCCCCCCTGCCAGGCGTCTGATCGTCGCCGGATCGGGCGCCGCGCTGCTCAGGCGCTGCGCCGATGCCCGTAGCCGCGCGGCAGGAACCGTCCGAACCCCGGCGCTCCGTCCACTACCGGCCCGCCGTCGAAGCGGTACACCGTCCGGCCGCGGATGATCGTGCGCACGACCCGGCCCCGCACCGGTCGGCCCTCGAAGGGCGTCCACTTGTTGCGGTGCAGCATCTCGTCGCCGCGCACCGTCCAGTCCTGCTCGGTGTCGTAGATCGCGAGGTCGGCGTCGGCGCCGATCTGGAGCGAGCCCTTGCGCGGGTAGAGGCCGAAGATGCGGGCCGGGTTCGCGGAGGAGAGGCGCACGAAGGTGGCGACGTCGAGACCGCGGCGGTGGAGCATCTCGTCCAGCACGACCGGGTACATCGTCTGGATGCCGGACAGCCCCAGCGGCGCCTGCCAGATGTCGTCGAAGCCGGCCTCCTTGCTCTCGATGGTGTAGCCGCAGTGGTCGGAGGAGATCACGTCCACGTCGGCCAGGCGGCGCCACAGCCCCTCGACCTCGTCCCGCTTGCGGATGGCCGGAGCGCAGCGGCCGAAGGGGCCGAGCCGGCGCAAGTCGTCCTCGTCGAGCGCCAGGTACTGCGGGCAGGTCTCGACCGCCACGTCGACCCCGCGCTCCTTCGCTGCCCGTACCAACTCCAGCCCACCGACCGTGCTGCAGTGACAGATGTAGGCCTTGCCGCCCGTCTGCTCGGCGAAGAAGATCGCCCGCTGGATGGCCTCGACCTCGACGATCGGCGGGCGGGACTCGGCATGGGCCAGGACGTCCCGGCGTCCGGCACCGCGCAGCCGCTGGATGCCGGCCTGGAGCAGGTCGTCGTTCTCCGCGTGGAGGCCGTAGAGCACGCCGGTGCCGCGCAGCCGCGTGAAGACGTCGAGCAGGGTTGCGTCGGTGGCCTTCGGAAAGCCCGGGCTCGAGCCGGCCATGAACGACTTGACCGCGACGATTCCGTCGTCCAGCATCTCGTCCAGCTGCTCGAGGGGCTGGTTGATCGCGGCGCCCCACAGGGCGAAGTCGACGATCGAGTGCGCCTCGCCCAGCCGGCGCTTCTCGCGGATGTGCGCGCCCGTGCTGGACGGCGGCGTGGCCTGCGGCATCTCGGCCACGGTCGTGATTCCGCCGGCGATGGCGCCCAGGCTGCCCGTGTGGAAGCCCTCGGTCGGCGGGTCCATCGGCTCCTTGAAGTGAGTGTGGACGTCGACGCCTCCCGGCACCACCAGCTTGCCGCTCGCGTCGATCCGCTCGTCCGCCTCGACGTCCGACGCGTCGAGCGTGATCGCGGCGACGCGCTCGTCGTCGATGACCAGGTCGGCGCGAAAGGCCCCCTCGTCGGTGCCGAGCAGACCCCCGGCAATGACGACCCGCCGTCCCATCGGATCCCTCCTCGTCCGTCTCGCCGTCGTCGCGGACCCATGGTAGGCTGGCGCCCACGATCGAATGCGGCCCGTCGCGGTCAGTCGCGGTCAATAGTACGACAGCGTACACGACCGTCCCGTTAGCGCCGTCACACCCGGCACCCGCCGGGCGAGAGAGCACTGGAGGGAGTCGAGGTCATGCCGGTCAGCCAGCAGGAGCGGCTCGCGATCCTGCAGGACATCTCCCACGATTGGCTGGAGCTCATGCGGGCTATTCGGGGCCTCCCCGACCCCGCGTTCACGCGGCCGGGGATCGTCGATAGCTGGTCGATCAAGGACGTGCTGGCGCACGTCTCCGCCTGGGAGCGGGAGCTGATCGAGCACGTCGCGGCCGAGGAGCACGGCGACGAGTACGTCATGCCCGACGTGGACCAGTTCAACGCCGAGCAGGCCGAGCTCGACGCCGACCGCACGCTCGACGACGTGCGGGACGACCTGGAGGAGACGCACACGGAGCTGATGTCGATCCTCGAGGAGACCCCGGTCCTGTCGCGCGAGCTCGTCGCCAATGACACTTACAAGCACTACGCGGATCACGCGGCGCAGATCAACGCCTGGCGCCAGCAGCAGGGGCGGCGCGCCTGACCGCCGTCGACGTGGTAGCGCACGAGGGGGAACACCGACGTGACCGGCACCAGTGAGGGAGGCCGCCCGACGACGGTCATCGCAGGCCGCTTCATCGATGGTACGACGGCCGAGCCGCGACGCGGCGCGCGCCTGACGCTCGACGGCGGTCGGATCATTGCCGTCGAGCCGGCGACCGGCCCGGCAGGAGACGGCGCGCTCGACCTGAGCGAGTACACCGTCCTGCCCGGGCTGATCAACATGCACGCCCATACCATCCTGCCGGGCGACGGCACCGACTTCGGGGCCTGGATGGAGCTACCGGACGAACTGCTCCTCCTGCAGGCGCAGGCGAACGGGCTCGCGGCGCTGCGCTCGGGCGTGACCACCATTCGGGACTGCGGCGGCAAGGGCACGCTGATGTTCCGGCTGCGCGACGCCATCCGCGCCGGCATCACCGAGGGTCCGCGCTTCGTCCTCAGCGGCCGGCCGCTCACCATCACCGGCGGCCACTGCCGCTACTTCGGCGGCGAGGTCGACGGCGTCGACGGTATGCGCCTGGCGGCCCGCCAGCTCCTGAAGGAGGGGGCCGACTTCATCAAGATCATGGCCTCGGGTGGCGGCACGCCGGGCACCTACTCCCAGTTCCCGGCCTTCGACGTCGCCGAGATGCGCGCCGCCATCGACGAGGCGCACAAGATCGGCAGGCGTGCGGCCTGCCACTGCATCGCCACCCAGTCGATCACGAACGCGCTCGACGCCGGCACCGACCACATCGAGCACTGCTCCTTCATGGCGCCCGACACGACCTGGCAGTACGATGGGGCGCTGGCCCGTCGCGTGGCTGACTCCGGCGTCTACGTCACCGCGACGCTGCAGGTCATGGCCGACGCCTTCGACGTGACGCTCGACCGCTACCGCCGCGGCGTGGCGACGCCCGAGGAGGCCGCCATCGTCGCGCGCTCCCCGAACCGGACGGCCGACAACGTGGCCAACATCCGGTTCCTCCACGAGCTCGGCGTGCCGATCGTGGCCGGCAACGACGCCGGCTGGCGCCACACCGGGTTCGACGACTTCTACCAGGAGCTTCAGTACCTGCACCAGGCCGGGCTGTCCACTCTGGAGGCCATCCACGCGGCGACCGGTCGCGCGGCCGAGGCCTGCCAGCTGGGCGACCAGATCGGCACGCTGGCCCCCGGGCATGCCGCGGACCTCATCGCCGTCGGCGGCGACCCGAGCGAGGATCTGGGCGCGCTGCGCGACCCGGCGCTCGTCATGCTCGGTGGGCGCGTGGTCGTCGACCGGCGCTAGCGCGACGCGGCAGTCGCCGGACGCGACGAGGCCGGGGCGATCGGCCCCGGCCTCGGTGGTCCGCGTTCGGGGTGAGACTACGCCGACGCCTGGTACTCGACCGGCTCCTCGCTCTGGGTCATCAGCAGCGGTGTGCGCCGGCCGTTGATGACGTCGGCGTTGATGACGCACTTGCGCACCCCCTCCAGCGAGGGGATCTCGTACATCACGTCGAGGAGGACCTCCTCGATCGTCGTGCGCAGGCCGCGCGCGCCGGTGCCGCGCTTCTGCGCCTGCAGCGCTGCCGCCTCGAGCGCGTCGGGCGTGAAGATCAGCTCGACCTCGTCGAACTGCAGCATCTTCTGGTACTGCTTGACGACCGCGTTCTTCGGCTCGACCGCGATCCGCATCAGGTCCTGCGCCGTCAGGTGGTCGAGCGCCACCGCCACCGGCAGCCGGCCGATGAACTCCGGGATCAGTCCGTACTTGAGCAGGTCCTCCTGCCGCACCTGGTGCAGCAGGTTGTCCTCCTCATGCCGCTCGACGTTGGCGCCGAAGCCCAGCGTGATGTCGCGGCCCACGCGCTTGCGCACGATGTCGTCGAGCCCCTCGAAGGCGCCGCCGCAGATGAACAGGATGTTGCGCGTGTCGATCTGGATGTACTCCTGGTGCGGGTGCTTGCGCCCGCTCTGCGGCGGGACATTGGCGACCGTCCCCTCGATGATCTTGAGCAGCGCCTGCTGCACACCCTCACCGGAGACGTCGCGCGTGATCGACGGGTTGTCGCTCTTGCGTGCGATCTTGTCGATCTCGTCGATGTAGATGATGCCGGTCTGGGCTCGCTGCACGTCGCCGGCCGCCTGGATCAGGCGGAGGAGGATGTTCTCGACGTCCTCACCAACGTAGCCGGCCTCGGTCAGCGCCGTGGCGTCGGCGATCGAGAAGGGCACGTCGAGGAGCTTGGCGAGCGTCTGCGCCAGCAGCGTCTTGCCACTGCCGGTCGGACCGATCAGGAGAACATTGCTCTTCTGGAGCTCGACGTCCTCGTCGGACTGCGCCGTGATGCGCTTGTAGTGGTTGTACACCGCGACCGAGAGGATCTTCTTGGCGCGCTCCTGGCCGATGACGTACTGGCTGAGCTGGTCGTAGAGCGTCTTGGGGGTCGGGATGCGTCCGACCGCCGGCTCGGGCCGGCGCGCCGGCACCTCCTCCTCCTCGATGATCTCCCGGCACAGCTGCACGCACTCGTCGCAGATGTAGACCGCGCCCGGCCCGGCGATCAGGCGCCGGACCTCCTCCTGCCCCTTGCCACAGAAGGAGCAGCGATAGTGGACTCTTCCCCCGCGAGAACTCGACATCCCCCGTACCCCTCGCCGCCGCGCCGCTACTGCGCCGCCGCTTTGTTCGAATCGAGCACGTGATCGACGATCCCGTACTCTTTCGCCTCCTGGGCCGACATGAAGTAGTCGCGCTCGGTGTCCCGCTTGACACGCTCGAACGACTGGCCGGTGTGGAAGGCCAGGATCTCCGTCATCTTGGTCGTGAGGCTGATCGTCTCGCGCGCCTGGATCTCGATATCGGGCACCGAGCCGCGGAACCCGGACGACCCCTGGTGGATCAGGATGCGGGAGTTCGGCAGGGCAAAGCGCTTGCCCGTCGTGCCGCCAGCCAGCAGCACCGCCGCCATGCTCGCGCCGAGGCCGATGCAGTAGGTGGCCACGTCACAGCGGATCATCTGCATCGTGTCGTAGATCGCCAGGCCCGCGTAGACGAGACCGCCCGGGCTGTTGATGTAGAGCTTGATGTCCTGCTCGGGGTTCTCGTACTCGAGGAAGATCATCTGGGCGATGATCGCGTTGGCGATCTGGTCGTCTACCGGGGTACCCAGGAAGACGATCCGGTCGCGCAGCAGGCGCGAGTAGATGTCGTAGGCGCGCTCACCCCGGTTCGTCGACTCGACGACCATCGGGATCAGCGCCTCGAGCCCACGCTCCTGGTGCATCGCGCTGCGGTCCTTTCCGGGCGCCGGACGGCGCCGACCGTAACTCACTTGGCGCCCGGTTCGACCGGCTGCTCGGTGTCCTCGGTGCTGGACTCGGCAGGCTCGTCCTCCGCCGACTCCGCGGCCGCCGGCACGCTCTCATCCGGCGCGGCGGACATCTCCGGCTCCTCAACGCCCGCTTCGCCGGTGGCGGGAGCCTCTTCCAGTTCGACGGCTGCTTCCGCGATCGCGACCTCGTCGCTCGGCTCCGCCTCGGCCTCCACGGTGCCGCTCGCCTCCGCGAGCGCCTCGGCACCCTCGCCGGTGACCGCGCCGCGGCCCTCGGTGACCAGGTCGATCAGCCGGTCGGTGACCCGCCGGTTGGTGAGCTCCTCGGTGAGCAGGCCGCGGAAGTACGGGCTGGAGTAGATCTCGCGCATCTGCTCAGCGTTCTCCGAGGGCGCCGTCAGCCGGTCGATCTCGGCGAGCAGGTCGTCCTCGCCCACCTCGATGCCCTCGGCCTTGGCGAACTCCTCGAGCACGATGGAGTTGCGCAGCCGCCGCTCCGCGTCGCCGCGCTGCTCCGCGCGGTACTGCTCCAGCGTCTTGTCAGAGAAGCGCAGGTACTCCTCCAGGCTCGAGTCCTGCTGCTGCAGGCGCGTGCGCAGCCGCTCGATGTCGTCCTCGACCTGGCGGTCCACCATGGCGGACGGGATGTCGATCGTCGCCTGCGCGGCCACCGCGTCGATCGCCTGATTGACGACCTCGTTGCGGGCCTCGATCGCCCGGTTGCGCAGCAGGTCCTTGTGCACCGCCGCGCGCAGCTCGTCGATCGACTCGTAGTCGCCGACCGACTTGGCGAGCTCGTCATCGATGGCCGGGAGCTCGCGCTCCTTGATCTCGTTGAGCGTGATCTGGTACTGGAGCGTCTGCCCGCGCAGGTCCGGGCTGGCCTTCTCGTCGTCCTCGGCAAAGGTGATGTCGAACTCGGCGCCCTCGCCCGGATGGAGCTGCTTGATGGCCTCTTCGATCTGGGTGAAGAGCGCGCTCTCGCCGAGGACGAAGTTGGCGTTGTGGAGCGGCTCCTGGAACGGCTCGCCGTCGCGCGTGACCGTCAGGTCGACGATCACCTGGTCGCCGTTGTGCGGCGCCCGCCGCGCGGAGGGCTCGACCCAGATGCTGTGGGACTTCTGCAGGTCGTCGAGCACCGCCTGAACGTCCTCGTCGGAGACGTTCACCTCGCGCGGCTCGACCCGCGCGGACGGGTAGTCGCCGAGCGCGACGTCCGGGTACACCTGCACCTGGACGGTGAAGGCCACCGGCTCCTGCTGGTAGATGTCGACGTCCGGCTCGGAGACCGGGACGATGCTCTCCTGCTCGAGCGCGTCCCGGTACAGCTGATCCATGATCTCGCGCTGAGCCTCGTCGACGATCGCCTCGCGCCCGATGCGCTGCTCGATGATGTAGCGCGGCGCTCGACCGGGACGAAAGCCGGGAATGCGCACCTGCTGGCTGACCCGGCGGAAAGCCCGGTCCATCGCCTTGCCGAACTCTTCGTCGTCGGCCGCGATGTCCAGCGTCACCGAGCTCTGGGGCTGCTTCTCGACAGTGACTCTCACTCACTCCACCCCTGTGAAACCACGGATGCATCCGCCGGATTATAGCAGAGCCCTTTTCCCAACCACCAAAGCGCGCGCCGCACCGTCCCTCACTGATCCATACCGATCACGACCGACCCCGGCCGACCGCTCGAGCGAGCCGCCGGGTTTCAACCTGCCGCCGTTCTTGGCTACACTTGTGCGGTACGGCGACCATCGCGCCCGCGGCCGGGCCCAGCCCCAGCAGAGAGTCGCACCGCCCATGAGCGACGTGTGGAGGCAAGACAACCCCGCTCCCGCCCCGCGCACGAGCGCGCCCACGTCGCTGGTGCCGCCGGACGCGCGTGACCGGCCGGCGCCCGACCCGGCCACCCTGGCGGCCCTCGCCACCGGTCGCATCGCCGACTGCAAGCTCGTCCCCTGGGGCTCGAACTACACCTTCGCCGTGGCCCTCGACCTGCCGGGCGCCGATCCCCTCACCGCCATCTACAAGCCCGAGCGTGGGGAGGTCCCGCTCTGGGACTTCGACTCCGGCACCCTCTACCGGCGGGAGTACGCGTCCTTCCTGCTCAGCTGCCTGCTCGGCTGGCACTTCATCCCCCCCACCGTCATCCGCGACGGCCCACACGGCGTCGGGACCGTCCAGCTCTACGTTGAGCCCGACGAGTCGGTCCACGACCGCACTGTACGCCGCGAGTACCGGCGTGACCTCGAGCGCATCGCGCTGTTCGACCTGCTCGCCAACAACGCCGACCGCAAGGCGAGCCACTGCTTCGTCGGCCGCGCCGACCGGCGCGTCTGGGGCATCGACCACGGCCTGACGTTCCACGTCCAGCCCAAGCTGCGCACGGTCATCTGGGACTTCTGCGGCGAGCCGATCGACGTGGACCTGCTCGCGGCCCTCGGCGCGCTCGCCGCCGACAAGCCCGCCGTCCGGGCCGCGCTCCGGCCCTTCCTGGCACGTCAGGAGATCGACATGCTCTTTGCACGGTTGGCCAACCTCCTCGACGGCCAGATCTTCCCCATGCTCAATCCGCGCCGCAACGTGCCCTACGGCTGGTAGCCTTGCCTGGGCACGCCTCTTGACCGCCGTTTTCGCTGTGCTACCATCGATTCGCGGGCCCCTTTTGGCAGCCGACGAGGTCGGCGCGCGCCTGTCCGGGCCAGAACCCACCGCCGTGGAGGCACACGTCCAGCGGTGCCGTACCGCGTGGCGGCCCACCGGCCTTGTACCGGATCGGCCGCCGGCCCTGGGCACAGGGAGGAGGACGAGCCGGCCCAGGCCAGGCCAGGCGAACGTTCGCGACCTCAGCAGCAGTCCCCGGGTGTGACCGGTGCGCGAGCGCCGACGGGCACGCGCCTCCAGGGAGGGCGGATGAAGATCTCAGGGACCTACGACATGAAGGCGCCCCGCGCCACCGTCTGGGGCAAGCTGATCGATCCGGACTCGATCGCCCACTGCCTGCCGGGCGTGGAGAAGCTCGAGAAGGTCGGCGACAACGAGTACTCGATGTCCATGACCATCGGGATCGGCCCGATCCGCGGCACCTACTCCGGAAAGGTGGGCCTCGCCAGCCTCAACCCGCCCAACGACTATCAGATGCAGGTCGAGGGCTCGGGCGGGCCCGGATTCGTCAAGGGCACCGGCACGGTGCGGCTGACCGATGCCGCCGAGGGCACGACTCACATCGCCTACGAGGGCGATGTCACCGTCGGTGGACCGGTCGGCTCGGTCGCCCAGCGGATGATGGGCGGGGTCGCCAGGCGCATGGTCGACCAGTTCTTCGGCTGTATCGAGGAGCAGTTCGCCGGGAACGCGCAACCCAACGCGTAGCGTGACCCCGGGCGACATGGGAGGGAGAAGCCGGTGAGTCAGCAGGTCACCATCACCGTCAACGGGACGAAGCACACCAGCGAGGTCGAGCCGCGGCTCCTGCTCGTGCACTACCTTCGTGACGTCCTCAACCTGACGGGCACCCACGTCGGCTGCGACACCAGCCAGTGCGGCGCCTGCACGGTGCACATCAACGGCGAGGCGGTCAAGTCCTGCACCGTGCTCGCGGTCCAGGCCGACGGCGCCGACATCACCACCATCGAGGGGCTCGCCAAGGACGGGCAGCTGCACCCGGTCCAGGAGGGCTTCTGGGAGATGCACGGACTGCAGTGCGGCTTCTGCACCCCCGGCATGATCATGACCGCGGTCGCCCTGCTCAAGGAGAATCCGACCCCGACCGAGGCCGAGATCCGCCACGGCATCGAGGGCAACCTCTGCCGCTGCACCGGCTACCAGAACATCGTCAAGGCCATCCAGTACGCCGCGGACAAGATGCAGGCAGCGCCGGCCGCCGCCAGCGACGACTAGGCAGCGCCCCACCGCATCGTGGCGGCCACCACTGAGCTGGCCGCGCACCGTCCGCTACGGCCGAAGGAGACTGGCATGGCTGTTACCAAGCTCTTCGGTGCCTCGGTAAAGCGGCGTGAAGACCCCCGGATGATCACCGGGCGGGGCAACTACACCGACGACGTCCATCTGCCCGGCATGCTCTCCCTCGCGATCCTGCGCAGCCCGCACGGGCACGCGCGCATCGCGCGCCTCGACGTCGACCGCGCGCGGTCGATGCCCGGAGTCGTCGCCGTCTACACCGGCGCCGACCTGATCGATAAGGCCGCGCCGCTCCCCTGCGCCTGGCCGCTGCCGAACGCCGAGATGAAGATCCCGGAGTTCCGCGCCCTGGCGACCGACACCGTCCGCTTCGTCGGGGATGGCGTGGCAGCCGTCGTGGCGACGGACAGCTACGCGGCGCAGGATGCGGTCGACGCCATCCAGGTGGAGTACGAGGTGCTCCCGGCCGTCATCGACCAGGAGAAAGCGACCCAGCCCGGCGCGACGCAGCTTCATGCCGACATCCCGAACAACCTCGCGTTCCACTGGCAGATCGGTGGCGGCGACGTCGAGTCCGCCCTCAGTGATGCCGACGTGGTCGTCAGCCAGCGGCTCGTCAACCACCGGCTGATCCCCAACGCGATGGAGACCCGCGGCGCCGTGGCTAACTACAACCCCGGCTCCGGCGACCTGACCCTGTGGTGCACCAGCCAGAACCCGCACATCCACCGGCTGCTCCTCTCCGCGGTGACCGGCCTGCCCGAGACGCAGATCCGGGTCATCTCGACCGACGTCGGCGGCGGCTTCGGCAGCAA
>DASSZN010000341.1:0-12058 GCA_035702805.1 Thermomicrobiaceae bacterium | reverse complement strand
GGTTCGCCTCGCGGTTGGCCCGGAACTCGACGTCGGACCGGTCGACCTGGCTCGTCAGCCGCACCGCGCGCTCCTCCCCGGACCCGCCCGCACATCTTGCCGGGCGATGACGGCCCACCTATCGCAAATGTAGCACCAGACGTGGCGCTGGGCGGCGGCCTGGCCGTTCGCTATCATCTCGCTACCCGGGGCCCGGAGATTCACGGGTGGACCCGTCCACGCGCCATGTTCGGCGGTGGTCCCCGGTCCGGCGGGCCGGGACGGAAAGGCAGCGGGTCGTGGCGTTCGTTTGGCGCGTCGTGAAGGCGGTGGGGATCGCGCTCGGGGTCGAGGTGCTGGCGCTCGTCCTCTCGCCGGTGCTCCACGTCCTGGCGCTGGTCTTCGGCACGCTGTCGTCGGGCTACGTCGCGGGCGCCGTGGCCGGCCTGGGCGAGGTCGAGGCGGCCATCGTCGGCCTGTCCATCGGGCTCCTGCTGGCCGGCGTCATCGTGGTCGCGCACATCGCCTTCGGCATCTTCGGCTACCTCGGGCCGGTGACGATCGCCTTCTTCGCCGTCGTGACGCTGGTCTACGGGACCGTGATCGTCGGGGCGACCGCCTGGCTGGGCGGGCGCGGCCACCGGGCGTAGCCGACGGCGCGCCGCTTGCCGGATCCCTACCAGTCGATCCCCGCCAGCACCGCGTACTCCGGCTCGACTGCCTGCGTGGCCGTGGTGGCGCTCTGGCCGATCCAGGTGAGATAAGCCTGGCCGAGGTTCCCTATCTCGACCTGCCAGCCGGCCGGGTTCGACGGCGTGTAGGTGAGCACGCGCCGCTCGAAGACCTGCACCAGCACGTCTTTGACCTGCCCGCCGACCGGGACGCGCACCCAGTAGGGCTCGGTGATCGGGTAGCCGGTCACCGACAGCGACGGACTGAAGAGCGGCCCCGTCGCCGTTGCGCCGTCGACGACGACCGGCCCCTGCTGGGCCAGGTAGCCGGCGAAAACCGAGGCGACGCCGTGCCCGGTCGGGCCGACGGCCGCACCCGCGCGAACGCCGTACGTCGCCAGGGCGGGATCGCTCGTCACCGTGCCGTCGGCCGCGAGACGCGCGGTGACGGGCGTGCCCGCGGTCGCGGCCGGCGCCGCGAGGAGCGGTCCGAGCGTGGCGTAGGTCGGTCCGTCGCCGCCGGGGTCACCGGCGATCGGCAGGTCGGCGGGCGGAAGCGACTGGTAGTTGTCGACCCCGACCTGGCGCTTCCCGGTGATCATCTCCCAGGCCAGCCGGCCGCCGGTGACGTACCACCCGGAACTGAGCGGCGCGAGCGGGTCGTTGATCTCCATGCTCCCCTTGGCGAAGTACTCGACCAGTCGCTGGCCACCGGGGTCGCCGGCGTAGGGCTCGAGGGTCGGCGGCGTCAGCGGCGCCGGACCCCAGACCCAGCCGCGCCGCGCCTGGCCGCTGGCGACCGGGCCGTCGGTGCGCGCCTGCCACCAGGCGAAGACCGCGGCCGCCCGGGCGGTCGTCGTCGCCGGCCGGGGCAGCGTCCAGCCCTCGTTGAGGAGCGCGGTCGCGTCGCTGTACCAGGCCGCGGCCGTCGACTGGAGCAGCACGACGATGAGGCGCCGGCCGTTGCGCTGGGCGACCTCGATCAGGCAGAGCCCGGCGCCGTCGGTCCAGCCGGTTTTGCCCGCGATGATGCCGGGGTACATCTGCGGCAGCTGGTTCAGGTCGACGTAGTGGTGGCCGCCGCCGTCGTAGGTGGCGGAGCCGGCGATCTGGACGAAGGTGGGGTAGGCGATCGCGGCCCGGGTGATCAGGGCGAGGTCGTAGGCCGAGGAGTAGTGGCCGGGGGTGTCGAGGCCGTGCGGGTTGACGAAGTGGGTGTCGTGCAGGCCGAGCGTCGCGGCCTCGTCGTTCATCCAGCCGACGAAGCGCGCCCGCGCGGCGGGGTCGTCGGCGCTGGGGCTCCCGCCGACCGCCCGCGCGATGGCCATCGCCGCGTCGTTGCCGCTCGGCAGGAGGAGCCCGTAGAGGAGGGTCCTCAGGGTGTCGGTCTCGCCGGCCTGGAGCCCGGCGCTCGAGCCGCCGACCAGGTCGGACGGCACGATCGTGACGCGCTGCGCGAGGTCGCCGCGCTGGATCGCCACGAGCGCCGTCATGACCTTGGTCAGGCTCGCCATCGGCGTGCGCAGGTGCGGGTCCTGGCCGGCGAGCAGGTCGCCGGTGCTCGCGTCCATGATCACCCAGGTCCGCGCCTGGATCGCGGGTTGTGCCGACCCTACCCGGGGCAGGAGCGCGGCAAGCAGGGCCAGCAGCGGCAGCAGGGCTGCCGTCCGGCGGGGAACGCCCGTCATCGTACCTTCCTGTGCTGAGACGGCCGGACTTGAGTTGACAGAAGTATGCCGGACGGCCGGTCGTCTCGGCCACACCGGTCCTCGGCCGCGCGGGCGAGGGCAACCACGCCGGTGCCGGACCGTTCCTCCCTCGACGCGCGACGGACCCGGGCGAAGGGGGGGCGGCGACGTGCATCAGATGGTCGGCGCCGGAAGGCGCCGCGGTGCGAGGCGACTCCGGCTGCTGCCGCTCGCGATCCTGCTCGCGGCCCTGTTGCCTGTCGCGCGTCCGGCCAAGCTCGCTGGGGCGGCCGCGGCGCCACCCGTGCCGCCCTACGTCGGGCTGCGGCTCGACGCCCAGCCGTCAGACTTCGCGGGCGACAGCCTGGCCGGCGTGGCCGTCGACTCTACGGGCGGGGAGGCGGACGTCCACCTCGCCGGGACCGGCTGGACCGGCGGCCAGGCGTCGACCGTCCACGGCAGCGAGCCCGACCGCTCGGGCACGCTCCTCTCCGTGCCGCTCGACGCCAGCGCGCCCTTCGACCGGGCCATCGTCTCCTGGGACGCCCGGACGCCGGCCGGTAGCTGGCTTCAGGTGGAGCTGCGCGCCTACCGCCCCGACACCTCCCACTGGACGGCCTTCTACACCATGGGCATCTGGGCGTCCGACGGGAGCACGATCCAGCGGCACAGCGTGGCCGGCCAGGCGGACGCCGACGGCTCGGTGGCGACCGACACGCTGCGGCTCACCGGCGGCCCGGTCTACACCCGCTACCAGTACCGGCTGACCCTGTTCACGGTCGACCCGTCGGTCAGCCCGCACGTCTCGCTCGTCGCCGTGATGACCGCGGACTCCCACCGGGACACGGCCGGCGACGGCGCGGTGTCGAGCCACGCCGCCTGGGGAACCGACCTGGCGGTGCCCCAGGTCTCCCAGATGCTCTACCCGAATGGCGGCGAGGTCTGGTGTTCGCCAACCTCGGTGGCGATGGTGCTCGGCTACTGGGGCGACTCCGTGACGGTGCCCGACGCCGCGGCCGCGACCTACGACGCGACCTACCAGGGGACCGGCAACTGGCCGTTCAACACCGCCTTCGCCTCGACCTACGGGCTGGAGGCGTACGTCACGCGGCTCGGCTCGATGGCCGACCTCGAGGCCTGGATCGCCGCCGGCATCCCGGTGGTAATCAGCGTGGCCTACGGGCCGGGCGCCCTGCCGGGCTCGCCCATCCCGGCGAGCGACGGGCACCTGCTGGTGGTCCGGGGCTTCGACGCGGCGGGCAACGTGATCACCAACGACCCGGCTGCCTCCACGAACACCGGGGTGCGCATCGTCTACGACCGGGCGACGCTGGAGCGTCTCTGGCTGGCGAGCTCGGGCGGCACCGTCTACCTGATCTACCCCCGCGGGCACGCCGTACCCGCGACGGTGTCGCCCGCCCCGGCGACAGACTCGATCTACTTCCCCGAGACGGGCCACTCCCTGTCGAACGGTTTCAAGGCGTTCTGGGAGCAGTCGGGCGGCCTGCCGGTCTTCGGCTACCCGCTGACGGAGGAGTTCCGGCAGCCGAACCCCGACAACGGGCAGACCTACACCGTGCAGTACTTCGAGCGTCAGCGCTTCGAGTACCACCCGGAGAGCGCCGGCACCCCCTACGCCGTCGAGCTCGGCCGGCTGGGCGTGCAGGAGGCGAAGCGCCTCAACCTGCTCGGCACCGCGCCCTTCCAGCCGGTGCGGGCGGCCAGCGACGCCAACTGCACCTTCTTCCCCGAGACGGGACACCGGGTCTGCTTCGGCTTCCGCGACTACTGGCAGAGCCACGGGCTGGACTTCGGCGACCCGGGCATCAGCTTCCGCGAGTCGCTGGCCCTCTTCGGCTACCCCATCTCCGAGGAGTTCCAGCAGAACGGCATGACGGTGCAGTACTTCGAGCGCGCCGTCTTCGAGTACCATCCGGAAAACGCGGGTACCCCCTACACGGTGCTCTTGCGGCGGCTCGGCGCGGAGGCGCTCGCCGGGAGCTGAGCGCTCCGTGACCCGCGGCGCTTGACACCTCCGCGGCCGGTCGGGAAGACTGCCCTGAGCGAACCACCCGTCACCCGCCGCACGCCGAGGGGGATCACCATGAGCACCGGTCGCCCGACCGCGCCGTCCAGCGCATCCGCCCGGGGCTCCCTCCGCGGCGGTGACGGGTCCGCCGCTCCTGACCGGCGTGGCGTGGGCGACCCGGGCGCGGTGCGGCCGGCTCACAGTGTGGTCGTTTGACGGTGGGCTGGGCTCACGCCGGTGCCGGTCTCGTTGGGGTGGTGCTCATCCTCGGTGTCCTCTGGGACGCCTTCGAGACCGTCGTGCTGCCGCGCCGGGTCGTCCGGCCGGCCCGGCTGACGCGCGCCTTCTACCGCGCGACCTGGACCGTCTGGCTCTGGCTGGCGCGCACGCTCCGCGGCGGCGGCGAGGCGGAGGCGAGCAGCCCTCGCGAGAGCTTCCTCGCCTTCTACGGGCCGCTGGCGCTGATCCTCCTCCTGACGGTCTGGGCCGGCGCGCTGGTGGTCGGCTTCGGCACGCTGCAGTGGGCGTTCGGCTCGCGACTGGCGGCCATCCACGGCACGGTGGGCTACGGCACCGACCTCTACATGAGCGGCACGACCCTCTTCACCGTGGGGCTGGGCGACGTCACGCCGACCGCGGCGCTGGCCCAGGCGCTGACCGTCATCGAGGGGGGCACCGGGCTGGCCTTCCTGGCGATGGTGATCGGCTACCTGCCGATCCTCTACCAGGCGTTCTCGCGCCGGGAGGTCAACATCTCCCTGCTCGACGCCCGCGCCGGCTCACCGCCCAGCGCCGTCGAGCTGCTGCGGCGCAACCACATCCAGACGCGCGTCGACGCCCTCGCCGTCTTCCTGCGCGACTGGGAGGGCTGGGCGGCGCAGCTGCTGGAGAGCCACCTCTCCTACCCCTCCCTGGCCTACTTCCGCTCGCAGCACGAGAACCAGTCGTGGCTGGCCGCGCTGACGACGATCCTGGACGCGTGCGCGCTGGTGATGGTGGGCATCGACGAGATCCCGACGCGCGAGGCGGAGCTCACCTTCGCGATCGCCCGCCACGCCGCGGTCGACCTCAGCCAGATCTTCAACGAGCCGCCGCGCGCGCCGGAGCCCGACCGCCTGCCGCCGGACCGCGTGGCCGCGTTGCGGACGCTGCTGGCGTCCGCGGGACTGCGGCTGGCCGAGGGCCCGGCCGCCGACGCGCGGCTCCGCGGGCTGCGCTCACTCTACGAGCCCTACGTCGGCGCCCTCTCCTGGCACCTGGCGATGGAGCTGCCGCCCTGGCTGCCGCCGGAGGGCGCCACCGACGACTGGCAGACGACGGCCTGGGACGACCCTGAGCTCGTCCGCGAGCCCTGAGTCGCGATCCGGCGCTCACCCGCCCGGCGGCGCGGCCTCGTGCCGTCAGACGGGTCGATCGGAGTCGTCGGCGTAGGGGGCGGGAAGGTCGACGCCGAAGGCCTCCCGCAGCAGGTGCATGTCGTGGCGGTCGGTGTCGTCGGGCGGGTAGCCGAGATGGCAGAGGACCTGGACGTCGACGCTCAGGCAGCGGCTCGGCCGGCCGTCGACGTAGCCGACGGCCTGGAAGCCCGCGACGGGGTAGGCGAAGACGCGGCCGTCCTGCAGCGTCTGTAAGCCGTCCCCCTCGGCGGTGAAGCGGACCGGGTGGATGTCGACGGCGCGGCCGCGGTCGCCCGCCAGCACCAGGCGCGTCGGCAGGTCCGACTCGGCGACGGCGAGGTCGAGGTCGGCGAGGGCCGCGACGGCCGGGTCGATGTCGTCGGCGGCCAGCACCAGGTCGAGGTCGACGTGGGGACGGGTCTGGCGAGCGACCAGGGCGTCCACGCCCCAGCCGCCGTCGAGCCAGCAGCGGATCCCGGCCCGCTCGAGCCGGTCCAGGACCTCCCGCACGCCCGTCGCCTCCAGCGGCTCGCTCCCCTCGTCGTCGACCGTCGTCGCGGTGACCCGCTCACGCCTCGCGGCGCCCCAGCCGCCAGATGAGCAGGAGGTAGGCCAGGACTGCCCAGCCCGCGATGACCAGGAAGGCGGACCAGAGACTCGGGAAGATCGCCTGCCCGGAGACCGCGTTGATGATCAGCCGGGTCGCCTGGGACGAGGGTATCAGCCAGAGGATGAGGTTGACGACGCGCGGCGCGTCGAGGCCGACGATGAAGGCCGGGGCGATGACCGGGACCAGGATCAGCCCGCCCCAGGTGTTGAGCTGGTTGGCGCTGCGGAAGAGCCCGCCGATCAGGAGGCCGAAGCCGATCAGGGCGACGCTGAAGGCGAAGACGCCCGCGACGAAGAGCGGCAAGTTGGCCGGCATCAGGCGGGTGACCCCGAGGAGCAGCACGATCGAGACGGTGATGTAGGCACCGCCCACGAGCGACTTGCCGACGACGACGTCGGTGTAGGAGGCGATCAGCCCGACCGCGTCGAGCGTCTTCTTCTCGGTCTCCTCGGCCAGGATGATCGGCAGGGCCAGCATGGCGATCATGGCCACCAGCATGACCACGGCGGCGATCAGGAAGTAGTCGCGCAGGCCGATCCGGTTGAGGATGGACATCGAGGTCAGCTCGGTGGCGGTGGGCGCGCTGAGCCGCTCGGTCTGGATCGCGGCGACCGGGCCCTGGCCGGCCATCTGCCGCAGGGCGGGCTCGAGGGTGGCGGCCACGTAGTCGCCGCCGTAGGTGGACGACTCCGGCAGCAGCACGGCCAGGTTCGGGGTCTGGCCGGTGCGGACGGCGGCGTCGAACCCCGCGGGGATCACCAGGCCGACGTCGGCCTTCTTGTCGAGCACGGCCTGGCGCACTGCGGCCGCGTCCGCCACCCGGTTGAAGGTGAGCGTGATCGACGTGCCGACGGTGGACCGGACCGTGTCGATCAGGGCGGTCTGGTCGGCGGCCGCGTAGGCGACGGTGGCGGTCGGCGTGGTCGGGGTGCCGGCGAACATGTAGCTGTAGAGGATGCCGATGCCGAGCGGGGCCACGATCGCCATCAGCACGCGGGCGTCGCGCATCGCGTCGAACAGGTCCTTGCGGAAGATGGTGAGGATCCGCTTGAGGCTCATTGGGCACTCCCGGACTAGAGCGGGCGGCCGGCAAGGGCGATGAAGACGTCCTCGAGGGTGCCCTCGTGCGAGTGGACGGTCAGCACGCGGCCGTCGCGCATCCAGGCGGCGAGGCGCGCGCCGTCGGCGGCGTCGTCGAGGCGGATGGTCTCCTCCTCGCGGGTGTCGAGCAGCACCGTCGCGGTGCGCTTGCCGTAGCGCAGCTTGAGCTCGCGGGGGGAGTCGAGGGCCACGATCCGGCCGCGGCTGAGGAAGGCCACGCGGTCGCAGAGCGTGTCGGCCTCCTCCATGTAGTGGGTCGTCAGGAAGATCGTGGTGCCCTGGTGCGCCATGGCGGCGACAAGCTCGTGCAGCTCGCGCGCGGAGGTGGGGTCGAGGCCGCGGGTGGGCTCGTCGAGGAAGAGGACGCGCGGTTGGTTGATCAGGGCGCGGGCGACCAGGAGCCGCTGCTTCATGCCGCTGGAGTAGGTCTTGACCTTGCGGGCGGCGGCCTCGGTGAGGCTGACGGTCGCGAGCAGCTCGTCGACCCGGGAGGTCGGCACGTCGTAGAGCTCGGCGAAGAAGCGCAGGTTGTCTCTCCCGCTCAGGCGCTCATAGAGGTTGGGGTCCTCGGGGACGAGGTTGATGAGCGGCTTGATGCGCTCCATCTGGCTGGCGACGTCGAAGCCACCGACGCGGGCGGCGCCGGAGGTGAGGCGGGCGCGGCCGGTGAGCATGCGGATGGTGGTGGTCTTGCCGGCGCCGTTGTGGCCCAGGAAGCCGAACACCTCGCCCTCGGCGACCGTGAAGCTGATGCCGTCGACGGCGTGGAGGCTGCCGTAGTGCTTGGCGAGGTTCTCGACCTCGACGATGGGCCGGCCGGAGGGCGGAGGCGCAACGCCATTCGGGCTGCCGACCGGCGGACGTTCGCGCAGGCTGGACATGGGCGCCTCCCCTGCTGGTGAGCCAGGCCCGCGGCCGCACCGGTCCGACCGTGGGCGGCCACTCCTAAGGCTAGCGGCGGGGGCGTTACAGCCGCGTCCGCTGGGGGACGCCCGGCGCGACAGCGCCGTGTCAGAGGGGACGGGGAGGACATCAAACGTCGCGGATCGTCGTCACGTGTTCGGTCGATCGATTGCGTAGGCTCCCCGGGGACTCCGCCGACGTTCCTTAGCGTTCGCCGTCGAGTGCACCGAGCGCATCGAGCGCCCGGGCGACGAAGGCGCGGTGTCCCTTGACCATGGCCCGCTCGCGAGCGGCGTCGCCCGTGGCGTACTCGCCCAGGTGGCCGGCCGGGCGCAGCGCCGCCCAGAGCTCCCAGCACGGCAGGTCCGTCAGGTCGATCGGGTTCAGCTCGTGGTAACAGGCGGTGAAGTGCTCCATCACCCCCGGCCCGTGAGCCCAGAGCAGCTCGAGCCGGCTGTTCGCCAGGTCGGCAAGCGGGTCCCCCAGCGCGGCGTCCTCCCAGTCGATCACCGCGACGAGCCGGCCGTCACGCCAGAGAAGGTTGCCCGGCCAGAAGTCGCCGTGGAGGAGAGCCGCGGGGTTGTGCCGCGCCGGTGGCCACGCACGGCCCAGCGCCTGGCGGACGCGGTCCTCGTCCAGCGCCTCATCGGGCACGGCCGGCCGCCGCAGGAGCAAGTCGATGACCAGGTCGTCGATGCGCGGCAGGAAGACCAGGCCGCGCCCCTCGAGGTCGAGCCGGTGGATCGCGGCGAGCTGCTCCGCCATGCGCCGCGCCAGCGCGTCCGGATCGGCCGGCACGTCCTCCGGCGCGCCGTCGACGAGGTCCGTCACCAGGTAAGCGCGCCCGAGCGGCCCGCCCGTGGCGTCGAATCCGTGGGACATGGGGACGGGCAGTCCGGCCGCCCGCGCGGTCCGCAGCAGGCGGAACTCGTGCTCGGCAATCTCGGGGTCCTGGCGCAGGGCCACGTCCCCATAGCGGCGCAGCACGAGATGCCGCGTGGAGCCGTCGGCGCGGCCGATCTCCAGCGCGATCACCAGCGCCGTCGCGCCGCCCTGGATGACCCGGCTGGACCGCAGGGTCGCGTCCGGGTCGAGCCGCCGCACCACCTGCTCCAGCTGCGCTCGGCTCGGTGACGCCGCCATTCTTCGCTGCCGCCAATCGCACTCGTCCGGGCTGACCGTCGGTGTTGCCGGCCCATTATGCAGGCGCGGCACCGATCCGCGCCGACCGGGCGTCGCGTGTCCAGCACCCACCGCTCCGACCTTGTCGCGCGGTTGCAGCGCCCACGCCCCGGGACCTGTCACGTCTGTAACGGCCGGCCGCATAGGCTGAGACATGCGGGACGCTGGTCGGGTCCGCCGGCGCGGCTGCTTTCCCCTCGCGTGTCGCCCGCGTCCGGCTGGCCCCACGACCGATCGGAGGACACAGCCATGAGCGGGTCGAACTGGATGGTGCTGGAGATCTTCGCCGGGATCGTGCTCCTCATGATCGTCGGCGGACTGCTGGGGGTCTTCGTGCCGCGCATGCTGGGCGAGTCGCCGAGCAGCCCGGAGGAGACGCTGAACCGGCGCTACGCGCGGGGCGAGCTGACCCGCGAGCAGTACCTGCAGATCCGCGACGACATGGGGCTGCCGTCCGGTCCCGGTCGGACCACGACGACCCGGGAGCCGGCAGCGACCGACTGAGCTACCTCCCACGCGACGGCACGGAGCTGCCGTCCCGCGGGTGGGCTTCGCCGGTACGACAGGGAGCGGCGCATGAACTCACTCGTCGTCTACGACTCACAGTACGGCAACACCGAGCAGATCGCCCGCGCGATCGCGGCCCGGCTGGAGGCGCTCGGGACGGTGCACGTCCTCTTCGTGCGCGAGCCGGCGGTCGTCGACCTCACCGACATCGACCTGCTGCTGGTCGGCGGGCCGACGCAGGGGCACGGCGCCAGCCGGCAGCTTCGTGATTGGCTCGACGGGCTGGAGGTCGACCTGCGGGGCAAGGCCGCGGCGACCTTCGACACGCGCCTGACCTGGCCGGCGTTCCTGGCCGGCTCGGCGGCACGCTCCGTCGCCAGGATGCTGGAGCGGCGGGGCGCGCGCCTGGTCGTGCCGCCCGAGAGCTTCCTGGTCTCCGGCGGCGAGGGCCCGCTGGTGGACGGCGAGCTCGACCGCGCGGAGCGCTGGGCGACCGCGCTGGAGGCACAGTTCGCGGCGCAGCCGACGCCGGTCTAGCCCACGGTGCGGGCGCCCTGGCGCGCTCTTGACCGCCGCGGCGCCCGAGGCGTACCGGGAAAGGAGGCCACGGTGGAATCCGTGCGCGCGACGTTCACGCTGCGCCGGTCGTCCGGTGAGGACGCCGAAGCCGACCCGGCGTGGCGCTCGCTCTACCGGGCCGGAGCCGTCGCGGCGCTGCTCAGCGTCGCGACCTACCTGACCGCGCTGGTGCTCGACTTCACCGTGCCGGCGCCGCCCACCTCGGGCGGCAGCGCGATGCTCCAGTACGTCGCGGACCACCGGGCGGTCTACATCGCCCAGCAGGTGCTCTGGTTGGCGCCCGGCGTGCTGCTGATGGTCGTCGTCCTGGCGCTGGCCATGGCGGTCAAGGAGCTGAGCCCGACCTACGCCCTGATCGGCGGCGTGCTCGGCGTCGCGTCGTGGGCCGTGACGCTGGCGTACCCCGCCACCGGCGGTGGGTCACCGGCGCTGGTCTACCTGGCCGACCAGTACACGGCAGCGACGAGCGATGCGCAGCGCGCGGCCCTCGCCGCCGCGGCGGAGGGGTTCATCGCCCAGAACACGGTCCCGACGGCGATTGGCGTGCTCGAGACGATCGGCATCCTGATCCTCGCCGCGGTGATGCTGAAGGGTGTTTTCCGCCGCTGGGTGGCCTATCTGGGCGTGGCGACCGGCGCGGTCGGCATCGTCTGCGAGGCACTCAAGCCGCTGCTCGGCATGGCCTACGTGACGTATGGCCTGTTGCTGTTCGTCTGGCTCGTCGCGATCGGCTGGGAGTTGTACCGGCTGTCGCGGGGAGCCGGCGGGGCGCGGCTGTCGATCGGGCTGACGGCGGGCGGCCGGACGCGGGCGCGCACCTGAGCGACCCGCCGGGGAGGAGTGAGACGGCGTGTGGTGGCATGACCTGCTGTGGGGCCTCTGGAACGGGCTGACAGCCTGGATCGTCCTGATCGCCCACATCTTTGGCGCCTGGCACCGGTACCCCTTCTACGACGTCGCCCGTGCCGGGAACTGGTACGACGTCGGCTTCCTGATCGGCGCGGGGTCGCCGCTGTTGGGGATGCTGGGCGGCGGCCGGCGCCGCGGCTCGCGGCACTGAGCGTCTACCCCTCGATCCCGGATGGCGGGCACCGGCGCGCCGGCATCCGGTCCGTCGAGCCGAGAGCAGCCGAGCCGGCCGGCCGACGCCCTGTCGATACGGCAGGTAGCGTCCGGTGAGCACCAGCGGAGGGTGCCATGGCGATCGAACTGTGCCGGGCGACCGACGACGAGCGACGAAGGCCGCTGCCCGGCGACGCACTCGTGCCGGATCCTATGGGCGTCATCACGCACGCGATTACGATCAACGCGCCGTCGGAGGACGTCTGGCCGTGGCTCGTCCAGCTGGGTGCGGGCCGGGCCGGCTGGTACGCCTGGGATCGCATCGACAACGGTGGGGTGGCCAGCGCCCG
>DASSZN010000205.1:0-4354 GCA_035702805.1 Thermomicrobiaceae bacterium | reverse complement strand
TTTGGCATGAGCTCTCGCTCCTTTCCCTATCTCTGGGCCATCGCTTCCCCCGCCGCGCACAGGGGAAACCTTCCGCGATGCCGCTCGCACGCGCGTGGTCTTCATGCAGGTCTCAACAGGCGAAGGCCGGCCTCACTCGATCACGTCGAGCAGGCCGTCTGAGAGCTCGACGCGCAGGCCGCCCGCGGTCGCTATCTCGGCAACCTCCTCCGGGCGCTCGGCACCGCCGGCCTCAAGGACCAGGCGCGCGACCTGGCCACGGACGCGCTTGGCCATGTGTGTGACCACCGTCCGTCGACCGTCGGGCGCCTCGATGAACCCGCGGACGCCCAGCCGGGTCGCGCGACGCGGCTGCCACGCGGCCGTGTAGGCGCTGGAGCGCAGGTCGAGCACCAGGCCCCGGTCGGGCAACGCTGCTCGCAGCGGCTCGCGCCAGTAGGCGGCCAGTCCGCCGATGCCGGGCAGCTTGGCACTCATGTCGAGCCGGTAGGCGGGGATCCGGTCCCCGGGCCGGACGACCCCCCACAACGCGCTGGCGATCAACACGCGGTCCCACGGGAGGTCCGCGAGGCCGAGAGCCGCGAACAGGACCCCGGTGTACAGCTCGGCGGCCGGGATCGCGGGCGCCGTCCGCAGACCCGGGTCAACGGCGTCCATCAGGCGCTCGCGGGAACCGCGCAACCGTGGGTAGACGAGCGTCGAGAGCCCCGCGCGGCGTCCGTGCTCAGGCGACGCCTTGCCTTGAGATGGCGGGAGGAGCACGAGCACGAGCGAGAGGCTAGTCAGGCCGGACCCCGTGGCCGGTCCGCCGTCCACTCAGACCCGGCGCCGCGGCGGGTCGCGTCTTCGGCGTCTACTGGAGGACGATGAGCAGGAAGAGGATCGTCACCAGCGCCAGTGCACCGACCGCCAGCCAACGAGGCAGAGACTGGTAGCTCGGACCTCCGGCACGCGGGGACCGGGCACTGAGGCGCGGGGCAAGCGCAGGTTCTGCGGCCTGGTCGCGAGTAAGGCGAGGTCCGCGACCTCGGCCATACGCTGGCCCGGCAGCTGGGTTGTGAACCGACATGTCCGGCTATTTACCGCGTCTCGCACCGGTGCAAACCGATCCGCTAGTGCCCTTCCATCTCGTCGATGCAGGCGCTGACGGCGAGCAGCAATGCGTCGTTCTGACCGGGAGCGATCGCGATGCCGTACGTCTCACGGGCGCGAAACCATCGCTTGGAGATTTCGGCGACGGTGTCCCCGTCACGCTCGATCTTGTACTCGTGATCGAGGATGTTGCCCTTGGCCTTCAGCTCGGTGCCGTCAGCGAGCTGAATCGAGAAGCGGTCGCGAAGCGGCGTCACGAGTGCCTTCTTGACCGTCGCCACGGCCTCGCCGTCGCGCTCGATCTTCATCGTGTCGCGGATGCGAAGTTCCTTGGCCTGGGCCTTGAGCAGATCCTCGCCGCGCGAGTCCTTGAGGACGAACGTATCGCGCACGCGCAGCGCCTTGCCGTCGACCTTGAACACGCGATCCCCGTCCTCGGTCTCGATCCAGAAGTCATCACCGATCGCGAACAGCTTCTCGCGCATCCGGTAGCGGGTTGCGCCAGGCTGATGATGTCTGTGCAGCAGTGGCACAGCCTTCCTTTCGGCCGTGAACTCCGATGTACACAGATCAAAGCAACTGCGCCGTCAGCCGCCATCATCCAAACGGGGTGAGCCGGTCTGACGGTCTGACCCGTCGCCGTCCGGCCCGCACACCTCAGCGCCGGTTGTGGTTGACGACCTCGATGTTGTGACCGTCCGGGTCGAGCACGAACGCGCCGTAGTAGCCCGGGTGGTACCGCGCGCGCTCGCCCGGGGGGCCATGGTCTGTGTAGCCGGCCGCGAGCGCGGCGGCGTGGAAGGCGCGCACCCGCTCATCCTCTGACGCGGGGAACGCGATGTGCACGTGCTCTGTGACCGGCCGCTCGTCCCGGATGAGCGAGAAGCTGTAGTCCGGCCCGGACAGCTGCACGCGGCCGGGCTCATCGTGGGCCAGGCGGAGCCCGGCGGACGGGGCGATCGTCGTGTAGAAGCGCCGGGAGAGCTGGGGGTCACGGACGCGGATCCACAGATGGTCGATGTGGCCCGCGGGCACGGCGTTCTCGCGGTCATCGTGGACCGCCTCAACGCTGTTGCCGTCAGGGTCCAGCAGGAACCCCCCGTAGTACGTTGAGCCATATTGCGGACGCGGCCCCGGCGCCCCGTCGGTCCGGTATCCCGCCTCGACGCCCGCCTGCCAGAAGGCGTCCACCTGCTCACGGTCGCGGGCGCGGAAACCGACGTGGAGCCCGCGGGTGAGCGGGTGCTCGCCGTCCACCGGGCCGATGTCCCAGTCCTCCCACTCAACCAACTCGGCATCCGCGTGGCTGGGCTGTACTCCCAGCACGCCCAGGACGGTGCGGTAGAAGCGCTGGGCGGCCCCGAGGTCCGACACAGCGATGGCGACGTGGTCAAACACCGGGCCCCCGGTCAGTCGCGATCGCCCAGCGCGCGGCGGATGCGACGCAGCGTCCGACGGACAGCCCCGCCTGCGCGCGGACGATCATCGTCACCCGCGTGAAGGCGGCTGTACCGCTCCGCCTTGGCCTCGAGCTCGCGCTCCCGGTCCTGTGCCTGATGAGCGGCTCCGAGTTCGTTCGGGGAGTTCGTGGGCGGAACGAACGACATATGACCGTAACCCTATTCGCTCGCCGGGACGGGTCGCCATCCTCAGGGGCCCGCGGATGTAAAGGCTAGCTTGACAATGGCTCGTGTAAAGGCTACCTTGACAAGCATGGATGCTTCCCGGGCACCGGTCCACTGGGACCGCGACGTGATGGCGACGCTGCTGGTGACCAATGTGCAGCTGGTCGCCGACGCCCTTCGCGGCGAGGACGATGACTCTGCCGGCCAGGTGATGCGCGCGATTGCCGCGACCCGCAGCCTCGACATGATCGTGCAGGACACGCTGCGTGCCCTGGTTGACCAGGCGCGGGCCGCCGGGCACACGTGGGCGGAGATCGGCGAGCTGCTGCACGTGAGCCGGCAGGCGGCGTTCCAGCGCTTCGGCGGCAGCCGGACACCCCCGGCGCAGGACGGCATCACGAGGCCCGTGGAGGGGGCCGTCGACACCGCCGTCCCGGTGCTCCAGGCATTTCTTGATGCGCGCTTTGACGATGCCCGGGCGAGCTTCGGCGAGCGGATGCTCGACGCCTGTTCGGTCGAGCTCCTGGCCGATGTGCGCGAGAAGGTGCGCCGGTTTGGAGGTGAAGTCCAGGAGCTCGGCACCCCGGTCATCTCGGTGCGCGACGGCTACACCGCGGTCGACATCCCGGTCGCGCTGGACCGCGCGGACGGCGTGGGGCGTGTCGTGCTCGATGCTGACAGCCGGGTCGTCGGCTTCTTTGTGCGCCCCGGGGAGGCGGTGTCGTGAGCGGACGCCCGCCGCGTCTCTCTCCCCCTCGGTTGCTGGTTGGTCTGATCGTGCCGTGGGTCGCCTACCTGATCATCCGCGCGCTCACCGGCTCCTCGGTGGGTGCGTTGGCCATCACCGACGCCGTGCCCTCGGCCTGGCTGGTTGTGGTTGGGATCGCCCGCCGCCGGGTTGATCCTGTCGCCGTGATCTCAGCGACGACCGTGATGATCGCTCTCGCCGCCTACGCCCTCACCGGCGGCGACCCGTTGGCGATCAAGTTGCGGCGTGGCGCGGTCACGGGCACAATCGGGATCGCGGGCTTGGCCTCGGTGGGGCTCGGGCGCCCGCTGCTGCTGCTCGTCGCACAGAACGCCGCCAAGCTCAACCCGGACCGCCCGCACATGGTGGCCAGGCTGAAGGAGCCCGCCCGGCGGCGGGGCCTCACGATCCTCACCGCGATCATCTCCGCGACCTTCGCCATCGACGGTGCATGCCAGGTCGTCCTGGCGGTGACGGTGCCGACAGCGGCGTTCGTCGCCGACTCCACCGCGGCCCGGATCGCCGTGCTCGGCACCGGGGCGGTCCTCACGATCCGCTACCTCCGCACCCAGACCAGACGCCTGGACCAGGGGCCTCGACCGCCTGTCGGCGCCGGCCGCGATCAGTAGACGCCGGCCCCGGTTGACGGAGCTTGGATCCGCTACCCGCCGAGTCCTCGGACCAGCGACTGCAGCCGGGCGAGATGCTCATCGGGCGTGGAGAGGTGTCCGGCGTGGTCGTCGACGATCACCCGGGCGTTGGGAACATGGCGCGCCAGCCATTCTCCGTGGCCGGGTGGTACCAGCACGTCCCCGGTCCCGTAACGGACCTGTACGGGGACGCGGATCTCGGCAACGTCGAATCCCCACGGCCTGACGAACGCGAGGTC
>DASSZN010000306.1:0-12836 GCA_035702805.1 Thermomicrobiaceae bacterium | reverse complement strand
GAGAGACCAATGAGCACCGTCGCCCGCGCCGCCTACCGCGCGCTCGCCGTCCTATTCCTGGTCGGAGTCGTGGCCGAGTTCTTTCTCGCCGGCCTCGGCGTCTTCCGCACCATGCTCGCCGCCACTCCTGCCGGCTCTGCCCTCACGACGGTCGCCTTCGACGCCCACTTCCACCCCCACCTCGTGCTCGGCGACCTGCTCTTCGGCGTCAGCCTGCTCCTGCTGGTCGCCGCGCTGCTGGCCCGGCTCGGTCGGCCGGATGTGCTGACCGCCGGCGGCCTGTTCGTCCTGCTGTGCGTGCAGGCGACCTTCGCCTTCACCGGGCCGGCCGCGGTGCGGGCGCTGCACCCGACCCTGGCGCTGGCCGTGCTCGGCGCCGGGGTCGGCATCACCCTGCGCGCCTTTCGACCCGCGGAGCCTTCCGGTGATCGGGACGCGGTCACGTGCGATCGGCGGATGGCCGCCGCTGGCCGCGACGGTGCTCCTATCCGGGACGACTCCTGAACGCGGCTGCTCGCGGCCGTCATCTCGTGCCGCGCCCCGGCTACTCTCGCCGAAGACCGGCGGCCAGTGCGGTCGATTGACATGCGCCGGGCCGCGCCGTAAGGTCGGCGCAGGCGGAGCCCCGGCGCTTCGCGCGATCCCTCAACAATCGACGGTCGGTGACGCGCTGCACAGGGAGATGGGAAGCATGGCCGCACTGTCCTACGTCCACGGCGTCGCCGATACTCCCCTGCTCGGCGAGACCATCGGTGCGAACCTGCGCCGGGCCGTCGAGCGCTCCGGCGACCGCGAGGCGCTCGTCGTGCCGCACCAGGGCTATCGCGCGACCTACCGCGAGTTCTGGGAGCAGACCGGGCAGGCCGCGCGCGGGCTGATGGCCCACGGTGTGGCGGCCGGCGACCGCGTCGGCATCTGGTCGCCGAACCGCTCCGAGTGGGTCGTGGTTCAGTACGCCACGGCGCGCATGGGCGCGATCCTCGTCAACATCAACCCGGCCTACAAGACGTCCGAACTGGAGTACGCGCTGCGTCAGTCGGGAATCAGCCTGCTCATCCTGTCGCGCGGCTTCCGCAATTCCGACTACGTCGGCATGCTGGCCGAGGTGCGCGACCGCTGTCCCGACCTCCGCGAGGTGGTGGTCCTCGAGGACGACTGGGACACGCTCCTGGCGGACGGCGCGCGCGTGTCCGACGAGGACCTCGACGCGCGCGAGCAGTCGCTCCAGTTCGACGATCCGATCAACATCCAGTACACGTCCGGCACGACCGGCTTCCCGAAGGGCGCGACCCTGTCGCACCACAACATCCTCAACAATGGCTTCTTCATCGGCGAGACGCTCAGATACACGGACCGCGACCGGGTCTGCCTCCCGGTGCCCTTCTACCACTGCTTCGGGATGGTCCTCGGTAACCTGGCCTGCACGACCCACGGCGCCTGCATGGTCGTTCCCGGCGAGGGCTACGAGCCGGTCTCGGTCATGGAGACGGTGCAGGCCGAGCGCTGCACCGCCCTCTACGGCGTCCCGACCATGTTCATCGGCGAGCTCGACCACCCGCGCTTTGCCGAGTTCGACTACTCGACGCTGCGCACCGGGATCATGGCCGGCTCGCCCTGCCCGGTCGAGGTCATGAAGAAGGTGCAGTCGCAGATGCACATCACCCAGATGACCATCTGCTACGGCATGACCGAGACCTCGCCGGTGTCGACCCAGAGCAGCACGGACGACCCGCTCGACAAGCGGGTCTCGACCGTCGGCCGCATCCACCCCCACCTCGAGATCAAGATCGTTGACCCGGAGGGCCGGATCGTTTCGCGCGGCGTCGCAGGCGAACTCTGCACGCGCGGCTACTCCGTGATGCTCGGCTACTGGAACAATGCCGAGGCGACCGGCCAGGCGATCGACGCGGCGCGCTGGATGCACACCGGCGACCTGGCGACGATGGACGACGACGGTTACGTCAACATCGTCGGCCGCATCAAGGACATGATCATCCGTGGCGGCGAGAACGTGTATCCGCGCGAGGTCGAGGAGTTCCTCTACACCCATCCCGACGTCAGCGACGTGCAGGTCATCGGCGTGCCGAGCGAGCGCTACGGCGAGGAGGTGATGGCCTGGGTACAGCGGCGCCCGGGCGCGGCCGTCACCGCCGAGGACCTGGAGGCGTTCTGCCGCGGTCGCATCGCGACCTTCAAGATCCCGCGCTACTGGAAGTTCGTGGACGGCTTCCCGATGACCGTTACCGGGAAGGTGCAGAAGTTCCGCATGCGTGAGTCGTCCATCGAGGAACTCGGGCTCCAGACCGCCGCGTCCGTCCATACCGCGTGATCTCGCGGGCCGGCTATCGGTCCGAGCCAACAGTGAACACGCACGCCGACCCTCCGGTGCTACCATGGCCCGGAGGCGTCGGCGTGTCGTGGAGTCGCGCGGGAACCGGCGCCGGTGAGCGCAGGACGGGAGGACGGGACGATGGCGATCGAGACGAGCGTGACCGAGTACCGACTCCTCATCGGCGGCGAGTTCGTACCGGCCGCCTCCGGTGAGACCTTTGAGACGTTCAACCCGGCGACGAACGAGGTGATCGGCCGGGTGGCCCGTGCCGGCCGCGAGGACGTCGACCGCGCGGTGGCCGCGGCGCGCCGGGCGTTCGACGCGGGGCTGTGGCGAACGATCACCCCGGTCGAGCGCGGCCGGAGGATGCGCCGGGTCGCCGACATCCTGCGCCAGCGGAGCGAGGAGGTCGCGCGCCTCGAGACGCTCAACTGCGGCAAGATCATCGTCGAGTCGCGCGGCGACGTGGCCAGCTCCGCCAACTGCTTCGAGTACTATGCCAATCTCGCGGGTCAGGTCTGGGGCGAGACGATCCCGATGAACGGCCCGCTCTTCGACTACACGCTGCACGAGCCGCTGGGCGTCTGCGGGCAGATCATCCCCTGGAACTTCCCGCTGCTGATGGCCGCCTGGAAGCTGGCCCCGGCCCTCGCGGCCGGCAACACCATCGTGCTCAAGCCGGCCAGCGCCACCCCGATCACGGCGCTGGTCCTGGGACAGATCTGCCTGGAGGCGGGCATCCCGGAGGGGGTCGTCAACGTCCTGACCGGCCCGGGCGCCGAAGTCGGCGCCGCCATCGCCGAGCACCCGGATGTCGACAAGGTCGCCTTCACCGGCGAGACCGAGACGGGGCGCCAGATCATCCGACTCAGCGCGGGCACCATCAAGAAGGTGTCGCTCGAGCTCGGCGGCAAGTCGCCCAATATCGTCTTCCCCGATGCCGACCTGGGCGAGGCGGTCGACGGCTCTCTCTTCGCGATCTTCACCAACGCCGGGCAGCGCTGCACCGCGCGCACCCGGCTCTTCCTGCACCGCTCGATTCACGACCGCTTCATGGCCGACTTCGTGGCCAAGGCCGGCCGCATTCGCATCGGTGACCCGCTGGAGGACGCCACCCAGATGGGCCCCGTCATCTCGCCGCGCCAGTGCGAGCGGGTGCTGAGCTACGTCGAGCGCGCGCGGAGCGAGGGCGCCGAGCTGGCAACGGGCGGGCGGCGGCCCGATGACGAGACGCTGCGCAAGGGGAACTTCATCGAGCCGACGGTGTTCGACCGGGTGAGCAACGACATGACGATCGCGCAGGAGGAGGTCTTCGGCCCGGTCCTGTCGGTGATCCCGTTCGATGACGACGCCGAGGTCGTGGCGCTGGCGAACAACACCATCTACGGCCTGGCGGCAACCCTCTGGACGAACGACCTCAAACGGGCGCACCGCATGGCGGCACAGCTCCGCGCGGGCAACGTCAGCATCAACTACCCGACGGTGAACCCGCCCGAGGCGCCCTTCGGCGGATTCAAGCAGAGCGGGATCGGCCGCGAACTGAGCCGGCACGCCCTCGAGCTCTACACCCAGGTGAAGAACGTGGTCGTCAATCTCGCCGACGAGCCGTTCGACTGGTACGGGAGATGGCCGGTGGGCCAGCGGTAGCACCGCGGAACCTCGCGGCGCCGGAGCGCGTCCGTTTGCGCCTCGGTGCCGCGCCCCCGGTCATGAGAGCTCCTTGAGACGCAGCCCCGCCTCCAGGAAGGCGCGCAGGCTCGCCGAGCCGAGCAGCGCGAGGTAGGCGGCGAGCAGCGCGCCGCACGCCGGCCCGGCGAGCTCGCGGACGCCGCACGCGCCGCTGCCTCGCCCCACCTCGATCACCGCCAGGCAGACCAGCCCGAGCGCCAGTACGGCTTCAACAACCTGGAGCACCGCGAGCGGCGCGAATAGCGGTGACCAGCCGCATCCCGCGACCAGGCACAGCGCGGCCACCGCGCCGAGCAGGCTGAGCAGGTCCCACCACCCGTGCAGGACCGGCGTGCGCCGCCGGAGCGCGGGGGCCCAGATCGCCCTGCCCAGGAGCAACCAGAGGGCGACCCCCAGCGTTGTACCGGCGAGCCCGCCGGTCGCCAGGCGCAGGGCGTTGCTCGGGGGATACGCGGTCGGCCGTCCCAGGTCCTGGGCGAGCGAGTTCAGGCCGTCGACCGCCACGAGGGCAACGAACACGCCGAGCGCCGCGACGATCGCGAGGGAAGGGAGTCGCACCGCGCGGAGCCGGCCCCGTGCCAGCAGGTAGAGCTGGGTGACGAGCACGCCGCCGTAGACCCCGGTCATCCGCGCGCCAAGGGGGAGCCGATCACGGCCAAACCACAGCGAACGACTGGATCGCTGGGCGCCGAGCCCGTGCAGCACGGCCAGAGCCTTGGTCTCGAGCGGCCACGGCGCCCAGAGGAACAGGACCATCGGCAGCGCGACCAGCGCCAGGAAAACCACGACCGCGATGCCGCTCGCGTCGATCGGCTCAGCTGCCTCCGGCGGCGCCTGCCCAGCCGTCTTCACGTCCGGTTCCTCTCCCACCTCGCGCGTTCGCACCACGCCGCCGACTATAGCAGGCGGTCCGTGCGCCGCCGCGACGGGCTCCCGTGCCGAGATGTTGGTCGGACAACGGGTGGTATCCGGTCCGGGTCGCGCTGACGGGGCACGCGGGACGGTCCCGCCAGGGACACGCGCCCGGCGACCGGCTGCCACCGTGAGGGGCTACCGTGCTACACGAACGCGTCCACCGACGCACCCTGCTCAAGGCGGCCGGCGGCCTGCTGGTTGCCAGCGTCCTCGACCTGCACCTGCCGGGTCGCCAGGCAGCGGCCATGACGCGCATGCAGTGGACGGAGCAAGGGGTATTCCCGTCGAGCGGCCTGTACCAGTCGACGGTCTTCCGACCGGACCAGCCCTTCAACAGCATCGAGGTTTCCTGGGTCGCCGCCCTGCCGCAGGGCTCGTCGCTGCGCTTCTCCGTGCGCTTCAGCCGTGACGGCTCGAGCTGGAGCGACTGGATCGACCTCCACGTCGACACGGACGCCCGGGACGCCCGCAACCAAGTCACCGATCGGACCTACGCCGGGCCGGTGCTGACGGCGCCGAGCCAGGCGCTCCAGTACCGCGCGGAGTTCATCCCCAACGCGCTCGGCCAGCCGCCGCGGCTGGAGCAGGTCGAGGTTGCCGCCGTCGATACGTCACCGCCCGCGAGCTTCCTCTCGACCGGCCAGGCGGCGCCGTCCCTCATCGACGGGTTCATCATCCCGCGTGCCGGCTGGGGCGCCGACGAGTCGCTGCGCTTCGACAGCAAGGGGAACGAGATCTGGCCGCCGGACTACCGCGAGATCCAGAAGGTCATCGTGCACCACACGGTGACCCAGAACGAGGAGGCGGACCCGGCGGCGACCGTCCGCGCGGTCTACTACTACCACGCCATCACCAGGGGCTGGGGCGACATCGGCTACAACTTCCTGGTCGACTGGCACGGCAACGTCTACGAGGGACGCTACGGCGGGCCCGACGTCGTGGGCGGCCACGCGCTCCAGTACAACTGGGGCAGCATCGGGATCGCCGTGCTGGGGACCTACGACACCTTCGACCCGCTACCGGCCTCGCTGACATCCCTGGAGCGCCTGATCAAGGACCGCGCCCCGAACCTCGACCCCGGTCTCTGGACCTTCTTCATCGACAAGGACAACGTGCCGAACATCGCCGGCCATCGCGACGTTCTCGTGACGGACTGTCCCGGCGATCGCCTCTACGCGAAGCTCCCCGACGTGCGCGGCGCGGTCAAGGGCACCGGGCCGATCACGGCCAGTCTCGGCGTCCCGGCGAGCAGCGCCCGGCTGCTCTCGGTGAGCTTCAGTCCGACCACGGTCTACGCCGGGATCCCGATCCGCGTCGACGCCGTCATCCAGAACACGAGCAGCATCCCGATCTACGGGCAGGAGCCGAACAGCGGGTTCACCTACCTCGAGGGCCAGGACTTCGACTCGGCCAATTACCCGAAGATCGAGGGGAGCTACCGCGTCGGCGTCGACTTCTCCGGCAACCCCGGGCTGCCCAACCCCTTCCGCTGGGGCACTCCGGCCCCGCTCGCGCCCGGTCAGCAGGCGACGATCACCGGGTACATCCGCCTGGCGACGCCGGGGACGAAGCAGTTGACCGCCAGCCTGGTCCAGGAGCTCATGCGCTACGAGCAGGACGGGGTCTTCCCGGCCACCGTCACGGTGAACTCGCCGCCCACCGTCGGCGTGCCCAACGCCGCGGACCCGACCGTGGCCTACTACCAGGCCACCCAGCACAACGTACCGAACTTCTTCCAGAGCTACTGGGCGAGCAACGGCGGGCTCATGATGTTCGGCTACCCGCTGACGGAGACGTTCGAGGAGGTCTCGCCGACCGACGGCAAGACCTACCCAACCCAGTACTTCGAGCGCGCCCGCTTCGAGCACCACCTGGAGTTCCAGGGCACGCCCTACGAGGTTGAGCTTGGCCTGCTGGGGCGTGAGGTCACGGCGAACCGCACGAAGGAGAAGCCGTTCCTGCCCATTCCGGCCTTCACGCCGACGGCCGACCGGGACTACTACCCCCAGACGGGGCACTCGCTGGCGCTTGGGTTCCGCAGCTACTGGCACGCCAACGGCGGGCTGCCCGTCTTCGGCTACCCCATCAGCGAGGAGTTCCAGGAGCTCAGCGAGACCGACGGCAAGATGCACACGGTACAGTACTTCGAGCGCGCCCGTTTCGAGTGGCACCCCGAGTTCAGGGGGACCCAGTACGAGTACCTGCTTGGGCAACTGGGGCGCGAGATCCTGATCAACCGGGGCTGGATCAAGGCGGGGAGCTGATCAACCGCGTCGCTGGCAGTCAGTCGCGGCGCGCGGGGAAACCGAGACCCAGCCGGCGCAGCGAGCGGAACCGCCCGTGGGCGACGACCAGGTGGTCGACGAGCTCGATGCCCAGCAGCTCGCCCGCCCGGCAGAGCTCGCCAGTCAGCTGGACGTCGGCGTGCGATGGGGTCGGATCGCCCGACGGGTGGTTGTGAAGCAGGGCAATCGCGGGGGCGTTGGCGCGCACCGCGTCGCGGAAGACTTCGGCGACCCGCACCTGCGCGCTGTTGACGCTGCCCTGGTAGAGGGTGGTCGTGCGCAGCACCCGGTTCTTCGTGTCGAGCACCACGACCCGGAGCTGCTCCTGCTCGAGCGTGCCCATGTCGCTTCCGGCCACGGCGTAGACGTCCTCCGGTGAGCGCACCTGCGGGCGCTCCTCCGGCTGGGCCACGGCCAGGCGCCGGCCCAACTCGAGAGCGGCCTTGAGCTTCGCCGCCTTGGCCTCCCCCAGCCCGTGGACGCCGCACAGCTCCTGGAGGTCGGCCCGCGCCAACCCCACCAGCCCGTCGTGCTCGACGAGCAGGCGCTGGGCCAGCTCGATGACGGTCTCGCCGCGCACGCCGGTGTTGAGCACGATCGCCAGCAACTCGGCGCTGCTCAGCGCCCCCGCCCCCCGCAGCCGCAGCTTCTCGCGCGGGCGCTCGTCGGCCGGCAACTCCCGGACCGTCAGGTGGTACCCCGTCTGTCCCTCGCGCGTCGGCACGCTCCTCCTCCGGGCACCTCCCCCCATTGGTACTATGCGGCACGCTGCGCGCCCGGTCAATCTGGTACGCGAGCAAGAGGGTTGCCCGCCGCCCAGCGGCCGTCAGAAACCGCGTCCGTGCTATACTTGCCGTGCGCCGCGCCGGTGAGATCACGGCGCGGTTCTGTCATTCCGACCTTTCCACCCCAGCGACAGCGAGGGCAGACGTGGTATTTGGCAGGCTCTTCCGCCGGCGTACCGAGCCGGAACCACAGATCGAGGCCGGCCTCAAGAAGACCCGCCGCGGGATCTTCAAGGACATCGCCAACCTCTTCGACCGCAGTGAGATCACCGAGGACCTTTTCGAGGACCTCGAGGCGCTCCTGATCCAGGCCGACCTGGGGGTCGAGACCACCGTCCAGCTGCTCGACAACCTGCGCGCCCGCATCGACCGGGAGCACATCCGCCAGCCGGCCGACGCGCGCGAGGCGCTGCGCACCGAGATGATCGCCCTGCTCGAGAACGCCACGCGCAACCGCAAGGTCAAGATCTACCAGCGCGGCGTCCCCTTCGTGACCCTGGTGGTCGGCGTCAACGGCACCGGCAAGACGACCACCATTGCCAAGCTGGCCAAGTTCCACCAGGACCAGGGCCGCTCGGTTCTGCTGGTGGCGGGTGACACGTTTCGCGCCGCCGCGATCGACCAGCTCAAGGTGTGGGGCGATCGGCTCAACGTGCCGGTGATCGCGCACGACCCCGGCGCCGACCCCGGCGCGGTCGTCTTCGACGGCATGCAGGCCGGCTACGCCCGCCACGCCGACATCCTGCTGGTCGACACGGCCGGTCGGCTGCACACCAAGTTCAACCTGATGGAGGAGCTGAAGAAGCTGCGCAAGGTCATGCAGCGGCACGTGGCGGTGGCCCCACAGGAGGTGCTGCTCGTCATCGATGCCACGACCGGCCAGAACGGGCTGGTACAGGCCAAGAAGTTCGCCGAGGCGGTCGAGATCACCGACATCGCGATCGCCAAGCTCGACGGCACCGCCCGCGGCGGGATCGCCTTCGCGATCGCGCGCGAGCTCGGCACGCCCATCAGCTACGTCGGCACCGGCGAGCAGGTTACGGCCCTGGCCGAGTTCAACCCGGAGTCCTACGTCGACGCGCTCTTCTTCGGCGACGAGGAGGCGGAGGTCTAGCATGTTCGAGACCCTCTCCGACCGGCTGACCGACGTCTTCCAGCGCATCGGCCGCAAGGGCCGGCTGACCGAGCAAGACGTCGATGAGGCCATGGTCGAGGTCCGGCGAGCGCTGCTCGAGGCGGACGTCAACTTCAAGGTGGTGCGCGACTTCGTGGCCGCCGTCCGGGCGCGGACGGTCGGCGAGGAGGTCACCCGCGCGCTGACCCCGGCCCAGACCGTGATCGGCATCGTCCACGAGGAGCTGATCAAAATCCTGGGGTCGGAGCGGGTCCCGCTCGAGACAGCATCGACGCCGCCGACGATCGTGATGCTCGTCGGCCTGCAGGGCTCCGGCAAGACGACCCACATCGCCAAGCTCGCGCGCCTGCTCAAGAGCGAGGGCCGTCGGCCGCTCCTCGTCGCGGCGGATGTCTACCGCCCCGCCGCGATCGACCAGCTCCAGACGCTGGGGCGTCAGGTCAATGTCCCGGTCCACGCCGAGGGGACGCAGGCGGACCCGGTCGACATCGCCAGGAACGCGGTCAAGCTGGCGCGCGACCAGGGCCTGAACGTGGTCCTGATCGACACCGCCGGCCGCCTCCAGATCGACGAGCCGATGATGGAGGAGGTCGAGCGGATCGCGGAGACGGTTCACCCGACCGACATCCTGCTCGTCGCCGACGCCATGACGGGCCAGGAAGCGGTCAACGTCGCGCAGGAGTTCCACCGGCGGCTGGCTCTCACCGGCCTGATCCTGACCAAGATGGACGGCGACGCTCGCGGTGGCGCGGCACTGTCGATCCGCTCGGTCGTCGGCGTGCCGATCAAGTTCATCGGCACCGGCGAGCAGCTCGACGCGCTCGAGCCCTTCTACCCCGACCGGCTGGCCTCGCGCATCCTGGGCATGGGCGACGTGCTGACGCTGATCGAGCGTGCCCAGGCCGAGGTGACCGAGGAGGAGAGCCGTAAGCTCGAGGAGAAGGTGCTGGAGGGGTCCTTCAACCTGGAAGACTTCCTCAACCAGCTGCAGCAGATCAAGAAGATGGGCCCGCTCACCCAGCTCCTCGAGATGATCCCGGGCATCGGCCAGGCCCTGCGCCAGCAGCAGGTCCAGATCAGCGACGACGAGTTCAAGCACATCGAGGCCATGATCTACTCGATGACGCCCGAGGAGCGGCGGCGGCCGGAGATCATCAAGCCGAGCCGGCGCAAGCGCATCGCGGCGGGCAGCGGCACGCAGCAGTCCGACGTTAACCAGTTGCTGCAGCAGTTCAAGCAGATGCAGAAGATGATGGCCCAGATCGGCGACATGACCGGCGGCCGGCGCGGGCTGCGCGGCATGCGCAACCTGCTGGGCGGCGGGAACCCGCTCGCGGGCATGGACCCGGCCCAGATGGAGGCCCTGATGGGCGGCGGCGGGATGCCCGGCGCCCTCCCGGCGCGCGGGGGGCCGGCTCGCCTCGGGGCCCCGGCCATTCGCCCGAAGGCCACCAAGTCGAACAAGAAGGCCAAGAAGAAGAGCAAGGCGCGGCACCACTAGCCCGCTGCCGCAGGTCGACGTCCGGGGACGGCTGGAACGAGCGCGCGCCAGGGGAGGGACGCGACGATGACGCCGGAGGAGTACAACTACGCGGTCTTCCCGCGCGACATGGACGATCCGGTCTTCGCCGCTTTCGCCGAGGGGCTCAAGGTCGGCCGCCGCGCGCCCGACGCGGCCCTCCTCGACCTGGACTCGGGCCAGCCGGTCGGCCTGCGCGACCTGACGCGCGACGGCCTGTTGGTACTCGAGTTCGGCTCCTACACCTGACCGTACTGCGCCCTGGCGTGCCAGGAGCTCGATGCCATCGCCGACGAGTTCGCGGGCCGCGGTGTGCGCTCCGCGTTCGTCTACACGCGGGAAGCCCACCCCGGCGAGGTCTACCCCCACCACGAGTCCATCGAGCGCAAGCTGGCCCACGCCCGTACATTTCAGCGCGAGTTCGGCGTGCGCCGGCCGATCCTGGTCGACGACCTGTCCGGGACGACGCACCGCGCCTTCGGCATGCTGCCGAACATGACCTACGTCCTGGACCGCCGCCACACCGTCGTCTTCCGCTCGAACTGGACCGAGCCGGCCTCGATCCGGGCCGCGCTCGGGTACCTGCTCGACGTGGACGACCGCAAGCGATCCGGCGCGCGGCTGGCCCCGTTCTACGCCGAACTGCACGGCTTCCGCTGGGTCGACGATGCGGCCTTCGACGCTGGCCTGACGCGCAACGGGCCGAAGGCGGGTCGCGAGTTCCGTGACGCACTGGCGAGCAGAACCTCGCGCGAGTCGCCGGGCCTCGGCTGATCCGACTCCGCCGCCGGCGCCAGGGTTCAATCAGACTTCGTGCACGCGAAAAGCCCGCCGAGGCGGGCCTGATTCGTGGGATTGCGCCGGACCACAACGCTCGCTGCGTCGCGGTCGGCGGCCGTTGTGGCAGCCGCCGTCAGGACTTGCCGATCGGCAGCCGGAGCAGCTTGATCGCGTTCTGCGCGAAGAGCTTGTTCTTGACCGACTGGTCCACCGGAAGCTCGTCGAGGATCGCGATCGCCTTGCGCAGGTCGCCGACCTGGTGCGGGTGGTCGCTCCCCAGCATGACCCGGTCCTCGCCCGCGAACTTGAGGCCGAGCATCGTCACGTCGGGGTCGAACAGCACCGTGTCGAGGTACATCGAGCGGAAGTACTCCATCGGCGTGCGCTCGAGCTTTCCGGCAATCTCCGGGTAGATGGCATAGCCGCGCTCGATCCGCTCCGCCATGTACGGCAGGACGCCGCCGAGGTGCGTCTGCATCAGCTTCAGGCGCGGGAAGCGGTCGAGCGTGCCGCTCAGGACCATGCGCGCGGCCGCGAGGGTCGTGTCGTAGGCGAAGCCGAGGAGCGCCACCAGCCGGTAGTCGTTCAGGTAGCTCGAGAAGGCCGGGCCGGTCGGGTGGACCATGATCGGCACGTCGAGCGCCTGCGCCGCCTCGTAGATCGGCCAGAACTTCTCCATCTCGAGCGTGTCGCCGTTGACGTTGGAGAAGACCATGGCGCCGACGAGACCGAGTTCGCGGACGGCGCGCTCGAGCTCGCGGGCCGCGGCCTCCGGCGCCTGCAGCGGCAGTGTGGCGAAGAACTGAAAGCGGTCCGGGTACTGACGCTTGAGGTCGGCGTACTCGTCGTTGACGAGGCGCGACAGCTCGATCCCGTACTCGGGCCGCTCGACGTGCACGCCGGGCGTCGTCAGCGACATGACCGACATGTCCACCTTGAAGCGGTCCATGTCGGCCAGGCGCGACTCGACGAAGCGGTGGGCGTCGGCCACGACGTTGTAGTCACCGGCGTAGTTGACGAGCATCTGCCCCTGCTCGTCGATGGTGATCGAGGCGTGATCGCTGCGCTGCTCGATCGCCTTGAGGTAGCCCGACGGGTAGAAGTGCGTGTGCACGTCGACGCGCATGCGTTGTTCCTCCGCGCTCGCGCCGGCAGCCGCCGCCCCGGCGCCTCACCTGCCTCACGTCCCTCCAGCGTTGGAAGTCGCCGAATGGTAGCACACCGCGCGGTCGCACCCGGTGGCGCCCGGTCGCGGGGGTGCGCGCAGGAGTTGTCAGGGGTGCCTCCTTCGGGACGGTCGCGTAGGCTGGGCGTACCAAGCAACCGGCCGGGCGACGGGAACCCGAAGGAGGGCGGGATGGAGCCTACCATGCAGCCGGACACCCCGGAGACGTTG
>DASSZN010000223.1:0-2486 GCA_035702805.1 Thermomicrobiaceae bacterium | reverse complement strand
CTATTGCTTCGGGCTGGCCACCGATTTCCGCACCGAGCTGCTCGCCGGCGCCAAGCGGCTGGTCGAGCTGGCCGACGAACTCGTGCCCGTCCACGTGGAGGTGCTGTGCTGGTGCGGGCGGCCCGGCAAGCTCAACGCGCGAGTCGTGGACGGCCGGGTGATCCGCGAAGGCGAGACCGTCGTCGTTGCCGACACTGCGCGCGCCGGCCCGGACGGGTCTGCCGATCTCAGCGTGCACTACCAGGTGCTGTGCCGGCTGCACCATCGCCGTGGTGACTTGGGTTCGGCAGCGCTCCGCGGGCAGCTCAGCCTCGACGTGTGAGCGCTACTCGGCCAGCTCAGCGGCGCGGTGACTTCGCCGCTGCCCAGGTGGCGAGCGCGGCGGCAGCCGCCGCCACAACCACGGTGCCGGTGGCCGCCACTCCCCTCGTCCGACCCTGGCGCAGCGCCTGGGCGAGCACCAGCGCGTCGGCCAGGTCGGCGGCGGCACCGGCGAGCAGCCAGCCCTGCTGACCCCGCCGCCGCGCCGACGAGCTGAGCGTGCCGAGGCCGAGGACGGCATCACGCGCCGCGGCCATCCGCGCCAGCCAGCTCACCCGGGCCGCGGTGGCGGTGTCGAGGCCGAGCAGGCGCACCGAAACGACGGGCTCGGCGAGGAAAACTGCGCCGACCATGGAGCGAGCGGCTCCGATTCCCATAGCCAGCGTCCGGGTCGACGAGCCGGGCACCGGGGTGCCGCCCGCGCCGCGTATCCGCTCAGCGCGACGGCCAGCACATCGAGGCATTGCCCGCTGCTTTCTCGCTCGGCCTGGCATCCCCCTGAGATGCCTGCCGTCGGGGTTGGTAGGGGCAAGGACCATGAGGGAATCATGGTTTGACCCTGTTCGTTGGACAGGATGCAGGTTTTTCTCGTCGAGGAGGTGCCCACTATGGCAGATCGCACCCTACGGGGCAGTCGGCTGGGCGCAGTCAGCTACGAGACCGAATACGGCGCTGAGCCGGCGCCGCGCAATGTCGCCGCCTACCGGTGCGCGCGGGGCCACGAGTTTCGTGTCCCGTTCTCGGAGGAGGCGGAGCTGCCCACCACCTGGGAGTGCCGTCTCGACGGGACGCCCGGCGTGCTCATCGACGGCCCGCAGCCGGAAACCAAGAAGGTCAAGCCGCCGCGCACCCACTGGGACATGCTCATGGAACGGCGCACCATCGCTGATCTGGAAGAGGTCCTCGCCGAGCGACTGGACGTGCTGCGCGCGCGGCGGGGCACCAAGACTGCCTGAGGCGGCAGCGGCCGGTCAGTCCGGCAGGCGTCGATCGAACAGCGCGCGCACCTGGCGGGTGCGGTGCGCCGCACCCCACTCGGTGACTCGCAGCAACGCCTCGCGCACGATCGAGCCGCTCATCTTCGACTCGCCGCGCTCGCGTTCGGCGAAGGTGATCGGCACCTCGGTGACCCGAAACCCAGCCCGCAGCGCGCGCCACGCCAGGTCAATCTGGAAGCAGTAGCCCTCCGAAGCCACGTCGGCGTAGTCGATCGCCTCAAGCACCTGGCGCCGGTAGGCGCGGTAGCCGCCCGTCGCGTCGCGCAGGTCGATGCCCAACGCGAGCCGGGTGTAGAGGTTGCCGCCTCGCGACAGTAGTTCCCGCGATCGCGGCCAGTTCAGCACCGTCCCGCCAGGTACCCAGCGCGATCCCAGGACCAGGTCGGCGTGGTCAAGGGCGGCGAGCAGGCGCGGGAGCTGCTCGGGCGCGTGCGAGCCGTCGGCATCCATCTCGACCAGCACGTCGAAACCGCGCGCCAGGCCCCACTCGAAGCCGGCGATGTAGGCCGCGCCGAGGCCGGCCTTCTCCGTGCGGTGGAGGACGGCGAGGCGGTCCTCGTCGCCGGCCAACGCCTCGGCGATCTTGCCCGTGCCATCCGGACTGCCGTCGTCGACGACCAGAACGCGGGCGCTGGGAACTGCGGCGAAAACCCGGTCGATGATCCCGTCAATGTTGTCGCGCTCGTTGTAGGTAGGAATGATCACGAGCGCGTGCTGGGTCTCGGATGCCCCGACGTCGGACGTCACGTCTGCACCATCTCCTCCGGTCGCGGGTGGCTGGGTTTCGACGTGGACGCCCCGGCCCGCCGGCCCGCGGCGATCGACCAGGCGAGCGCGGCGAGGGCGAGACCAGCGAGCAGCCACTCCGGCAGCGCCCCCGCCCTGGTGGCCGGCGTCTGCCACGTGTGCAGCGCGATGGTGCTGACGAGCACGTCCGGGGTGAACAGCGCCCCGGATTGCGCCTGGATGGTCCCGTCCGGGGCGATCACGGCCGACATGCCGGTGGTGGCGACCTGGAGGACCGTGCGTCCGGTCTCGACGGCCCGCAGTTGGCTCATCGCCAGCTGCTGGTAGGTCTCGGCGGTGTGCCCGAACGTTGCGTTGTTGGTCTGGACCACGAGGGCCTGCGCGCCGGCGCGTACCGACGAGCGCACCAGGCCGTCGTAG
>DASSZN010000169.1:0-2075 GCA_035702805.1 Thermomicrobiaceae bacterium | reverse complement strand
CCGGCATCCGAGCTCGCCACGCTGGAGGCGGCGGCCCGGTCACGCTCCGAGGCCGACTGGATTGTGGGCATGAACGCGACGCGCGCGGCCACCATCCGCCTGCGCTCGTCCTTTGACGGGGCGGTCTCGCTGGGGCGGGTGCAGACGCCGACGCTGGCCATTCTGGCCCGCCGCGAGGAGGAGATCCGGGCTTTTGTGCCGGAGCCCTACTGGGTCGTCGACGCGGCGTTTGCCGCCGTGGCCGAGCCGGCCGGCCGGACGTACGAGGGACGCTTCTACGCCGGCGCCAACCCGCGGCTGAAGACGGCCGAGGAGGCGCGGGCGATCGTCTCGGCCTGCCGCGACCAGGTCGGCACCATCACCAAGCTGGAGAAGTCCGAGCGCCGGGAGCGCGTCCCGCTGCTCTACGACCTCACCCAGCTGCAGCGCGACGCCAACGGCCGCTACGGCTTCACCGCCCGCCGCACGCTCGCCGCCGCCCAGCGACTCTATGAGGAGCACAAGGCGCTGACCTACCCGCGGACCAACTCCCGGTATCTGACCGGCGACATGGTGGCCGAGATCAAGCCGATCGCGTCGCTTTTGGGGCAGCAGCGCGAATATGCGGAGGCGTCGAAGTACGTGCTGGGGCTCGACGTGCTGCCCCTCGGCCGCGTCGTCAACGACGCCAAGGTCACCGATCACCACGCCATCATCCCCACCAACGCCGAGCGCCACCCGGTCGACAAGATGAACGAGGACGACCGGCGTATCTACGACCTCGTCGTGCGCCGCTTCCTGGCCGTCTTTCACCCCGAGGCCGTGTTTGAGAACACCCGGGTGGAGACGACGGTGGCCGCCGCCGCCGAAGGCGGCGGTCACGTGTTCCGGACCCGGGGCAAGCTCCTGCTGGTACCCGGCTGGCGCGGCGTCTACGGCGAGACCGCCGATCTCGACGACGCACGCGGCGAGGATGAGGACGAGGGCCGCGAACAGCGGCTGCCCAAGCTGGCCAAGGACGAGGAGTCCCGCGTCACCGAGGTCGCCGATGCGGCCAAGGAGACCAAGCCCCCCCGCCGCCACACCGAGCGGTCCCTGCTGGACATGATGGAGACCGCGGGCAAGCTCGTTGAGGAGGAGGAGCTGCGCGAGGCCATGAAGGACTCCGGGATCGGCACCCCGGCGACCCGCGCGGCGATCATCGAGCGGCTTCTGCAGGTCGGCTACATCGAGCGCGACGGCCGCTCCCTGGTGGTGACCGAGAAGGGGTTGAACGTCATCCGCCTGCTCGGCGAGCACCCGCTGACCTCGCCCGGGCTGACCGGCGACTGGGAGCACCGGCTGGCGCGCATCGAGACCGGCGATGACTCGCGTGAGGCGTTCATGGGCGACATCGTCAAGTTCACCGAGGAGACCGTCGGCGAGCTGGACACGAAATTGAAGGACGTCCGGATCCCCCGGGCCAACCTCGGCCCGTGCCCGGTGTGCGGGCGCGACATCGTCGAGAACCGCAAGGGCTACTCGTGCTGGTCGCGCGAGGATCCGGGCTGCGGCTTTGTCATCTGGAAGGCCAAGGCGGGCAAGCAGCTGCCGGTCGCCGTCGCCCGGGAGCTGATCAAGACCGGACGGACCGAGCGGCCCGTCACCGGCTTCAAGGGCCGCAGTGGCAAGAGCTTCCGGGCCCGGCTGGCGTTGATGCAGACCGATGAGGGCAAGTGGCGCGTCGAGTTCGACGAGCCGTGGGCCCGCGAGGGCGCCAAGCCGCCCGAGGCCGACGAGGCCGCCGAGCGGCCGGCCGAGCAGCCCGCCGCAGCGGCCTGATCCGCTGACGCTGGCGACAAAGCTGGTCCCTGCGCCCAGGAACGTCGCCAACGTCGCTGGCGGGGGCCGGGGCGGCCCGCCACCGTGCTGTCAGGGTCGCGCGCCAGACTGGGGCGATGCCCCTGACGCTCGTGCTCGGACCGGCCAACTCCGCCAAGGCGGGGGAGGTCCTCGGCGCCTACGCCGCCGCCGCCCGGCGAGGGGCCCTGCTGGTCGTGCCCACCGCCGCCGATGCGCTGCACTATGCGCGCGAGCTGGCCGGGGACGGGGCGGTG
>DASSZN010000165.1:0-11135 GCA_035702805.1 Thermomicrobiaceae bacterium | reverse complement strand
CGTGAAGACCGCCCAGGTGTCGAGCAGGCCGCGCAGCACGCGCGACTCCGGGAAGGGCTCGAGGTGGGTGCCGTGCGGGTCGTGCGGCCACTCGCCGGTGACGTGCAGGTGCGTCTCGATCAGCCCCGGCATCACCGTCTGGCGAGCCGCGTCGATGACCTCGGTGCCCGCCGGGACGGCGTCGCCGCGCCAGGGCGTGACGGTGGCGATGCGGCCGTCCTCGATGGTGACCGCCTGGTCCCGGAGCACCCGCTCGCCCGCCCGCCGCCCGGTCAGGACGGTGCCGGCGTGGATGACGACCGACTGGCCCGGCTCGAGCGGCCGGGCGACCTCGGTCAAACGGCGCAGCGCTTCGATCTGGCTCGCCACCGTCGTGCTCCCTCCCGCGGTCCCGCCGCCGTCAGCGCGGCCAGGCCCCGTCCACGAACTCGCAGCCCTCGGCCCGCATGGCCGCCTCGATGTCCGCGATCCCGGTGACGCCGCCCCGCAGCAGCACCTCCTGGGCTGCGGCGAAACCCGCCTCGACCCGCGCCACCCGCTCCAGCACCTCGGCGGCACGCTCGGGCGGCACCACCACGATGCCGTCCTCGTCGGCCACCACGATGTCGCCGGGGTTGACCACCACGCCGCCGCAGGCGACCGGGACGTTGACCTCGCCCGGGCCGTCCTTGGGACCGGCGAAGGTCGCGACGTGGCGGGCGAAGCTGGGCAGACCGTCGGCGCGGATCTCGGACACGTCGCGGAGCGCGCCGTCGACGACCAGGCCGGCCACGCCCCGGTGCACCATGCCCCGGCAGATGTTGCCGCCGATCACGGCGGCGGTCGGGTTGCCGCACGCGTTGACGACCAGCACGTCGCCCGGCGCCGTCCGCTCGACGGCCTCCTTGAGGACGCTCAGCGCCCCGGTCGGGATCGCGACGGTCACCGCCGGGCCGGCGACGCGCGGGATCGGCCCGAAGATCGAGCGGATCGCCGGGTCGAGCGTGTTGGCGCGGTTCATGGCGTCGGCCAGGTCGGGCGTGGCGTGCGTCGCCAGTGCGCGCACGAGGTCCGGGTCGGGGCGCTCCACCCGGGTGTAGACCCGGTAGCCGAGGGGCATGCGTCGTTCCTCCCGCTGGATTCCGAGGACGTCAGGCGCGGCGACCATAGTGGACAGCCCGCCGGCCTGTCAATTAGCCTGTGCCCCGCGCCGGGGCCGCGCGAGCGACCTGCCCCTGCCCCGGCGCGCCGTTCCGCTGGACGACGAGCAGTGAGCGACCGGGAGGAGCGAGGGAGATGGCCGAGACGGTCCGCACCGCCGAGATGTCCTGGCGCGAGGTCGAGGCGGCGGTCGCGCGCGGGGCGGCCGCCTTCGTGCCGATGGGCTCGACCGAGGAGCACGGACCCCACGCGCCCACCGGCGACTACCTGATCACCGACGCCATCGCCGAGCAGGTCGCGCGTCAGACCGGCGACGTGATGATCCCGACGATCCCCTTCAGCTACTCGGAGTACTTCCGCCACTACCCCGGCACCGTCACCGTGCGCGCCGAGACGCTCCGCCTGCTGGTGCGCGACGCCGTCGACGGCCTGCTCGACCAGGGCTTCCGCCACGTCGTCCTCTTCAACGGCCACAAGGGGAACGAGCCCATCCTGGGGCCGCTGATCCGCGAGATCCGGCGCGAGCGCGGCCTGCTGGTGCCGATCGTGGCGCCGCTCGGCTTCGGCACGACCCCGGCGCTGGTGCGCGAGCTCTACGGCAGCGCGCCGACCGGCCACGGCGGCGAGCCGATCGGCTCGATCTGGGCCCACCTCCGTCCGGAGCTGATCGACCTGGAGCGCGCCGAGGACTTCGGCAGCCGGCCCTTCCTCGGCCTGCCGACCTCCGGCCTCAATGAGGTCGTCTTCGAGGGCCGCGCGGTTGGGATGGCGATCAACATGGAGGACGTCACCCCGCCCTCGGGCAGCCTGTCCGACCCGCGGCTCGCCTCGGCCGACCGGGGCGCGCGCATCGTGGCCAACTCGGTCGCCGGGCTGGTCGGCTTCGTGCGCTGGTTCAAGGAGGTCGACCCGCGCGTCGCGCCGTGAGGCGCGTCGCGGGCTACCCGGCCGGCCGGCACCGTCCCAACCTCGCCGGACGTCACCCGGCACCCTGACCAAAGAGACAGTGGCGCGGCCAATACGAGACGGTATCGTTCCGGAACGGGGCCGCGGGCTCCGCGTTCCAGGGGCTGATATCCGTACTTGAGTAGGGCAGGTGAATGGAGACGCACGATCACGCCCAGCATGCCTACGCGCGCCGCTGGTGGACGCTTGCCGTCCTCTGTCTCGGCGTGCTGGTCATCGGGCTCGACAACACGATCCTCAACGTGGCGCTGCCCACGCTGGTGCGGGACCTCCACGCGACCGAGAGCCAGCTCCAGTGGATGGTCGACGCCTACATCCTGGCCTTCGCCGGGCTGCTGCTGACCGCCGGGAGCGTCGGCGACCGCTACGGGCGCAAGAAGGCGCTCATCGGCGGGCTGGTCGTCTTCGGCCTCTTCTCGCTGCTGTCGTCGCAGGCCCGGTCGGCGGATCAGCTGATCCTGACCCGCACGGTGATGGGCATCGGTGGCGCCTTCCTGCTGCCGACCACGCTGTCGATCATCACCAACATCTTCCCCGACGAGGAGCGCGGCCGCGCGATCGGGATCTGGTCCGCCATCTTCGGCGTGTCGGTGCCGCTGGGGCCGATCATCGGCGGCTGGCTGCTCGAGCACTACGCCTGGGGCTCCGTCTTCCTGGTCAACGTGCCGGTGGTGATCGTCGCGGTGATCGCCCTGATCGCGCTCGTGCCGGAGTCGTACGACCCCACGGCGCAGCCGCTCGACCCGCTGGGCGCCGTCCTCTCGATCTCCGGGCTGGGCTCGCTCCTCTACGCGATCATCGAGGCGCCCAGCAACGGCTGGCACAGCCAGACGACGCTGATCTGGTTCGCCGTGGCGGCGGTGCTGCTGGCTGCGTTCATCCTCTGGGAGCGCCACACGCGCTACCCCATGCTGCGCATGAGCCTGTTCAAGAACGCGCGCTTCTCGGCCGCCAGCCTCTCCGTGACCGTCGTCTTCTTCGGGCTCAACGGCGCGATGTTCTTCCTCACCCAGTACCTCCAGTTCGTGCTGGGCTACTCCACGCTGAAGGCCGGGGCCTCGATGATCCCGGTCGCCTTCGCCATCGGCATCTCCGCGCCGACCAGCGCCCGGCTCAACGAGCGCTTCGGCGCCAAGGCGGTCGTCACCCTCGGCATGCTGATCGTCGCGGGCGGCATGGCGATCCTGACCTCGGTTAGCACGACGAGCGGCTACCCGGTGATCGCGGCGATGCTCTTCGTCGGCGGCGTCGGGATGGGCCTGGCCATGACCCCGGCCACTGACTCGATCATGGGCGCGGTGCCCAAGGAGCACGCCGGGTCGGGCTCCGCGGTCAACGACACGACGCGGCAGATCGGCGGCGCGCTCGGCGTGGCCATCCTGGGCAGCTACCTCTCCACCACCTACGCCAGCACGATGAGCGCGCACGTGGCCGGGCTCCCGCCTGCCCTCGCCGGGACGGTGAAGAACTCGATCGGCGCGGCGCTGGCGGTCGCCCAGCAGGTCGGCGGCGCGCCGGGAGCGGCGCTGGCGGCGTCGGCGCGCTCAGCGTTCGTCCAGGGCATGAGCGACACCGCGCTGATCGCCATGATCACCGCGTTCGTCGGGGCGCTGATCGCCCTCCTCTTCCTGCCGTCGCGGAGCGGCGGGCGGCGTGCCGGCGCCGGGGCCGGGGTGGAGTCCGAGGAGCTGGTCGGCGTCAATGACGATTGAGTCGAGGCCGGACGCGTGCGAGCAGGCGGGGCGGCGTCCGGGCCGTCCCCGCAGCCTGCGCGCGGAGCGCGCGATCCTGGAGGCCGCGTCCGCGCTGCTGGTCGAGCGCGGCTTCCAGGGTATGAGCGTCGAGGAGGTGGCCGAGCGCGCCGGCGTCGGCAAGGCGACCATCTACCGGCGCTGGCCGTCGAAGGCGGCGCTCGTGCACTCCGCCGTCTGCGGCATCCCCGACGACGTCGTGCTGCCCGACACCGGGAGCTTTCGCGGCGACGTGCTCGCCATCCTCGCGGCGCGCCACGCCAGGGCGGAGTCGCACGCCTGGCCGATGGTCGCCCGCATCGTCGCCGAGGCCATCGGCAACCCCGACGTCATGAGCGCCTACCGTGACGCCGTCGTGCGCCCGCGCCGAGCACTCGGCGCCGAGGTCATCCGGCGCGCGAAGGCCCGCGGCGAGATCCGCGCGGACGCCGACGAGGACGTGCTCCTCGACGCGCTCGTCGGCTTCGTCATCTACCGCGTCTTCGTCTCCCCCGACCACGCGATGCCGGCGCCGGAGGTGGTCGATCGCTTCCTCGACGTGCTCCTCCAGGGGGTCGCGGAGACGCCGGCCAGGGCGTAGCGGCGGGCGGAAGGGCGCGGGCTCGACGATGGACTTCGAGCTGACTCCGGAGCAGCAGGCGCTGGTCGCCGAGGCGGCGGCGCTGACTGCGCGCTTCTCCCTCGACTACTGGCGCGAGGTGGACCGGACCGAGGCGTATCCGAGCGCGTTCGTCGACGCCTGCGCCGCGGCCGGCTGGTTCGGCACGATCGTGCCCCGCGACCACGGCGGCCGCGGGCTCGGCGTCACCGAGGCGGCACTCCTCCTGCACGAGGTCTGCCGCTCCGGCGCCGGCACCAGCGGCGCTTCGCCGGTCCACCTGGCGATCTTCCCGCCCTACCCGATCGTCCGGCATGGCTCGGCGTCGATGCGGGCGCGCTACCTGCCGCGCCTGGCGAGCGGCGAGCTCCGCATGGCCTTCGGTGTGACCGAGGCCGCCGCCGGCACCGACACCTCGCGCATCGCGACCCGGGCCGAGCGGCGCGGCGACGGCTGGGTGCTCAACGGCGCCAAGGCGTGGCTCTCCAACGGCCGGCACGCCGAGCGGGCGCTGATCCTGGCGCGCACCGCGCCGCGCGACCCTGCCCGGCCACTGCTCGGCCTGACCCTCTTCTTCGCCGGTCTCGACCCGGCCCACTGCGCGCTGGAGCTCATCGACAAGCTCGGCCGCAACGCCGTGGACTCCAACCGCCTGACCATGCGCGACCTCCCGGTGGCGGACGAGGATGTGGTCGGCGAGGTCGGCCGGGGCTTCTATCAGCTGCTCGAGGGGCTGAACGCGGAGCGCATCGTCATCGCCATGGAGGCGATCGGCATCGGCCGCGCCGCCCTCGCGCTGGCCAGCGCCGACGCGCGGGAGCGGGTGGTCTTCGACCGGCCGACCGGCGCGAACCAGGCGATCGCCCACCCGCTGGCGCGCGCCTGGGCCGACCTGGCGGCCGCCGAGCTGCTGGCGCTCAAGGCGGCCTGGCGGTTCGACCACGGGCTGCCCTGTGGCGCCGAGGCGAACGCCGCCAAGCTGCTGGGCGCCGAGGCGGGCTTTGCCGCCTGCGAGGCGGCGCTGCAGACGCTCGGCGGGCGCGGCTACCGCAAGGACTTCCACGTCGAGCGCTGGTGGCGTGAGGTGCGCCTCTACCGGATCGCCCCGATCACCCAGGAGATGGTCCTCAACTACCTCGCCGAGCACGTGCTGGGCCTGCCCCGGTCCTACTGAGCGCTCGACCGCGGTCCCCGCGTATCACCCAAGGCACCGAAGACGCCACCGGGATTGCCGGCGGCGTCTTCCATGATGCGACGGACCGGGTGCCGTACCGGCGGCACCCGGTCCGTGAATCGAGGAGTTGGATCAGGCGGCGGCGCGGATCGCGCCCCAGATTGCCTCGACCACGATCGCCCCGATGACCGCGACGATCAGCGTGCCGACGTTGAAGTGCGCGACGAAGTTGCGGCCGGTCACCAGACCGTAGATGAACCCGCCCACGAGCGCGCCGATGACGCCGAGGATGATGTCGGCCCACCACGACTCGTGGTGGTGCAGGATCAGGCTGGCGAGCCAGCCCGCGATCAGCCCGATGATGACCCATCCGATGATGCTCATGACGATTCCTTTCCCGTCTACCGCTCCGGCTCCGGCGGGTCGGATGACCTCGCGCGGAGAACGGGAGAATGCAAGGCACGTGCCAGGTCATTCCGCGCAAGCGCGACAACCAGCCAGAGTGATTTCACCACGCGTCGATCGTGAAACCGGTCACTCGCGTCATACCCGTGCCGTAGCCCCGCGGTGATGGAGACTCGGGATCTGCCCGTGTCACCGATTCGATCGGTCTCGGGTGACCAGCACGCGCAGCAGGCGAGCGCGAAGGGTCAGCAGCCCCAGCACGCGCAGCAGCAGGGGCAGCCGGACCAGCAGCATGGGCAAGCAGATCAGCAATCTCAGCAGGCGCAGGCCGGTGAGCACGGGCAGCAACCGCAGCACACCCAGTCGGGCGAGCACGGCCAGCAGGCCCAGCAGCAGCACGCGCAGTCGACCGAGCATGCGCAGCAAGGCGAGCAGCACGGGCAAGCCGCAGTCGAGCCAGCAGGCACAGGAGGGCCAGCAGGCCGAGCACGGGCAGCAGCCGCAGTCGAGCCAGCAGGCCGAGCACGTGCAGCAGGGCGAGCAGCAGGTCGTCAAGACGGTCCAGCAGCAGGTCGACCAGGCTCTCGAGCCGATTCGCCAGCAGCTGCGCCAGCAGGCCGATCAGGCGCTGCAGCCGGTGCGCCAGGAGCTGCAGCGGCAGGTCCAGCAGCAGATCGACCAGTCGCTGGAGCCGGTCAAGCAGGAGCTCGAGCGGCAGATCGACCAGGCGCTGGAGCCGGTCAAGCAGGAACTGAACCGCCAGGTCGAGGCCGCCGTCCGGGCGTCCTTCGAGGGCGAGAGCTCATCGCAGTCGCACGGCTAATCTCTGAGGGCCACGACCAGGGATTTCGGGAGCAGGCACCCGTCCACGGGGCCTGCTCCTTCAATCCCACCTGACCGGCGCTGTCCGACATTCATCCGGTGCCCGCCCGCGGTCGGGACGCGTGGGCGGGCGTTCCACTGCCGCGCCGGCCGCGCTACCGGGCCTCACCCATCAGCCCGGGGTAGTCCACGATCCGGTGCCCCAGCAGCGAGCGCTTGGTCGCGATCTCGCCCAGGTGGAAGTAGTGGTGGGCAGCCATCCGCGCCAGGCTGTAGCGCAGGCTGACGCCCGGCTCGCGCAGCGCGGTTATCGAGCCGTCATACGGGACGACGCGGTCGAGCTCGTCCTCGTCGACGCCGGACAGGTAGTCCCGCACGCCCGCGCGGACCTCGGAGACCGCCTGCCGGGGCGCTGGCCAGTCGTCGGCCTCCCCGCTGCCCCCCATGCGGAAGCGGCGCTCGCTGAGCAGCGGGTGCGGCGCCTGACCGGCGAAGCGCACGTTGACCCAGGTGTCGAGCGTGCTCGCCAGGTGCGCCAGCGTCCTGGCGAACGAGCTGCCGCCCAGGTAGCGCGTGGCGGCCTCCTTGTCCGAGAGCCCCGCCAGCGCGCGGTCCAGATCCTCCCAGGACGCGTACAGCACCCCTGCCGGGTTCGCCGCGCTCATCGTTTTGCCCCGGTGGCCGATGGGGTCTTCCCGGTCCGGGCTCCCATCGCCGCTGGCGTCACTCCTCCTCCGTCTCCTCCTCGTATTCCTCGTCCACCTCGTCGAACTCGATCGGCCCGATGAGGTAGGGGTGCAGCGCCGGCTCCGGCACGTCGGTGAAGGGCGTGAACCAGCGCTCCACCGGCAGGCCGGCCTGCTCGAGGCGCCGGCCCAGCTCCGACTCGTCGACGCCGCCCGGCGCGTCGGCGAACAGTTCGGCGTGCTCGGCGCCGGTCAGGGCCCGGCGCATGAACGGGGCGAAGTCCGGCTCGATCCCCTCGCTCTCCAGCCGGATGGCGGCGGACTCCACCAGCGCGTTGAGGGCGAGCATCTCGCCGAGGCAGGCGACGCCGCGCCAGTTGCCGTCCGCCAGTTTCCAGCCGACCACGACGGTCGTGACCAGGAACTCGCGGGTGAAGACCGGCGTGTATGCCTCGTGCAGGCGACGGGGCAGGTAGCTCGACAGGTAGGTCTGGTCCCAGGCGTGCGGCGCCGCCGCGATCGCCCCGGCGTCGTCGAGGAAGTCGTCCACCAGCACGGTGCACGACGTCTCGAGCGCCGCCCGGTGGTCGGGCGGCAGGACGGTATCGTCGAACGGTTCGGCAAAGGTCATTGGCTGCCAGCGTCCTCCCCGGCCGCGCGCGGCCCCGCGGGACACCTGCCCGCTTCGCGGGGCCGCGGTCCAAATCCCGGGCGGCACGCTCCGCTAGGGGAGCACCCGCTCGGGCCCGCTGTAGATGTTGAACCCGTCCGCCCGGACGAAGCCGAGCAGCGTGCTGTTGAAGCTCGCCGCGAGGTCGGCCGCCAGGCTCGACGGCGCCCCGATGGCGGCCACGATCGGGATGCGCGCGACCAGCGCCTTCTGCAGCAGCTCGAAGCTGGCCCGCCCGCTCAGCAGGAGCAGGCACCCGTCGAGCGTCTCCCGCCCGCGCAGCAGCTGGTGGCCGACGAGCTTGTCCAGCGCGTTGTGGCGGCCGACGTCCTCGCGCAGGTCGAGCAGCCGGCCGTCGAGGTCGAACAGGCCGCAGGCGTGCAGCCCGCCGGTACGCCGGAAGACCGGCTGCGCCCGGCGCAGCGCCTCCGGCAGCGCCTGGATGACCCCGGCCCGGACCGCCGGCCCCGCCGGCAGCGGGGCGCAGCCCCGCAGGTCGAGCGCGTCCAGGGCGGCCTTGCCGCAGACCCCGCAGCTCGAGGTGGTGTAGAAGTGCCGCTCGAGCCGAGCCAGGTCGAGCGGCAGGCCGGTCCGCAGCGTCACGGTCACCACGTTGAGCCGCTGCTCCTCGGCCTCCTCCAGGCAGTAGGAGACGTCGAGCACGTCCTCGCGGCTCGCGATCAGCCCCTCGCCGTGGAGGAACCCGGCGGCCAGCTCGAAGTCGTCGCCGGGCGTGCGCATCGTGATCGCCACGCTCTGGCGCCGCGGCTGCCCGTCCTCCTCCCAGAGGAGGCGGATCTCGAGCGGCTCCTCGGCAGCCAGCACGTCGTCCTCGTCGGCCCAGGCGCCGCCGTGGACGCGCACCACCCGCCGGCCGACGTTCGGCGGCGGGTCACCGCTCGGCAGCGCGGCCATTGGCTCCCCCGTCGGCCCGGTTCTGCACGAACTGCCAGCCGAAGCGCCCCTTGATGCAGAGGTTCCCCAGCGTGACGTCGTGGTCGAGCGGCGAGGTCACCTTCACGATGCGGTTGTCCTGGACGTGGAGCTGGAGCGTACAGCCGACGCCGCAGTAGGGGCAGATCGTGTCGGTCACCGTCTGCCGGCCCTCGTCCCAGCTGCCCGCCGCGCGCATGTCGTGCTCGCTCGCGAACATCAGGGCGCCCGTCGGGCAGACCGCGATGCAGTTGCCGCAGTAGACGCAGGCCGAGTCCGGCAGCGGCGCGGCGTACTCGGTCGAGATGCGGGCGTCGAAGCCGCGCCCGGCGACGCCGATGGCGAAGGTGTTCTGGGCGTCGGCCCCGCAGGCCTCGACGCACTTGTAGCAGAGGATGCAGCGCGCGTAGTCGCGCACGTAGAGCGCGTTGTCGACCTTGACCGGCTGGGCCACGGTCGCGGCCAGCCCGTCGTCCGGCTGGTGGTGGTGCCCGGCGTGGGCCCGGTCCCGCCCGCCGCTGGGGGGTGCCGGCGGGCCGAAGCGCTCCGGCGCGACGCCGTAGCGGTCGAGGTAGCCCTGGACCTCCGCCGGGGCGTAGGACAGGTCGACCGACGACGCCAGCAGCTCGAGCACCATGCGGCGGCTCTGGCGGACGCGCTCGCTGTCGGTGTGGACCACCATGCCCGGCTCGGCCGTGCGGGCGCAGGCCGGCACCAGCACCCGGGAGCCCTCCAGTTCGACGACGCAGACGCGACAGGCGTTCACCGGCGTCAGCGTCTCCAGGTAGCAGAGGGTCGGCGTGTCGATCCCGACCGCGCGGCAGGCGTCCAGGATGGTCGCCCCCTCCGGGACGCTCACGGCCTCGCCGTCGATCGTCAGCGTGACCGCGCGGACGGCGCGCTCAGGCTGGCGCGCGCTGAGTGTGGCTGTCATTGGGCGTTCCCGTCGCTGAAGAGGCCGAGCTTCTGGATCGCCGAGCGGACCGCGATGCTGGCCGTCTGGCCCAGGCCGCAGATCGAGGCGTCGCGCATGACCAGGTCCAGGTCGGTGAGCCGCGCCAGCTCGTCGTCGACCGAGCCGAGCGGGGCGCGCCGGGCGAGCCGCCGCAGCGCTTCCTCCTGGCGCGCGGTGCCGACCCGGCAGGGCACGCACTGGCCGCACGACTCGTCCCGGAAGAACTGGGCGATCCGCAGCACCGTGTCGACCAGGTCGACCGTGTCGTCGAAGACCATCACCACGCCCGAGCCCAGGCTGGCGCCGATGGCGCGCGTGCCCTCGATCGTCAGCGGCACGTCGAGCTCGTCCGGCGTGATGAAGCTGCTGGCCGCGCCGCCGAGGAGTACCGCCCGGATCGGCCTGCCGTCCGGCACACCTCCGGCCAGGTCGATCAGCGCGCGCAGGGTCACGCCGAAGGGTACCTCGTAGACGCCGGGCCGGGCGATCCGCCCCGAGAGGCAGAAGAGCCTGGTCCCGGTCGAACCCTCGGTGCCGATCGCGGCGAAGGCCGGGCCGCCGTCGCGCACGATGTCGAGCACGTTGGCGAAGGTCTCGACGTTGTTGACCAGGGTCGGCCGCCGGAACAGCCCCGCCTGCGTCGGGAAGGGCGGCTTGTTGCGCGGCTCGCCGCGTAGCCCCTCGATCGAGTTGAAGAGCGCCGTCTCCTCGCCGCAGATGTAGGCCCCGGCGCCGCGCCGGACCTCGATGTCGAAGCGCACGCCCCGGCCCATGATGTCGTCGCCGAGCAGGCCGCGGTTGCGCGCGCTCTCGATGGCGTGCTGGACGCGGGCGGCGGCCAGCGGGTACTCGTCGCGGATGTAGATGTACCCCTGCTCGCAGCCGGTCGCGTAGCCGCCGATGGTCATCGCCTCGACCAGCGCGAAGGGGTCCTCCTCCATCAGCAGGCGGTCCTTGAAGGTGCCTGGCTCGGACTCGTCGGCGTTGCAGATCAGGTAGTGCGGCCGGACCGGCGCTCGCGCCACGTCCTGCCAC
>DASSZN010000157.1:0-31860 GCA_035702805.1 Thermomicrobiaceae bacterium | reverse complement strand
GTACGCTCGAAGGCATGGCGAGCCGCCGTCTCGTGGCTGTTCTGGCCCAACCTGGCCGTCTCGTCGGGGTCGGCCAGACAGTCGACCAGGCGCTCCGCGAGTTCCGCGACGTCTCCGGGATGGTAGATGTACCCGTTCGTGCCCGGTTCGATGAGCTCGGGTAGCGCCAGTGCGTCGGCCGCCACGACCGGCCGGCCAGTCGCCATCGCCTCGAGGGCCGCCAGGCATTGCAGCTCAGCCGTGCCCGGCATGCAGAACACATCGCATTGCTGGTAGTGCTGCCGTAGCGCCCCGTCGCTGACGAACCCGGCGAACGTGACGTACGGCTCGACATCCTGCTCGCGGGCGAGATTGCGGAGCTCGTCGAGCAGCGTTCCGTCACCGACGACGACGAGCCGCAGGTCGAGCCGCGTCCTCGCCAGCGGGAGCGCCCGGATCAGCTCGTCCACGTGCTTCTCCGGCTCCAGCCGTCCCACGAACAAGCACGTCCGCGCGTCGGAATCCGGCCGCGGCGGGCGAGACACGTTGTCCTCCCCGCCGAACTCGGAGAGGTCGATACCGCCGGAGATCACGCGGAGTTCAGTTCGGAGTCCGTGCGAGCGCAGGAGGCTGGCCGCGACACGCGTCGGGGCGGTCACGACGGCGGCCCGGTTCAGCACGTGGGCGACGTCGTTCCACTCCCAATCGATGGCGCGTCGCTTGAGTGGCGCCGGCAGGTGGATGTGCCCGGCGAAATTCTCCGGCACGAAGTGGTTCGTCGCCACGAGCGGGATGCGGCGCTGGCGGGCGATTGCCGCCAGCGAACGCCCGGTGCCGAAGTGGTTCTGGATGTGGATCACGTCGGGCTGGACCTTCGCGACGACGCGATCCGCGTAGCCGCGGGCAAGCACCGAGACGCTCATCCGGTACGGCGCATACCCGGGTATCGGGAGCGATGGTACCCCGTAGAATGCCGGGTCGCGCTGCACGTTCCGGCTGCTTCCGAGCCGCTTTGCCGGCGCCACGACCGTGACCTGGTGGCCGGCGCGGCGCAGTCCCCAGACGAGACGCTGCGTGAACCGCGCCGCGCCGTTGATGTCGGGGCTGAAGGTCTCTGTACCGATCAAGATGTTCACGTTTCGAGTTGGCTCCCGTTCGAGGTGCGCGTGGACACGGCAGGACGGCCACCCGAGTCGCCATGCGAGCCTTCGGACGCCAGCGACGGAGGTGGCAACTCCGGCTGTACCCGGCGCCAGAGGAGGAGCATGATCGCTCCGGTGATGATCATGGTGGTGCCGGTCAGGAGCACGCGCAGCAGAAGCAGCACCGCCACGGCCAGGGCCGGTGAGGCGCCGAAGGCGACCAGGGCCCCGGCGCCGCTGGCTTCCGTGACACCCAGGCTTGTCGGGATGGGCAGCAGGACCTGGCTCAGCGTGATGAATCCGAACACGACCGCCGCCTCGTCCACGTTGATGTGTGGCGCCCCGATGGCGTGCCCGATCAGGTAGATGTCGCCCAGCACGACTCCACAGTAGAGAATCGTCGGCAGCAGGTTCTCGCGGAGCGTCCGCCAGCAGACCAGGTGCGCGGCCTCGTCCATGAAGTCGCGAACCCCGTCCATCATCGGCCGGAGCATTTTCGGCAGCGTCAGGCGAGGTTCGGCCCCGTGCGGGTTGGTGACGAACCAGAGAATGGCGATCACGACCACGTAGGTGGCCAGGATCAACCCGAGGGAGAGCCGCAGCCAACTCCAGCCCGGTACGCCGAGCACGAGGACCACCGGGAGCGCGAGGATCGCCTCGAGCGCGGAGAGCGCCGTCGTCGCGGTCACCGACTTGGCGACCGGAACGCTGGCGCGGCTCAGCAGGTAGTCCTCAACGTAGGCGCCGCCCGGCAGGTCCTTGGCGAACTCACCGGCGGCGAAGGCCACGAGGTAAACGTCGAGGGGAACGCTGGCCTCCTGCTGATCGAGGAGTTGGTGCCAGACGAGGCCGCGCGCGGCCAGGTAGGGTAGCGTGATGGCGGCGACGACCACGAGCGTCGGCCAGCCGGCGCGCAGCATCAGCGCCCACACTTTGCCCGGATTCCCGATCGCGAGTACGGCGCTGAGGAGGCCAATCGCGATGACGGCCGGGATAAGCACATGCGGGTTCAGTACTCGGGAGATGATCTTCTTCACGTTCACGCGGCTGGTCAGCCCCCACTCCGCACAACGCTCGGACTGATGGGTTCCAGGCACCACTCCTGAATGTACCGCGCTATCGCTCCTTGCACACCGTCAACAGCGGCAGGTCGCCTCGAGACGCGATGTGGTCGCCGTCCTGAGATCCCACCGGACGCTACCGGTCGACCGACGCGCGGCCCGCTCGACCATGGTGACGCGCACCGTTCGCGGCGACTCGAGCCTCCCGGCTCGATTGACACCCCGCGTGGACCGGACCTAGAATGCTCCCCCGGCGGGTCGGCCGCCCGAGGCGAATGGAGGAGCTCGGCGCCCCATGGCATACCACATCACCTTGATCCCCGGCGACGGTATCGGCCCCGAGGTATCGGGTGCCGCTCAACGCATTCTTGACGCCACCGGCATCGCGTTCGAGTGGGACGTGCAGGATGCGGGCATGACCGCGCTCGAGCGCCACGGCGACGTACTCCCGGACGCGGTGATCGACTCCATCCGCCGTAACGGAGTGGCGCTCAAGGGACCGCTCACGACTCCGGTCGGCGGCGGGTTCCGCAGCGTGAACGTCGCGCTGCGTCACGCGCTCGAGCTCTACGCCAACCTGCGACCGGCGCGCACCTTCACCGGCGTGCAGAGTACCTTCCAGAACATCGACCTCGTGGTCGTCCGTGAGAACATGGAGGACCTCTACGCGGGCGTCGAGTTCGAGGAGGGGACCGAGCCGGCCCACGAGATCATCGACCAGATCAACCGCCTCAGCCCGAAGCCGGTACCCCAGAGCTCGGCTATTTCTATCAAGACCATCACCCCGGAGAACTCGCGCCGGATCGTGCGCTTCGCCTTCGACTACGCCGCCCGCAACGGTCGTAAGCTGGTCACGGCGGTGCACAAGGCCAACATCATGAAGTTCACCGACGGGCTGTTCCTCAGAGTAGCCCAGGAGGTGGCGCGGGAGTACCCGACGATCGAGTTCAACGACCGGATCGTCGACAACATGTGCATGCAGCTGATGCAGAAGCCCGACCTCTACGACGTGCTGGTCATGCCCAACCTCTACGGGGACATTCTCAGCGATCTCACGGCGGGCATGGTCGGCGGCCTGGGGGTCGCGCCCAGCGCCAACATCGGCGAGCGTGGTGCCGTCTTCGAGGCCATTCACGGCAGCGCGCCGTCCCACGCCGGCATGAACGAGGCGGACCCGACCGCGATGGTCCTGAGCGGTGTCATGATGCTGCGTCACCTCAACGAGGCGCAGGCGGCGGACGCGGTAGAGCGAGCGGTCGCCGAGGTCATCGCGGATGGCTCGAAGGTGACCTACGACCTGCGCGCCGACCGCGACCGGTCGAAGGCCGCGACGACCACCGAGATGACCGACGCGATCATCGCGCGCCTGCATCGCTAATCGAGACCGAATATCTGGGTGGTGAGCGCGCCGGGCCGGTCGCCCGGCGCGCTCACCTTTTCCGGAGACGGTCATCCGGCGGCGACCTGCTCGGCCGCGCCCGATCGGAGGGTCGCCTCGAAGAACGCGGCCACCTCGTTGCAGTAGCGCAGACGGTCGACGAAGTACCCCTCGACGTGGCGTGCCCCGTCGATGATCCAGAGTCGCCTGGGCTCCCCCGCGGCGGCGTACATCTCCTCGGCGTGGGCCGGCGGGACGATCTCGTCCCGCTCGCCGTGGATGATGAAGACGGGCCGCGGCGCGATCCGAGCGATCTCCGCACGTGGCTCGACGCCGTCCATGGCGAAGCCGGCGCGGCGACGGAGCAGCGCGCCGGTTGCCGCGGTGACGGCGCTCGCCGCCGGCCGGATGTGAACTCGACGACGCACGTGGTAGGCGACCACGTCGCGCTGGGACGAGAACCCGCAGTCGGAGATGACGGCACCGATGCGCGAGTCGCGCGCGGTCGCCAGGATCGCGATCGACCCACCCATCGAGTACCCGAGGAGACCGATCGGGCTGCCCGGATTGCGCCGGGCGAGCCAGTCGATCGTCGCGAGCACGTCGTCGGTCTCCCGGAACCCCAGCGTCGAATGGATGAAGCCGTCCGTCTCGCTGAGACCGCGATAGTCGACCATGAGGCATGAGAACCCGGCCTGCCAGAGATAGCGAGCGATACCCAGCAGGTCGCTCTTGCTTCGCCCGTGCCCCGCAAGCGGGACGATGATGGGTGCATCCGGCTGCTCCGCGGGGATCCACCAGGCCGGCAGCGGCCCGCGCGTGGTCGGGATAGCAACGTCCAGCCAGGGAAGCCCGACCTCCCACGGGGTATAGGTGTATGAGCGGAGGGTCGCCGTTCCGCCGGGCCGGGTGATCTTGCGGAAGGCGTAGTCGGCGGTGGCCAGTACGAGGGCGGTGGAGAGGCTGGCGCCGACCACGGCTGCTCCCGCGCCGAGCGAGACCAGGGCCGACGGGGTGGGGGCGCGGTGTTGGTTCACGCTGGTGCTCCCGCGCTGGAAGACCGATCCGCACGGATCATGGCGTGTTCTGGTGTCGAATGTCAAGCTGTCCCGCGCCTGGTTAGTCCACCAGCAGCGCCTCGAGCGAGGCCGCCTCGACCCGGCACGCGGCTTGAATCCGCCGGCGCTTCTGCAGCAGATTTGGGACCATGACAACGAAGGCGAGCATCCCGCGCAGTCGGGCACGCGCGGCCGGCTCGCGGAGGTGCGGTAGGGTGCCGGCAAGCTGGCGCAGTTGCTCGGCGACGATGGCCAGGAGGTGCCGACGCAGAAGCTGATCCGGCAGGTCTTTGACGACCACGGCGGGTGCGTTTCGCGCGACGTAGTAGGAGGCGAGCGTCCCGCCGCCCGTGGCCGAGAGACGGTGGTAGACGACCGCGTCCGGCGCGTAGACGACGTGATAGCCCAGCAGACGCAGCCGCCAGGAGAGGTCGACGTCCTCGCAGTACATGAAGAGGTCGGGGTCGAGCACCGCCCCGTCGACGGCCGCCGCGGCATCGAGCGCGCGCCGCCGGTAGAGGGCCGCGCCGCCGCATGCGCTGAAGACCTCCTCCTCCCGGTCGTACTGGCCGATATCTCGCTCCCAGACACCGCGGTTCCCGGGCACGCCTCGACGGCGGAATACGTCACCCGCCGAGTGAATCACATCGCGCCGGTCGAATAGCCGGAGCTTGCTTGCCGCGGCGGCCGCGTCGGGATGGCGATCGAGCGCGGCAACCAGGGCGCCCAGCCAGTTCGGCTCCGGCTCCGTGTCGTTGTTGAGCAGGGCAATCAGTTCCGACGCGGAGACATCGAGCCCGGCATTGACCGCGACGGCCAGCCCCCGATTGCGCGGCAGTTGCACGATCACCGCCTCCGGCATGACCTGTCGAACCAGGTCGATCGAGTCGTCGGTCGAGGCATCGTCCACCACGACCACGCGGAAATCGCGGTAGCGCTGGCGCGCAAGCGCGGGCAGGCAGGTCGCTAGCAGGTCACGGCCGTTGTGAGTCGGGATGATGACGTCGACGCGCGCCGGGCTCATGGTCCGACGGCGCGCCGGTCCAGGCACCGCCGCAGCCCGTCCTGCCACGGGGGCAGTTCAATGCCGAGCGCAGGCGCGGCGAGGCTCGCGAGTGCGCCGTTGGCAGGCGGCCGCGCATCACGCGTCCAGTCGCTGCCGGAGATCGGCTCGAGGGCGACCGTGTGCCGGGCGAGACGGAATACCTCGGCGGCCCAGTCGTACCAGCTGGCCGACCCGCGGTTGACCAGGTGGTAGGTACCAACCGCGCCCGCGGTGACGAGTTGGTAGATTCCGAGAGCCAGGTCCGCGGCGTAGGTGGGGTTGCCATGCTGGTCTGCCACCACGCTGAGCGCGTCCCGCGTCTCGGCCAGCCGGAGCATCGTGTTGACGAAGTTGCGGCCGGTCTCGTCATAGACCATTGCAGTGCGCACGATCGCGTGCCGCGGGACGAGCGCGCGCACGACGTCCTCTCCCGCGAGCTTGGACGCGCCGTAGACGCTGATCGGCGCCGGACGGGCGAACTCGTGGTAGGGCTCGGTCGCCGTGCCGTCGAACACGTAGTTGGTCGAGACGTAGAAAAGCGCGGCACCGGCGGCCGCGGCCGAGCTCGCGACGTGCTGCGTGCCAAGGGCGTTGACGCGGAAGGCGAGGTCGGGTTCCCGCTCGCACCGGTCCACGTCGGTCATCGCCGCCGCGTGGACGACAAGATCCGGGGCGGTCGACTCGATCCGCTCGCGCACGGCGATCGGGTCGGTCACGTCGAGCTCACCCGAGCCCGGCGCGGCGACGTGGAGCTCGTCGGGAGCCAGGCGCCGCAGTGCCCGTCCGAGCTGGCCGGTTCCGCCGGTCACCAGAATGCGCACCGGTCCTCCCTATGGTGCCCGATCCGTCGACGTGCGAGTGTACACCGCGTCCCGCACGGTCGCAGCCCGGTGGCACGGCCCTGGCAGCGGGCGACGGATGCTGAGCGGGCGCGCCGCTCGTGCCGGACGATATCGGACGCCGCGCCACGCGGCAGAGAGGGAGCACATGTCCATCCCGTTTGGCGTCTTCGTTCCGCAGGGTTGGCGGCTCGACCTGGTCGACATCCCGGACCCGGTCGAGAAGTACGAGGCGATGACTCAGGTCGCGCGCGTTGCCGAGGACAGCGGCTTCGATTCGGTCTGGCTCTACGACCACTTTCTGACCGTGCCGACGATCGAGCTCGAGACGACGTTCGAGTGCTGGACGACGACCGCGGCGCTGACGCGCGACACGCACCGGGTCAAGGTCGGCCAGATGGTGACCTGCAACGGCTACCGAAATCCGGCGTTGCTGGCCAAGATGGCGTCCACCGTCGACGTGATGAGCCACGGACGTTTGCTCTGCGGGCTGGGCGCCGGCTGGTACGAGGCCGAGTGGCGCGCCTACGGCTACGGCTTCCCGCCCCTGCGCGACCGGATGCAAGCCTTTGCCGAGGCGTGCGAACTGATCCACCGGATGTGGACCGAGGACCACCCGGCATTCCATGGTCGACACTACACGATCGAGGACGCGATCAACGAGCCGCACGGCCCGGCAGGCGCGCATCCACGCCTGTGGATCGGCGGCAGCGGCGAGCGGGTGACCCTGCGGCTGGTGGCTCGCTGGGGTGACGCCTGCAACGTGGGCGGCGAGCCGGACGTGCTGCGCCACAAGTTCGACGTCCTGCGGCGCCACTGCGAGGACGTCGGCCGCGATTACGACCAGATCGTGCGCTCCTCGACCGTCATGGTCTTTCCGGTCCAGCCGGGCGAGAGCCCAGAGCAGGCGACTGCCGCGGCGCGCCGCGACCGGCCGTATGAGGAGTTCGCGCACTCGGTCGTGGTCGGCACCGGCGCTGAGCTCGTCGAGCGGCTGCAACAGCGGGTCGACGCGGGCGTCAACTACCTCATCCTCTACGTGCCGGGCGTCGCGTACGATCATGACCGGCTGCGACTGCTGGCGACCGAGGTGCTGCCTCACGTCACTGGCTGAGCGGTCGCGGCGCGGTGAGGATGGATCGGAGCGACGTGAGGAGGAGCCGGTGGAGGTCTACGTTCACCCTACCTGAACCAGCTGCCGGAAGGCGGAGGAGTTCCTTCGTGAGGCCGGCGTCCCCTATCGGCGCCGCGACTACTTCAAAGAGCGGTTCACCCGCGACGAACTGGCGGACGTCCTGGCACGTGCCGGGCTCACCCCCAGGGAGGTGCTCTCGACGCGCAGCCGCGCCTACCGCGAACTGGACCTGGCCGCGCGAGACATCTCCGACGACGAGTTGCTCGACCTGATGGTGACGGAGCCGACCCTGCTCAAGCGACCGCTTGTCGTGACCTCGGCGGGGTCGGTGCTCGGATACAAGAAGGCGGAGCTGGAGCGACTGGCCCACGCCGGGTGAGCGTCGAGCGGGCGCCGCTGGCGCGACGCCGGGGCCGCCCGTGCCTGTTCGGCACCTCCTTGCATGTACGGACAGACTGCGGCATGATCATCCGAACGTCCGTACGCGCGTTCGTTCGGGTCATCTGCCTTTGAGGTTGGGAGCTCCGGCATGCGCTTCGGTGCCCACATGTCGATCGCGGGTGGCGTCGACCGCGCCGTGGACCGCGCCGCACAGGTCGACTGTGACTCGCTCCAGATCTTTACGAAGAACAACAACCAGTGGCGGGCCAAACCAATCCCGCCGGAGCAGGTCGAGCGCTTCGCCCAGCGGCTCGCCGAGACCGGCATCGGGCCGGTCGTCGCCCACGACTCCTACCTGATCAACCTGGCTTCGCAGGACGACGAGCTATGGGAGAAGTCGATCGAGGCGTTCCGCATCGAGCTGGAGCGCTGTGATCTCCTTGGCGTGCCGTACCTCGTCACCCACCCCGGTTCACACGGCGGCGCGGGTGAGGAGGTAGGCATTCGCCGGGTTGCCGAGGCGCTTGACCGGGTCCACGCCGCACTGCCGGACCAGCGAGTCATGACGCTGCTGGAGATCACGGCAGGCCAGGGAAACACCCTCGGCGACCGCTTCGAGGAACTGGCCGGGATCCTCGCGCTGGTGGCCGCGCCGGAGCGCGTCGGCTACTGCTTCGACACCTGCCACGCCTTTGCCGCCGGCTACGAGTTGCGGACTGCCGAGGGCTACGCCGAGACGATGGAGGCGTTCGACCGGGTGCTCGGGCTCGAGAACCTGCGCGCCTTCCATCTCAACGACTCCAAGCGCGACCTCGGCTCGCGGATTGACCGGCACGACCACATCGGGCAGGGAGTGATCGGCCTGGAGGGGTTCCGACACGTCGTGAACGACCCGCGCTTCGTCGACCTGCCCGGTCTGCTCGAGACACCCAAGAGCGAGGACCTGCACGAGGACGCCGAGAACCTGGCCCGCCTGCGGGCGCTGGTCGAGCCGGCAGGTTGACGAGGTTCTCGACGCTCCCGCGTGGCTGCCGGGAACGTCGAGAGCCGGGGCGCGTAGCCCCGGCCCGTTCTTGCGGCCCGAGCGTGTCGGCTCGTTCGTGCGCGACTACGCGTCGGGCACGCGATTGAAGACCATCAGGCGCGGCTCGGTCATGTCCTCGATGGCGTAACGCAGCCCCTCGCGGCTCAGCCCGGAGTCCTTCACGCCGCCGTAGGGCATGTGGTCGATGCGGTAGGTGGGGATGTCATTGACGACCACGCCGCCCACATCGAGCGTCTCGAAGGCGCGCAGCGCGTGCTCGAGGCTCCGAGTGAAGATACCCGCCTGCAGACCGAAGTCCGAGTCGTTGATCTCGGCCAGCGCCTCCTCGAAGTCGTCGTAGGGGAAGACGTTCACCAGCGGCGCGAACGCCTCGCGGCTGCAGACGAAGCTCTCGCGCTTCGCGTCGACGAGCACCGTCGGCTGGAAGAAGTTACCCTCCGCCTTACCGCCGGTGAGCACCCGCGCACCCTCGGCGACGGCGGTCGCCACCCAGTCCTCGCTCCGCCGTGCCGCCCTTTCGTCGATCATCGGACCGAGGTCGGTTGCCTCGTCCAGCGGGTCGCCGAGTCTCATCGCCTGGACCTCGGCCACCAGCCGCTCGTTGAACTCGTCGAACACCGAGCGGTGGACGTAGACACGCTGCACCGAGATGCAGACCTGCCCGGCGTAGGCGAACGCGCCGACGCGGACGCGCGAGACCGCGAGCGGCAAGTTGGCACCCCGGTCGACCACGACTCCGGCGTTGCCGCCCAGTTCGAGCACGACCTTCTTCTTGCCCGCGCGCATTTTCATGTCCCAGCCCACCGCCGGCGAGCCGGTGAAGGACAGGAGCTTGAAGCGCGGGTCGGTCACCAGCCGGTCGCCGACCTCGCGGTCCATCGGCATGATGCTGACCGCGCCGCGTGGCAGCCCGGCCTGATCCACGATCGCGGCGAAGGCCAGCATCGTCAGCGGGTCGTAGCTCGGCGGCTTGAGCACGATGGTGTTGCCCGAGGCGATCGCCGGTGCCAGCTTGTGCAGCGCCAGGTTGAGCGGGAAGTTGAACGGCGAGATCCCGGCGATCGGCCCGATCGGGAAGCGGCGGGTGATGCCGAAGCGGCCGGCGGACGACGCCATCAGGTCGAGCGGGATCACCTCGCCGCCGATCCGCCGTGCTTCCTCGGCCGCCGTGCGCAGGGTGAAGACGCCGCGAGCGACCTCGACGCGCGCGTCGCGGATCGGCTTGGCCGACTCCTCGGCCATCAGGCGCGCGAACTCATCCTGGCGCGCCGCCAGCCCGTCGGCCATGCGGTCCAGGATAGCCGCGCGCTCGTAGCTCTGCAGGTGGCGCGTCTCGTCAAACGCCTGCTGGGCCGCGACGACGGCGTCGTTGAAGTCGTCGTTACCGGCCAGCCAGGTCGTGGCGACGGCATCGCCGCTGTACGGGTTCTTGATCGTGACCGGATTGCTCGACGAGCGCCACTCGCCGGCACAGTAGAACCGGCGCTCCATAGCCATGCTCGGTCCCTCCCGTCGTCGTACGTCCGGGTTGCCGACCGGCCGCACCGCCAGTCGGCGCCAGATGGTTCGATCTTAGGTCCGGGGCGGAGGGTGGTCAAACCGGGGGTGCCGCGGACGTGACGATGGGGCCGACCGGCCCCATCGTCACCTGACGTGCCCTGTGGTGCGGAGATGGCCCTACTCGGCCGTCCACCAGCTCAGGTTCTGCGCGCCGATGCTCGCGAGCTCCGTCTTGGTGTAGATCAACCCGTCCCGCATCTGGGTGGCCAGTTCGTACTCGCCGCTCATGGTGATGGCGTCGACCGGGCACACCTGGGCGCAGAAGCCGCAGAAGAGGCAGCGGCCGGAGCGCAGGATGAACTCGGCCAGTTCGCGGTCACCCTCCTCGGAGGGCACCACGGTCATCTCGAGGCAGCTCGTCGGGCAGATGCGCGCGCACAGCCCACAGGCAACGCAGAGCGCCTCGCCCGTCTCCGGGTCGGCCCGTAGCGACGGCAGCCCGCGGAAGCGCGGCGCCATCTGCCGCTTCTCCTCGGGGTACTGCGTGGTGACGTTGCCCGTCCCTAGTCGCTTGAAGGTGACCCAGAAACCCTTGACCTCATCCAGCATCAGCGGTCCATCCTCACTCGTGCTTGCGGGCCGGGACTAGTCGGCGACCAGGTGGACCTGATCGGGCGCGAGCCCGTTGCCGACCTCCAGGAAAACGCTCTGCTCCGCGGTGAAGGGCCGCACCGGCCAGTGGAGCGGGCCGCGCTCCAGCCGCGGGAACGACACGCCGGAGTAGATCGGCGCGACGCGTGCGACCTCCTCGAGGACCAGCGATGGGTGCGGGTGGTTCAGACCGTATCCCAATCGCTGGGCGATCTCCTGCAGATACCACCAGCCGCCCTGCGCGTCACCGGGGGGCGCGATCGCGGTCCGTACCCGCTGGATCGTGCGGTCGGCGTTGGTGAAGGAGCCGTCCTTCTCCAGGAACATCGTGCCCGGCAGGACCACGTGGGCAAGCTCGGTCAATGGGCTCTCGAAGACGTCCTCGACCACCAGAAACTCGAGCTTTGGCAGGACGGCCAGCAGTCGCTCGTCGACCGGCTGCCCAAACTTGTGGCTGGCGCCGACGATGTACATCGCCTTGATCTGCCCGGCGTCGATGGCGCCGATCATCTCTTCGAGGCTCAGACCGGGATCGGTGGGCAGCGAGCCGAGGGTCTTGAACCCGTTCCGCGGCACCGCGGTGTCGTTCCAGCGCGGCAGCCAGGCGGCCTCGAACGCGCGACGGGCCCGGTCGTCACTCACGGCCTGGTAGCCGGGGTAGAACACGGGGTTACAGCCCAGGTCGGTCGCGCCCTGATAGTTGGCCGGGCCGCGGAATGCCAGCACCCCGCCTCCCGCTCGCCCAACGTTGCCGGTCAGGAGCGCCAGGTTGTTCAGGGCTACGGCGGCCGCGCGCGCGTCGGTGTCCTGCTCGCTCGCGAGCGTCTGGTAGACGGCGCTCGGCGGATACGCGTCCAGGTCACGTCCGTCGCTGTGGCCGACTCCACCGGTTGCGTAGATGAGCGCGGCGCGGCGGATCAGGTCTGCGTCGACGCCGGTGTCCCGGGTGACGGTCTCAAGGTCGAAGCCATCCAGCGACGACCGCCATGCGGCGAAGGCCGGCTCGACAACCGCGATCGGTCGCGCCAGTCCCTCGTCGATGATGACGCGCGCCATCGCGTTCAGGACCGCCGCTTCCTGTCCCACGGGTGGCTTGATCCATACCTCGGCCCGATCGCAGAGCGGGAAGTGATCCTGAGAGATCACGACTGTCCTGGCCTCGCGATAGGTGCGCGACCAGTAGAGCCAGTAGCTCGCGACCGGCGCTGCCTCGCCGATGTTCGGGCCGACCACCAGCATGCTCTTGGTGTTGGTGAAGGTCTCCTGCATCGAGTTGGTGCTGGTCGGCAGACCAAAGGCGTCGCCCAGCGCTAGGTCGACCCGGACCTGGTTGGGCCGGGTGAGCCGGTCGACATTGTTCGTGCCCATGACCGCGCGCGTGAACTGCTGCAGGAGGTAGTTCTCCTCGTTGGTAGCGTCGGGGGAGGCGAGCGCGGCGAACTGGCTGCCCTGGTAGTGGCGCAGACGATCGGCCACGGTGTCCAGTGCCTCGTCGAGGTCGGCCGAGGTCCAGCCGTCAGAGCCGCGGACGTAGGCGCGGTCCAGTCGATCGGGATGCTGGACCTGGTCGTAGCCCCACTTTCCGCGCTCGCAGGTGTAGCCGTGGTTCACGCCCCGGTCCCAGAGGTGCGTGACACGTCGGACCAGGCCGCGGTTGTGCTCGACGTTGAGCGTGCAGCCCACGTCACAGAAGCCGCAGATCGTCTCGGTGGCGTCGAGCTCCCATGGGTGCGACCCGAAGCGCCGGTCGGTCAGCGCGCCCACCGGACAGACCGCGATGCACATGCCGCATGAGGTGCAGGTGGTGTCGCGCAGATCGGTGCCGTAGGCGGGGCCAATCTCCGCCTCCAGGCCGCGATTGAGGACCTCGATGGCGGTGACGCCGATGACCTCATCGCAGACCCGCGTGCAGCGCGCGCAGATGATGCACCGGTCCCACTTGTAGTCGATCACGTCGCTCAGGTGGGTGTAGGCGCGAGCCAGCTTCGGGCGCCGGTAGGGGTTGTTGTGCACGTTGTGAAGGTAGGTGTTGTCCTGCAGGTAGCACTCGCCGGACTTGTCGCAGGTGGGGCAGTCGAGCGCGTGGTCGACCAGGTACATCTGGAGAAGAAACTGGCGTGACGCCAGGACTTCCGGCGAGTGGGTCAGGACCTCCATCCCCTCGCGCGCCTGCGCCGCGCACGACTCGATCAGGCCGCCGCGGCGACCGAGGATCTCGACGGTGCAGACGCGACACGACCCCCAGGGACGGAGCAGCGGTTGGTAACAGAGGTTTGGTACCTCGATGCCGGCGTGCTGGCATGCCTGGAGGACGGTTGACCCCTCGGGCACCGTCACCGGCTCGCCGTTGATGCTCAGCGTGACGAGCTTCGTCTCCGAGTTGACCACCATTGCGTCGCCCTGGCCTCCTCGCTGCTCCGGTCGCCCACCGCCATGCAAGACGCCGGGCGGTGCGCTTCAGGAAGGAATGCGTCCGCCTCGTGGAACCGGAACCGTGGAGCGGCTCACGTCACCTTCCGGGCGTTCACGCCGCTTCCATTCGCCGCGCGCAAGAGGGGCCCGCACTTCGACGGACAGTAGACCGGGCTTTGGGCCCGCCCCCTCAGCGTGCGATCTTACCATAGGCCATCCCACATTCCGGTCGGTTTATACATTGAATCTGTGCATGTGGCGGTCCAGCGAGACGACCCCGTTCGGTACCACTGTGACTCCCGTACGGCGCGTTCCGTGCCGGTTCCGCGAGCGCGTTGGGACCTTTGTCGCCTTGTTCACAAACAGGGGCCAACGCTATCGTCCGAGCATGATTGGATACCGCTCTTCCCGGCCATCACGATCGACCGCGGCGCTGCGCCAGTTGCAGCCCCCACGAAATGGCGTTGCCGTCGCGCTGGCCGTCACGGCGGCGGACGGGGACCTACCATTTCGAGCCGCTCGGTGGTTGCGGCGCACGAGCGTCATTCCCTACTGGCTGCTCATCGTGCTCGCGCTGGGCTTCGGGGGGACCGTCGGGGCGCTGGGCATCGCGGTCACGACGGCGCGCCAGCAGGCAACGCCCGTCGCGGTGCCGCGGACCACAACGACGGTGCCGCGCACGGCGGTTGTGCCGATCGAGCCTCCCCCGGCCCGACCGACCGACGCCGCTGCCGTCGGCCAGATCCAGAGCCTCTCCGAACAGGTCGGCTCACTGGAGGCAGACCTCGCCCAGGCGCAGCGTGATGCCGCGGCTCTGAACGATCAGCGCCAGCAGCAAGCGCAGGGGGTGGCGCAGGCACAGGCCGAGTTGCAGTCGTCGCAGCAGCAGGTCCAGGCGACCCAGCAGCAGCTGCAGACGGTCGAGCAGCAGCGGCAGAGTCAGCTGAACGACCTGTCCACTCGCGTGCAGTCGATCGATCAGCAGCTCACGCAGCTCGAGCAGCTGGCCAACCAGCTACGCGGGATGCTCGGGCTCCCATCCGCGCAAACGCCCCCGGTCGGCGGTCCGACGGCGGCGGACCTGGCGGGCATCCCAAGCTTCCAGTCCCTCAGCGGTCAGATCTCGAGCGACCTGAATCGGGTCTCGGCGCTCCAGATGTCACTCGACGAGGCGAACCAGACCGCTCAGGCGCAATTCTCGGCCGCCCAGCAGGCGATCGCGGCGTCGAACATCCCGACCGGTCCCGCCTCGCTTTCGACAACGCCGCGTGGTGCTCCGGTTAACGGCGTCGTCACCCAGCCGTTTGGCCCCACGAGCTTCACGTCCGAGCCTCCCTACGGTCCCTATCCGCACTTCCACACCGGCATCGATCTGGCCGTCCCCACGGGAACGCCGGTCAAGGCGACGGCGGCTGGGACGGTAGCGATCGCCGGGTGGGACGGCGGCTACGGCAACCTGGTCGAAATCGACCACGGCAATGGGATTCAGACCCTCTACGGGCATAACTCGCAGTTGCTGGTGACGGTGGGCGAGCAGGTCAAGGCCGGCCAGGTCATCTCGCTGTCGGGCTCAACCGGCAACTCGACCGGGCCGCACGTCCACTACGAAATCCGCATCAACGGCACGCCCGTCGACCCCGCGCCGTTCATTGCCCTTGGCTCCTAGCGGAACCGTTCGACGTGTCCATCCGCCCGCTCCCGCCGGAACACGTCTGCGCATTTGACAACTCAACCGATCAGTCGCGGAGTCGCCCGTGCTATAATCGGCGGAGCGCGGCGACGGGCTGCGGACAGCGCGGGGTGATCGCGGTGGAGTTCGAGACGGTCATCGGGCTGGAAGTTCACGCGCAACTCCTGACCCGATCCAAGATGTACTGTCGATGTTCCGCGTCATACGCGGCGGCCGAGCCGAACACCCATCTCTGTCCCATCTGCCTGGGGCTCCCCGGAGCGCTCCCCGTCATCAATCACGAGGCAATCGTCTACACGGTCATGACCGGCCTCGCCCTCGGCTGCGATGTTCCCGCATTCAGCAAGTTCGATCGCAAGAACTACATTTATCCCGACCTGATGAAGGGGTATCAGATCTCGCAGTATGACCACCCCCTGTGCGTCGGCGGGGGACTGGAGTTCGACTCTGCCGGGGGTCGACGACGGGTCGGCATTCGCCGGGTCCACCTCGAGGAGGACACGGCACGGCTCGTGCACCGTACCCGGGCAGGCGAGAGCTACAGCCTCGTCGATGTGAATCGCTCGGGCGTGCCGCTGATGGAGATCGTGAGCGACCCGGATCTGCAGTCGCCCGAAGACGCGCGCCTCTACCTGGTTGCCCTTCGGCAGATCCTCCGCTACCTGGGCGTGTCGAGTGGGTACATGGAGGAGGGCGCCTTCCGCTGCGACGCCAACGTCTCGCAGCGGTCGGTGGACGGGTCGCTCGTCGGGGCCAAAGTCGAGATCAAAAACATGAACAGTTTTCGATCCGTCGAGCGGGCGCTGGCGTTCGAGGTCGAACGGCAGCGTGCCGCCCTGCTCAACGGCGAGCGGATCGAGCAGGAGACCCGAGGCTGGGTCGAAGACCAGGGCATCACGGTGTCGCAGCGTACGAAGGAGTACGCCCACGACTACCGGTACTTCCCGGAGCCGGACCTGCCGCCGGTGTTCCTGTCAGAGTTGGAGGTCACCGGGATCCGCGGCCGGATGCCGGAGTTGCCGGCGATGCGCCGGGAGCGCTTCGTGGCCGACTACGCCCTCTCCGCGGCCGACGCCGCCGTGTTGACCGAGGAGCGGGCGGTTGCCGACTACTTCGAAGCGTCCGTCGACCACGAGCCGGCCCGCGCGCGGCCGGCGGCCACCTGGGTAAGCGGTGAGGTCTTCGCGCTGATGCGTGAGCGCGGCCTCGGCATCGACGAGGTTAACGTGGCTCCGGCGCAGCTCCGCGAGCTGATCGACCTGGTGGCGGGCGAGACCATCACCCGACGGACGGCGAAGGACGTCCTGGTCGCCGTGCACGAGACCGGCGACGACCCGGGCCGGATCGTCGAGGATCGTGGGCTTGCGCAGGTGAGCGACGTCGATCGGCTTCGCGCGGTCGTCGACGCGGTGATCGCCGAGAACCCCGCGCCAGTCGCCGACTACCGCCGTGGCAAACAGCAGGCCCTCAACTCCCTGCTGGGCCAGGTGATGAGGCAGATGCGCGGCGCGGCCAATCACGCCGTCGCCAGGCAGCTGCTGGAGGAGGCGTTGAACAACGGATCGTAAGTGAAGCAGGAGGCCGGGGTTGCTCGAGCCTCCTTCGTTTTACCGGCGGAGGGCCGCCCGCCTGTGTGCGGCCGGAGTGCCATTCGGCCCGCGTCGGCCGTGGAGTCCTAGAGAAGGGATCCGCACGTGGCAGTCGAGACGCATACTCACGAGAAAGCCGCGCCAAGCCTGTTCGACATCGCCGTGGAGCAGTTCAACATTGCCGCCGACGTCATCGGCCTCGACGACGACATGCGCCGCCGCCTCGCCAAGTGCCAGCGCGAGGTCACCGTCAACTTCCCGGTCGAGATGGACGACGGCAGCGTCCAGATGTTCGTCGGCTACCGGGTGCAGCACAACACCGCCGCTGGCCCGTCCAAGGGTGGCATCCGCTACCACCAGGACGTCACGCTGGACGAGGTCAAGGCGCTCGCGTCCTGGATGACCTGGAAGTGCGCCGTGGTCGGGCTGCCCTACGGCGGCGGCAAGGGCGGCGTAGAGGTCAATCCCAAGCTCCTGTCGCAGAACGAGCTGCAGAACCTCACGCGGCGTTACGCCACGGCGATCTCCCCGGTGATCGGCCCATTCCAGGACATCCCGGCGCCCGACGTGAACACGAACCCGCAGATCATGGCCTGGCTGATGGACACCTATAGCATGCACCACGGCGGCGTGCCGATCCCGGCGGTCGTCACCGGCAAGCCGCTGCTGATCGGCGGGTCCGAGGGCCGTTCGGAGGCCACCGGTCGCGGCTGCGTCTACGCCATCCAGGAGGCGGCCAAGCACTACAACATCGACCTGAGCACCTCCCGCTTCATCGTCCAGGGCTTCGGCAATGCCGGCTCGACCGCCGCGCAGATCCTGTTCGACATGGGCTACAAGGTGCTGGCCGTCAGCGACTCGCGCGGCGGCATCTACAACCCGAACGGCCTCGACATCCACGCGGTCATGGCGCACAAGCGCCAGACCCAGAGCGTGGTGGACTTCAAGGGCGCGCAGAACGTCTCGAACGAGGAGCTCCTCGAGCTCGACTGCGACATCCTGATCCCGGCGGCCCTGGAGGAGCAGATCACGCAGGCAAACGCGCCGCGCATCAAGGCCAAGCTTATCGCCGAGGCGGCCAACGGCCCGACCACGCCGGAGGCCGACCGGATCCTGCACGATCGCGGCATCGTCGTCCTGCCTGACATCTATGCTAACGCCGGTGGCGTGACCGTCTCCTACTTCGAGTGGGTGCAGGGCCTGCAGTCCTTCATGTGGACCGAGGAAGAGGTCAACTCGCGGCTGAAGCGGATCATGGACACGAGCTTCGCCGCGATCCAGACGACCGCCGACCAGTACCACGTGATGCTGCGGACCGCGGCGCTGGCCCGAGCCATCCAGCGGGTGGCCGAGATCACGCGCGTGCGAGGCATTTACCCGTAGGTCGAGGACTCCGGCCGACGACAACGACGCGGGCGACCGGACTTCCGGTCGCCCGCAGTGTGTTCGGGCTCGGTGCGAGGACTGACGCTCAGTCGACGAGCAGGTGTCGCAGCTCATCCTCGCGCTCGTGCGTGGTCACGGCGATGATCTCGTCGCCCGCACGGATGACCGTCTGCCCCGCCGGGATGATGAGCTCGCCGGCGCGCAGGATCGCGGTCAGGTTCACCTCAGGCGGGAATGCGGTGCTGCCCACCATCTGGTTCACCACCGGCGAGGACGGGGAGACCTTGGCCTCGACGATCGCCAGGTCGGCGTGGCGCAGCGCGAGCAGGTGGACGAAGGGACGGTCGGGGATCTGCTGCTCGATCATGCTCAGGATCACGTTGGTCTGACTGACCGTCACATCGATCCCGAGGCGGCGAAAGACCTCCTCGTTCTTCGGATTGTTGACGCGCGCGATCGTTCGCCCAACGTGGAACTTCACCTTGGCCATCTGCGAGATGACCAGATTGTCCTCGTCGTCGCCGGTGACGGCGATCACCACGTCGGCGCGTGCGGCTCCGGCCGCGGCCAGGATCGACGCGTCGGCACCGTCACCCTGCATGACGACGGCGCCGAAGCGCTCCGCGTAGACGTGGCACTTGGCCGGGTTCTTCTCGATGAGAAAGACTTCGTAGCCTTCGGTGACCAGGGTCTTGGTCAGGTAGTAGCCGACCTTCCCGCCACCGACCACAATGATGTACATCGCTCCCACCCCTGCGCTCGTGACGGGTTGCGGTCAGGGTCGAACGGGCTCGCCCTCGGTCGCGAACACCTGCTCCTCGATCAGCCCGGCGACGATAGTCGTCGGACAGATGACCGTGAGCCCGAGGCTCCGGTAGATCTCCGCGCGCACCGGATCGTAGATACGGATGACGACCCGCGGCACTCGGTAAACGTCGCGTGCGATCTGGCCCGCCATGATATTCGTGTTGTCGTCCTCGGTCACGGCGACGAAGACGTCGGCGTGCTGGATCCCGGCCGAACGGAGCACGTCCTGGTCGATGCCGGTGCCGACCACCAGGTGACCCGAGAAAGGATCGGGCAGCCGGCGAAACGACCGGGAGTTCTGGTCGACGACGGACAGTTGGTGACCCTTGCCGCTGAAGTCGGAGGCCAACCGCCAGCCGAGCCGGCCACACCCGACGATGACGATTTTCATTCAACCTCGCTATCGGTGGCGACGCGCAACACGAGCACGTCGCATGGGGCATTGTCGAGCACGTAGGGCACCGTCTCGCCCTGCGTCAACAGGCCCAGGCGGTACTCGTTGCGAGTGGCCAGAATGATCGCGTCGGCGCCTCGCTCGATGGCCTCATCGACGATCGCCGCCGCGGCGAACCGCGCCTGCAGCAAGGTAGCGGTGAGCGCGCCCCATGAACCGTGTACGTGGCCCCGGGCGTACTGCTCGGCCCGGGCCATCACCGCCTCGCCGCGCCGGATCTCGTCCGGCAGGTCGGCGTCGAGCGCGTACTGCTGCGGAACCTCGACGACGTAGACGAGCGTGAGGTCGGTGCCGGGCGCGTTGCTGGCGATGGCAATGGCGAAGTCGATGACCTGGAAGTCGGTCGTCCCGCCGTTGACCGGGACCACCATGCTCCGATACGACGCCGTCACGCTCCGCCCTTCTCTGATCGGCTACACGGACTCTCAGCGCCCCGCGCAAGGCGCGGCTAAGTATGCCGCGCGACCTATCCCGGCACAACGCCCAGGGGTGCCCCGGGGCCGTCTACACGCCGACCGCGATCCGCGACACGAGCGATTCCGGCAGACCCTCGTCGCGCATCTGTGACTGGGTCAGGCTGATGTCGTACGGCACGCGACGGAAGGTCAGGCGCGCCGCGTCCGGCTCGAAGATGGCGTAGGCCGCGCGCGGATCGCCGTCGCGTGGTTGTCCGACTGAGCCGGGATTGATGATGAAACGGCCGGAGGAGAGGTCCACGACCGTGTCGTCGCCCGGGTGGTGCGGAGAGGCGCTGGCCAGCGCCTCGTCCTCGCGGATGAAAAGCGGCACGTGGGTATGCCCGACGAAACACAGCCGGGTGTCGTAGGCGGGGAAGTTCAGGGCGGCTACTCGCGCGTTGTAGATGTACTCCCAGATCGGGTGGCGCGGGCTGCCGTGGACCACCGTCCATTCGCTGTCCATCACGCGGTTCGGCAGCGATTCCAGGTACTGGAGATGCTCGGCGGCCAGCTGCGTCGTCGTCCAGTAGCTGGCGAAGCGCGCCACCGGATTGAAGTCCTCCAGTGACAGGCGTCCGATACAGGCCCAGTCGTGGTTGCCGATCACGCTCACGTTCGGCGTAACGATACGCACGAGTTCGACGCACTCGCGTGGCCGTGGACCATATCCGACCACGTCGCCGATCGACCACACGTCGTCGACGCGTCCGGCGTCCGCCAGGACCGCCTCGAGCGCCACCAGATTCGCATGCACGTCCGAGAGCACCAGAATCCGCATCAGGATATCCTCGCCGCGCGCGGCTCGCGCCGCTCACCCACCATCACTCACCTGCTCAGCGGGGCTCGCTGCCGGCGACGCCCGACCGCTCGAGATGCACGAGGAGCACGGCGACGTCTCCCGGCGTCACGCCGGCCAGCCGGCTCGCCTGGCCTACCGTCGCGGGGCGGAATCGCGCCAGTTGCTGGCGCGCCTCGATCCGGAGACTACCGAGCGTCGTGAAGTCCACTCCGTCCGGTATCCGCCGGGACTCCATCCGCCAGGCACGCTCCACCTGGTCCCACTGTTTCTCGATGTAGGCTGCATACCGGGCCGCGATCTCCACGCGGTCCGCCATCTCCGGGGCGAGCGACCAGCCCGGTCGTTGGCCGGCCGTCACGCCGAGGTCGTCGAGCGTCGCGGCCAGTGCCGCGTAGGCAACATCCGGCCGCCGCAGATACTCGAGCGCTGTGAGATTTCGGCCGAGCGCCGGAAGTCCGTGCCGGGCGAGTGCCAACCGTGTCCGCGGGTTGTCCGACAGGTAGCGCTCTCCGAGCGCCGCGACTACCGCCGCCACCTGCTCGGATTCTTTCCGAACGCGCTCGAGCCGGTCGTGGTCGACGAGCCCGTGTTCGTGGCCGACGGCGGCCAGGCGCTCGTCGGCGTTGTCGGTCCGCAGGAGCAGCCGGTACTCGGCGCGCGAGGTCAGCATCCGGTAGGGCTCGGTGAGCACACGGGTAGTCAAGTCGTCGATCATGACCCCGATGTAGGCCTGATCGCGCCGCACGATCAGGGGCTCGAGGCCGTGGACGTAGCGCGAGGCGTTGAGCCCCGCGACGATCCCCTGGCCGGCCGCCTCCTCGTAGCCGGAGGTGCCGCAAATCTGGCCGGCGAAGAACAATCCGTCGACGCGTCGCGCCTGGAGCGAGACCGTCAGTTCGGAGGTATCGAGCGCGTCGTACTCGACGGCGTAGCCGGCGCGCGTCACCGACGCCCCGCGCAACGCCGGGATAGTGTGGAGGAACGCGCGCTGGACGTCTGGCGGCAGGCTGGTGTTCGCCCCCTGGACATAGATTTCCCCGGTGCGCCAGCCCTCCGGCTCGAGGAAGAGAGCATGTGCCGGCTTGTCGCGGAAGCGGACGATCTTGTCCTCGATCGAGGGGCAGTAGCGCGGGCCAACCCCTTCGATCTCGCCGTTGTACATTGGGGCACGGTCGAGGTTCGCGGCGATGAGCTCGTGCGTCGCGGAGTTGGTGTGGATGAGGTAGCACGGCATCTGGACCCGCCAGCCCTCGCGGTCGACGCCGGGGTAGAGGGGCGACGGCGGCAGTTCCAGCCGCTCGATGCCGCCGTGGGCGCCGTCGAAGCTGAACCAGACCGGATGCTGACTTCCGGACTGAACATCGGTCTGGGAGAAGTCGATCGTGCGCGCGTCGATGCGCGGCGGCGTCCCCGTCTTGAGGCGGCGCAGCCGCAGCCCGAGGTCCCGCAGCGAGGTTGCCAGCGAGATAGACGCGACGTCGCCGGCGCGCCCGCCGCAGGCACGCCACTCGCCGGCGATCATGCTGCCGCGCAGGAAAGTCCCGGCAGTCACGACGACGGCGCCGGCCAGGTACCGGTTGCCCTGGTCGGTGCGGACGGCTCGCGCGCGGCTGCCGAGTCTGTCGGCGGCGAGTTCGACGTCGCTGACCAGTTCCTGCGAGACGGTCAAGCGCTCCTGTCGCTCCAGGGCTTCCTTCATGGCGATCTGGTAGAGCGCCTTGTCCGCCTGAGCACGGGGAGCCTGCACCGCCGGGCCCTTGCTCGTGTTCAGCACGCGAATCTGGATCGCGGTTCGGTCGATGGCGCGGCCCATCTCCCCGCCGAGCGCGTCGACCTCGCGTACCAGGTGCCCCTTGGCCGGCCCGCCGATCGACGGGTTGCAGGGCATGAAGCCGATGCGATCCAGGTTCGGGGTCACGATCAGCGTCCGGCTACCGTTGCGCGCGGCGGCGAGCGCGGCTTCACACCCGGCGTGGCCGGCACCGATCACGATGACATCGAAGCGAGCGGTGTAGTCGTTCATCCTGCCGCGAGAGTATAGGGCGAGTCGATCGGACATGACAAACGGGTCGGATGGTACGAACGTCATGTCGCGACTCGACCGCGCGTCGCCGTTGTGGTCGCGCCGCGCGAGCCGTGGACCGTCTCGGCCCCACGGCTCGGAGTCCGCGCACGCATCTTGCGCGAGCAATGCGGGCTCCACTCGGACAGCTGCGGTCGGCTGATTCCGACGTCAAGGTTCTCCGCCCGATCGCTCCTGTCCGTGGGATGATGGTGGTGCGTGTCGGTCGGACGATCGGCGACGAACTGCTCCGTGCGCCTGCCGTCGTCGAGCGGTGTGTCGGAATCACCGAGTCGGCTGGTCGGCAGCCCGGAAGGGCGGTAGGGAGGCTTGTGAATGAGTCAGCGAGACAACCAGACGCTTAGCTCCTCGAAGGTCATCGGGTTGGCGGCGGCAGCCGGCTCCACCGTGGCCGGGCTCGCGCTCGCGATGTCGCGTCGTCGCGCGGCACCGCCGCCGCCGCGCGGAGTGCAGGCGCTCCTGACGGATCCGCGCCTGCAGGCCGCGGCCGACGTGGCTCGGGCGTCCCTCGGACAGGCGCGGGAGCGCGCCATGAGCCCGGAGGCGCAGGCGCTGCGCCAGGACGTGCTCGAATGGGTCGGGCAGGCGGTGGACAGCGCGCGCACCGAACTGCCACCGCTGGCGCGCCAGGCGACCGAGGCCGCGCTGGTCGCCGCCGACCGAGTGCGCGCGGAAGGCTCGGTGCGGTCGGCGGATCTCGGGGAGCGCCTCAAGGCAGAGGTAGCACCGGTCGCTCGGGAGTTGGCGCAGGAGGCGATCTCCGAGGCAGAGGACATCCTCGCCGCCGCTCGGGAGCGGGCGGCCGACCTGGGAAAGACCGCGCGGTCGAACGCCGCGCCACAGTTCAACAGGCAGACCGCGGCGATCGGTACCGCGGCGGCCGGCGTCGTGGGCGGCCTGGGTCAGGCAATGGGCAAGACGCTCGGGAACACGATGCGGCGGCGTGCTCCGACGATGCGCCCCGCGCAGACCGGCGATCGTATTCTCATGGCGACCTCAGGGGTGATGCGGTCGGCGGGCAGCCAGCTCAAGTACGTGGCCGGCGAGAGCGCGATGATCGGGCTCTGGGCGGGGGCGCTCGGCGGCGTCGTCTACTTCGGCCTGCTCGACACGGAGCAGCGGGCACGCGTGCGTCGGACGCTGCGGACGATCGGTGCCCAGGCACGGGAACTGATCGCCGACCTCCGCGCCGACGAACCGGACTACGCAACGGGTCCCGACAGCGGCAAGTAGCGGCTGACCGGGCTGTTCGCCGGGATAGACGCGGGGAGGACCACCGCCGAGGGCCGGTGGTCCTCCCGCGTGTTACAGCTGCGTCAGGAGCCCATACAGGAGAGCAGTCCGCTCGAACAGGCCGGGAACGAGAATGTGCTCGTGCTCGGCGTGCCCACCGTCGCCCGGACACCCGAGGCCGTCGATGGTTGTAGCGCCGATGGCAGCCGTGAAGTTGCCGTCGCTACCGCCGCCCGTTCCGGCCTCGGTCAGCGTCAGTCCGAGCCCGGCGCCGATCTCTTGCGCGCGCTCGAAAGCGGCGGCCACGGCGGGAGTGCGCTCCATCGGGGGTCGATTGAGGCCGCCCTCGACCATGACCTCGGTCCCCGGGAGCCGTGGGCGCGTGTCCAGGATTGCGCCGACGACGCGCTCGGCCTCCTCCGTTGTCGATACGCGCAGGTCGATCTCCGCCTCCGCCTCCGCGGCCACCACGTTGGGGCGGGTTCCGCCGCTGACTACGCCGACGTTGACCGTGGTGCCGAGCGCGAAGTCGGTCAGGCTATGGAGATACTGGATCTGGTTGGCGAGCTCCTGGATCGCGCTGATGCCCTTCTCGGGGTCGGCGCCGGCATGGGAGGCCCGGCCGCGGATGCGCATGGTGAATCGGCCAACACCCTTGCGCGAGGTCTTGAGCGACCCCATCGGCGGCACCGGTGGCTCGAGGCAGAGGACGACCGCGCTCTCGCGTGCCAGGCTCTCGATGAGCGCGCGCGAGGCCGGACTGCCCACCTCCTCCTCGGTGTTGATCAGCCAGGCGATGGGCCGATGCGCCGCGCCGCGCTCGCGGATCAACGCGAGCGCCTCGAGCATCATGGCGACGCTGGCCTTCATGTCGAAGATGCCGGGTCCGCGACCCACCTCCCCGTCGATCTGGAACGGTAGCCGGTCGATCGTCCCGAGCGGCCATACCGTGTCGATGTGGGTCATCACGAAGAGTGCACCGTCGGTGCCGGGAGTTCCCGGCCAGGTCGCCACGGTCAGGTCCCCGAATTCCTGCTGCGGGTAAACGGTGACCTCGCCGCCGAGTTCGCGGATCCGACCCTGGAGGTAGTGCGCCAATCGGTCGACCGCCGGCTTGTCCAGCGAGGGCGACTCCCGCGTGACGAGCTCCGCGAGTTCGCGGAACAATCGATCCTGCCGTTCCCGCACCTCGTCGACCAGGCCCACCTCGTGCTCCTTACCTTCCGGCAATACCGTCGTCGGATTTGTCCACCTCCAGCCGCGCCGGCTGCAGACCCGAGTCCTCGGCCGGCGGCGCCGCGCGCTCCATGGCGAAGACCGGTAGGTGCGCCTCCAGGTCGATGTAGCGATCGGCAATCTCGAGCAGCTCGATAGCGATGTAGCGTGGGGTCGAGGCGATCTCGACGCGCAGCCCCAGGCGCTGGGCGCGATCCACGAGATAGGTGAAGTCGCCGTCGCCGCTGACGATCACGGCGACGTCGATGTAGGGCGTCTGGGTCAGAAGGTCCACCGCCAGTTCCATGTCGAGGTCGCCCTTGCTGCTGCCGTCGCTGAAACGCTTCAGTGGCTTGGTGATGACCCGGAAGCCGTTGCGGCGCAGCCAGGTCAGAAACGGCACCGCCGAGGTGTCGTCTGACGACACGGCCATGTAGGCGTAGGCGCGGTGCAGGCGCCGCCCGTTGACCAGGAACTCGAGCAGCTTGGTGTAGTCGATGCGCACGCCGAGGTCACGAGCGGCGAAGTACAGGTTGGACATGTCGAAGAAGACAGAGACCTTGTCGTACTGCTCGGCGCGTAGCATCGGGCTTCCCACCAATCGGCTCGGGCTCATGAACGCGGCGGACGGCGCCGCACGGGCTAGCTTCCCGCGGCGACGATTGGGAGATCCTTCATCGTGACCAGGCCCGGCGCGTGGTCCACGACGCGGGGCACGGCGTTGACGGCGATGGCGGTGGTGGCGCGGTCACCCTGGAGCCCGTTCGGGATCACCAGCTCGAGCCGCTGGGCCCCCTCGAGGACGACCTGGTCATGGGCTGGCTCGGCGTCAAGGTACATGCGCAGGTGCAGCGTGATCTTCTCGACGCCCTTGACGTAACCCCGGCCGAACTGCTCAACGCCGCAGACCAGTCCCGGCGCCACGTTGAAGTACTGCGTGACGATCTGGTGGTCGGCCAGCACCGGGTCGGTCGACTCGGTGTAGTCGTCGAGTTCCCAGCCGAGGCCGGCGGCGATCATGTAGACCGACTCCTGCAGCCCGACGTGGCGAACCTTGCCCGCCTGGACCAACTCGCGGAACTCCTCCGGGGTCTTGCCCGAGCCGATCTTTGCCTGGAGCGGCTGGCGGCGGCTCGACGCGTTCTGGATCCGCTGCACGCGCACGGCGTCGACCCGCTGGGCAATGCCACTGAAGAAGAGGGGCAGCGTGTCCATCACGTATCCCGGATTGACACCGGTGGCGAAGACGGTGACGCCGTGTTCCTTGGCCAGCTGATCGATCTCGCGCGCTCGCCCCGCGTGCTGCGCCGCCGGGAATGACAGCTCCTCGCAGGTCGACACCAGGTTCAGTCCGCCGCGGACGATCCCCTCGAGCTGCGACCAGACCTGCTCGAGGTAGGAGCCCGTGGTGTGCAGTACGGCGTCGGCCTGGACCTCACGGAAGAGCGCGTCGGCATCGCTCCGCACCATCACGCCGAGCGGGCGACCGAGCCCGATCACCTCACCGAGATCCTTGCCGACTTTGTTGGGATCGATATCGACCGCGCCGACGATCTGGATCGAGCTTCTCTCTGCCGCCAGGCGTGCCAGTTCCTGCCCGATCGGTCCCAGCCCATAGTGGATAGTCCGGTAGACGCGCATGGTCCTCCTCCTCGGCTCACCAACGACCTCCGCGCGCGGCTCCGCGGCGCCTACGGCTTGCGGTCGCGCTGCTTCAGTTCCTTGTAGTACTTCTTGGACTTCGGCAACGGCTTGCTCTCCTCGGCCTCACGGCGGGCGGCGGCCTCGATGCTCGCCTCCTCGAACTGTCGCTCGAGCGTGGCGAGGTCGTCGTACACGCCGACATTGGCGTGCGCCACCGGAGTCCGCATCAGCCGTCGGATCAGCTCGAGCTGGGAGCGGACCTGCGCCTGATCGGCGCCGGGCTGCGCCGCGGTGCGCCGGATCGTTTCGACCAGCTTGAAGGTCTCCGGCCGCGCGCCGTTCTCCTCCAGCCGGTCCCTGACGCGATCGAGGGCATCAACGAGATTCATAGCGTTCCCTCACGTTCCCTGCGGTCACAGCCGCTCGGGGCGAGTATCGGGGAAGCCCGGACGTTCCGCAACCGGGCACCTCGTGAGCCGACCGCATGGTGCGGTCCAGCCCCAGTGGCCCGTGGTTTAATTCTGACGATGAGGACGGACGAGGAGCCAGCAGAACCTGAACCAACAGCGGAGGGCACCGGGGCGGCGCGTCACGGCGTGGCCGCGCGCGAGCGCGTGCTCGGCAGCCTGCTCGGGCTGGCAATTGGCGATGCGCTCGGCATGCCGGTCGAGGGTTGGAGTCGCGCGGCGATCGCGGACAGGTATGGCTGGATCGACCGCTACCTGCCCCGGCAGGGACACGATGAGACGGTCCTCCTTTCGGCCGGTGAGTTCACCGACGACACCGAGGTCGCGCTTTGCCACGTTGAGGGTCTGCTCGGCGGTGACGGGCAGGTCGAGCCGGAGACGGTGGGCCGGAGGTTGATACGCCTGGCGCGCGGCCAGAGCGGCTGGCTGCTCGACCCGACGACGTCCGCCGCGATCGCCCGGATGGAGGCGTCCGACCGCTTCGAGGACGGTGTGGCACTGCCCGGGCCGCCGTCTGGCGCGGTTGCCACGCAGGTCGTGCCGGTCGCGCTGCTGCAGTCCCTGGCAGCGTTCGTCCCCGAGGTCTTCGTGCGCGAGGTAACCCGTGCCGCGCGCCTGACACATGCCGATCCGGAGTCGATCAACGGCGCGCTTGCGATTGCCTATGCCGTGCGGCTGCTCGTGAGCGAGGATGTGCCCCCACCGGACCTGATTGAGGTGGTGGCGTCCTTCGTCGATCAGGACCGCGTCGCGCGCCGCCTGCGGCTCGCAGCTCACCTGGCCATGACGGGCGGCTCACGGGCGCGCGACCTCGGGAACCTGGCCGAGCTCGGCACGTCGCTCGACGTGGCGCAGTGTGTGCCGGCGGCCCTCTACGCCTTTGTGACGCACCCCGAAGACTTCGTGGAGGCGGTGCTGACGGCGGTGAACACGGGCGGAGACACCGACACGGTGGGCGCGCTGGTTGGCGCTCTCGTTGGCGCGTACGTCGGGGCGTCGGCGATCCCGACCGGACTCGTGGACGGGCTGGAGGGGCGGATGTACATCCTGGTGGCGGGGCCTGGGCTCTACCGGCTGGCGCTGTCGCGAGCCGGCCGCTTCCTCGAGCTGCATCAACCGGCATGACTGCGCGGGCAACGCGGGCCATCGTCTTCGACCTGGACGGGCTGCTGGTCGACAGCGAGCCGGTGCAAATCGCGGCCTGGGAGGCGTTCCTGGCCGGGCACGGCCGGGAGCTCGGCCCGACGCTGGTGGCCGACATGTTCGGTCTGCGCATACGCGACAGCGCGCGACTCGTCGTCGAACGGTTGGCGCTGGACCTAGCGGTCGACGAGGTGATCGCGCGCCGGGACGCCCTGTTCTTCGCGTCGCTGCCGGGCGGGCTCCGCGCCATGCCCGGGGCAACGGCACTCGTCGCCGAGCTTACGCGTCGCGGCATCCCGCTGGCGCTGGCGACGTCGGGGCATCGGCGGTACGTGGACGTGGCCCTCGACGCAATCGGGCTGTCTGGAGCGTTCGCGGTCGAGATCACCGGCGACATGGTCGCGCGCGGCAAGCCGGACCCAGACATCTATCTCGCCGCCGCACAGGGCCTCGGGATTGCTTCAGAGGACTGCGTGGCGCTGGAGGACGCTCCGCTCGGAGTGGCCTCGGCCAAAGCCGCCGCCATGCGGTGCCTCGCCATCCCGAACGCGATGACGCGAGACCTGCCCGGACTCGACGTGGCGGATGCCGTGCTTGGATCGCTCGGTGACGTGCTTCCCTGGCTCGCGGCGCACGGCGGGCTTGCTGTCACGCGGTGAGCGCTCGTCGTGCGCCGACCGCGCGTTAGCACTCGATGCCGACGAGTGCCAGACCGGCTTGCCTGGGTGCCGGCCGATGGTATACTTGGGTGTACGACCGCTGCCCGGGGCTTCCCGGGCACCGCGGTGTCTAGGCCGATTTCTGAGCGACCACCCCGTCGACGATGACACGGAAGACGATGAGCGAGAAACGCGATTACTACGAGGTCCTCGGAGTGTCTCGCTCCGCCGCCACGGACGAGATTCGGCGCGCCTACCGCAAACTGGCACGCCAGTATCACCCGGACGTCGACAAGACGGACGGTGCCGAGGAGCGCTTCAAAGAGATCAACGAGGCCTACGAGGTCCTGAACGACGAGCAGCGCCGGACGGCCTACGATCGCTTCGGGCACGCCGGGCTCGGCGGCTTCAACGGCGGGGCCGGGGCGGACCCGTTCGGGTTCGGCGGTTCGCCGTTCGCCGACCTGTTCGAGTCGTTCTTCGGCGGTGGCGGCCGGGCCTACCGGGGGCCCACGCGCGGCGCGGACATCGAGGCAACCGTCGAGCTCTCGTTCGAGGAGGCCGTCTTCGGCGCCGAGAAGGAAGTCGAGGTTACCCGTCTCGAGCTCTGTGACGCGTGCCATGGTACGCGGATGCGCGATGGCGCCCAGCCGCCGGTTTGCCCGGTCTGCGGCGGCAGCGGCGAGGTGCGGCGCGTCCAGCACACCATCCTCGGCCAGTTCGTCACCGCCGCGCCCTGCGAGAACTGCGGCGGCGAGGGCCGCGTCATCTCCGATCCGTGCCCCACGTGCCGCGGCCGTGGCCGCATCTCCCGAACGCGGTCGATTAGCGTCACCGTTCCGGCTGGAGTCGACGGTGATTCGACGCTGCGCCTGACCGGCCAGGGGGAGCACGTATCCGGCGGAACGCCCGGCAACCTCTACGTGCGCATCCGGGTGCGCCCGCACGCGTATTTCTCGCGACACGGCAAGCAGATCCACCTCGACCTGCCGCTCAACGTCGTCCAGGCGACACTGGGAACCGAGCTCGAGGTCCCAACCGTGGACGGGGCGGCGATGCTGAAGATCCCCGCCGGCACCCAGTCCGGCCAGCAGTTCCGCATGCGCGACAAGGGCGTGCCCGACGTGCGGGGCGGCTCTCGCGGCGACGAGATCGTCACGGTCCACGTGCTGACGCCGACGGAGTTGACCCCGGAACAGCGGGAGCTCTTCCGCCGACTGGGCGAGACGATGAGCGCGCCCGACCTCCAGGACGGCCGGCATCGCGGCCTGTTCGACAAGATCAAGGACGCCCTCGGCGTCTGAGCAGGCGCGCTCACCCCTTCCCTGACGGCGCTCGCGCACCGGCTGACGCCAGCGCGATGGCGCTCGCGCCCGGCCTCTCCGGTCATGGCGCGCTTCGTGCGGACGGCCGCGCGGTGCCGACCGAACGATGAGGTAGGAGGGCAGCCGAGCGGATGTCTGCAGTCTCCGAGGCGGGAAAGGCGCGACGGGCGCGCGTCGCGTCACTTGGGCTCGGGGCGCTCGCAGCGGGACGCCAACTGCTGAGCGGATGGGCGCGGCTTTGGGCACGCCCGGTGTGGGCCGGGAGCTTCGCGCTCATCATCTATACCGTGATCGCGGCCGCTCATCATCCGGTGCTTCAGCCGACATCGACCAACTACTACGACTACCTGGCCAACGCCTTTCTCCATGGGCAGCTGTGGCTGCGCCAGGTTCCCCACCAGACCCGTGACCTCGTGTACTACCGCGGCCATTACGCACTCTACTGGGGACCGCTGCCTGCCGTCCTGCTCATGCCGGCCGTCGCGTTCTTTGGCATCGGCGTGAGCGATGTCCTGACGTCGGTCGTCGTCGGCGCCATCAACGTGGCGCTTATCGCCGCGATCCTGCAGGTCGCTACCGTCCGACGCGTCGCACCCCTCTCTCGCGACCGTCGCGGCATCCTGGTCCTCTTCTTCGCGCTCGGCACGGTCGCTATTACCCTGGCGCCCCAGGGGCGCGTCTGGTCGCTCGACCAGCTGTTCGGCTTCATGTGGGTGGCGCTCGCCTACCTGGCCGCGCTGCGACTTCGCGGCTGGCGCGCCTTCCTGCTCACCGGGCTAGCTCTGAGCGGGGCCGTGCTGACGCGCAACCACCTCGTACTGACCGGAATCTGGCCGGCCTGGTACCTGATCCACGAGCACTGGGACGTGCGCTGGCGGGGGCTCATCGGCCGGCTGCTGGTGGCCGGGGCGCCGATCGTGGGGGCGGTCGGACTGCTGGGGATCTACGACTGGGCGCGGTTCGGCAACCCGTTGAACGTGGGCATTCCCTACCACCTGATGAACCCGGCGTTTCGGCCGGACTACGCGCGGTACGGGTTCCTCAGCCTGCACTACGTCCCGATCAACCTGTTCTACCAGTACGTGTTCTACCCGCTGCCGATGCGCGCGGACTCGCTGATGGGTGGCAGCCTGTTCCTGATGAGCCCGGTCTTCTTCCTGGCGCTGGCCGGCATCTGGCTGGGACGCAGGCACGGGTCGACGTGGGCGCTGGTGGGATCGATCATGCTGGTGAACGTCCCGATCCTGCTGTTGATGGGGACGGGGTGGATGCAGTATGGGCC
>DASSZN010000185.1:0-5171 GCA_035702805.1 Thermomicrobiaceae bacterium | reverse complement strand
CCAGCTCGGCGCCGAGCTCCTCGGCGAGGCCGGGCCAGCGGGCGATGGCGCGCATCGCGATCGGCAACTCGCGGGGGTCGCGCCCCTGCTGGCGCACGCCGCCCGCGCTGGCGCCCGACGCGGCCGAGGCTATCTCGGCGGCCTCCAGCAGCGTGACCGACGCCCCCGCGCGGGCCAGCGCGTAGGCCGAGGAGCAGCCCTCGACGCCCCCGCCGACCACCACCACGTCCACCGGCGACCGCTCGCTCAACCCGGTCCTCCCTCCGCTCCATGACGCCCGGCCAGTATGGGGGACCATCGGGCCCGCGGGCAAGGCGGGTCAGTGCTGTCGGGCGGTGAGGGCTCTCGGAGCCGCGCCGATTGGCGGCACCGTCGCGCCCGGCGAACGAGGCCGGGCGGCCCGGACACCAGCCACCCCGGGCCGCGCCGTACAATCAGGGACGATGTTCGCAGCGAAACGAAGGGGCCACGGCGTGCGACGGGTGATCGGGCGAATCTGGATCGGGCTGGCGCTGACGGTCGTGACGCTGGCCGCCGCCTTCGTCATCCCGCGACTGACCGGCGCGAGCAACGCCCCCTGGCCGAAGCTCGCGGTCGTGGCGCTGCTCGGCGAGTCGGTGCTGCTGGTCATGGCGGCGCGCCGCGGCACACCGGCGCTGCCCCCGCTGGACCCCGAGGATGAGCCGGGCCAGGACCTGCCGCCGCTGCCGGTCCCCGCCGACCCGCGCTGGCTCTGGACGGCGCTGCCGACCGCGACTGCCGGCGTGGCCCTCTTCGTCGCCCTCCTGCTCGCCTGACTCCGGATCCCGGTCCGGACGGCCCGGCGCGACCACGACGTCCCCGCCGGTCGTGCGATACTGGGTCCGTCGACGGCGGGGGCGGCTTCAGCCAGGCGACCCTCCTCCTCGGCGGCCATTCCAACTATATTGATGCGCAAAGTGCTGAAGGTGATATATACTGGGAAAGCGGGGCGGCGCGGTGGGGGGGGTGACTGCGCGGCACGCCGCCGACGTCCGGCAATGCCGGCGGCGGTGGATGCACCCGCCGGCACCACGCGATCGGCTGTGACCGACGCGGGTCCGGGTACCGGACGGGTCGCTTCGCGGGGGGACGGCCCCACGCTCCCTGGGGCCACTACAGGAGATCGATGCGATGCGGATCAACCGTCCGCTGCGCGCTGACGGCTCGCTCCCGGCGGGACCGAGCCTGGGGACGGTCGCGCACATCCGCGCCGCCGCGGCACAGACCTTCGAGTCGCTCGCCGTGCGGGACTTCCGGATCCTCTGGTGGGGGTTCATGGGGTCCTGGATGGCGATGCAGATGCAGCAGGTGGCCCGCGGCTACCTGGCCTACGAACTGACCGGCAACGCCCTCTCGCTCGGACTGGTCACCATGGCGATGGGGCTCCCGCGCATCGTTCTCTCACCGGTCGGCGGAGTGGTGGCCGACCGCTTCGCCAAGCGCTCGGTCCTCCTCTGGACACAGCTGGCGCTCGGGTTGATCGCGCTCTTCCAGGCCATCCTCGTCGCCACGAACTTGATGACGATCAACTGGCTGATCGTGGCCGGCCTGTTTCAGGGCGCCGCCTTTGCCATCAACATGCCGGCCCGCCAGGCCTACATCCCCCAGATCGTTGGCCGGGGCGACAACCTGGCCAACGCCGTCTCGCTCAACTCGGCCGGCATGAACTTCACTCGCGTGGTCGGCCCGGCGCTTGCCGGGGTGCTGATCGCCGTCTCGTTCGTCAACCTGGCCGGCGTCTATTTCCTGGTGGCAGCCTGCTACATCTGGGTATGGCTGTCGATCTACCGGGTCCGGAATGAAGGCCGGGCGGTGATGAAGCGTGGCGCCAGCATGCGCGGCAGCCTGGGCGACGGTTTCCGCTACATCTGGCGCAAACCGGCGCTGCTGGTCTTGATGAGCCTCGGCTTCATCCCGCTGGCTATTGGGATGCCGTACCTGAGCCTGATGCCGGTGGTGGCGCTGGGCAACCTGCACATCGGCTCGACCGGGCTGGGCGTGCTCCTGACGATCGCGGGCATCGGCGCCCTGTTCGGGACGCTGGCGATCGCCTACCTGGCGCGGTACCCGAACAAGCCCAAGCTCCAGCTGGCGCTCGGCATCCTGTTCGGGGTGATGCTGGTCGGCTTCGCGTACTTCGTGCGGGTGGACGTGCTCTGGGCGGCGCTGCCCTTCCTGTTCTTCACCGGGCTGGCGGGGGATGCCTACCAGGCGCTGAACAGCGCGTTGATCATGATGAACACCGACGAGGCTGTCTACGGCCGGGTGATGGGCGTCTACATGGTGGCCCAGTCGATCCGGCCGATCACGGTGTTGCCGATCAGCGCGGTCGCCGACGCCATCACCACCCCGCTGACGCTGCTGCTCTCGGGTGGCTTCTGCTCCGCCTTCGTCGGCGGCCTAGCGGTGTTCTACCCCGGCTACCGCCGCATCGGCGGCGGCGCGCCGGCCGAGGAGGCCGTCGCCGCGGCCCACTCCGACTGACCCCACGCCGCCGGCACGATGGCTGCCGGGCGTCCACCGCGTAGCCACCCGGGCGCGGATCGACGCGTGACCGCGCGCAGGCGAGGGGAGCCGCCCCTGAACCGCCCCGCTCATGGCACGGGTCACCGTGCCGGGCGACCCGGCCGATGAGGCTCGTGCTCAGAGGCATCCGGAGCAGTCCGGGACTCACGCCGCGCTACGGCGTGCGGCACGCCATCGCGGACGTTGCCGTCGTCGGACTCTTCTTCGGCTTCCACGAACTGGTGCGCGGCATTGCCGGCGCGCGGCACGCCGTCGCGATAGCGCACGGCGTCGCGGTGATGGACGTCGAGCGGCGACTGGGAATGCTCGGCGAACTGCGGTTCCAGCGCTGGGCGCTGGCGCACCCGACGGTGCTCACGCTGCTCGACTTCACGTACATCACGCCCCACCTGGTCGCCCCGGTCGCGGTGGCGGTCTGGGTCATCGCCCGGCATCCGGACCGATTCCACGAGATCCGCACCGTCTTCATCCTGATCCTGGCAGTCGCCATCCCGGTCTACCTGATCTACCCGCTTGCTCCGCCGCGGCTCTTCCCCGGGCTCGGCTTTCACGACACGCTGGTGGCCTACAGCGGCGTGAACTACGACCAGCCAGCGATCGCGTTGCTCTACAACCCCTACGCGGCGATGCCGAGCCTGCACGCGTCCTTCGCGCTCTTCGTCAGCCTCAGCCTGGTCCGGGTGAGCGGGCGACGGATCACCTGGCTCGGCCACCTCTACGGGGCCGCGATGGGAGCGGCCACGGTCGCCACCGGGAACCACTTCGTCCTCGACGTGGTCGCCGGGATGTTGCTGGCGCTGGGGGCGGACCGGATCGTGCCGCGTGGGGCGGGCGCACGGCCGGTGGCAAGCATCTGACGGGGATGCGGCCGTGCGTCGGCCGGCACACGAGAACGCCCGGTCGCGGGGATTCCCGCGACCGGGCGGCCTGTTCGTGGGTGATGGGCGGCGGACTACGAGCTGCCGATGAGCACGCCAGCGACGAAGACGAGCGCGCCGCCGAGAATAACCTGGACCGCCGACTTCAGCATCGACATGTCGAAGAAGCGGTGCCGAATCAGCGCGATCGCCATCAGCTCGACGCCGACTACCAGGTAGGCGATGTAGAGGGCCAGCTGCAGGTTCGGGAGCAGGAACGGCACCGTGTGGAAGATGCCGCCGAAGAAGGTGGCCCCGCCGGTGATCGCGCCGCGCTGGATCGGGTGCCCGCGGCCGGTGATCTCACCGGAGTCGGAGAGCGCCTCGGCAAAGCCCATGCTGATCCCGGCGCCGACGGCGGCCGCCACACCGACCAGGAAGGCGGTGTGCGGCGTGTGCGTAGCGTAGGCGGTGGCGAAGATCGGGGCCAGCGTCGAGACCGAGCCATCCATCAGGCCGACCAGCGCTGGCTGGACGATCTGGAGCAGCACGCGGTTCTCGTTCTGCTCGTCCGTGTTGGTGTCGGAGTGCAGGCCGGGCAGAATCCCCGACCACCAGTGGGAAGACGCCGGGGGTGATTCGTCCGCGGACTCGGTTGGGTCTCCAGCGTAGCGCACGATTGACTTCCTTCCTGCGTTGGAGACGGACTCCCATCCGTCGGGTTATGTAGCGAATGAGACTCATTCTCACCTTTCAGGTTAACGATACCAGTTCCGGGCCCGCCCTCCAAGCCGGCGGGCCGCCAATCGCGGACCTCCGACGTCGTGTCACAGCCCGTTTACATTGGCGGGCTAGTCTCGGAGCTGGACAACCCACGGGGGTTGCTCAGCGAGACTCAAGGAGGAATCGGAAGCCATGGTTCGCAAGCACTGGATGCCGATCAGCGGGGCGCTGGTAGCGGTGGCGCTGGCCGGGGTCCTGATCGCCGGGAACGTCTTCGCCGCCAGCCCGGCCACGCCGAGCACGACGACCACCGGCAGCACCTCGTCCCAGAGCACCGGTCAGCCGAGCGCCGCGCAGCTCTTCGTCAACCGGCTCGCCCAGAACCTGGGCATCAGCACCGGCCAGCTCCAGAGCGGGCTGAAGACGACCGAGGTGCAGACCGTCAACGACGCGGTCGCCGCCGGCAAGCTCACCTCGACGCAGGGCGCCGCGCTGACGCAGAAGATCAACGCCAGCAACGGCCTCGGCTTCTTCCGCGTCGTCACCCGAGTGCGCAACCGGATCCAGCTGGTGCAGTACCTGAAGGTCCAGATCGGGGTCGAGATCGCCAACGACCTCGGGATCACGCCGAAGGAGCTGAAGAGCGAGCTCCAGTCGGGCCAGACCATCAGCCAGGTCATCTCCGCCCACGGCAAGTCGAACAGCCAGGTGGTGAGCGACGTGGTGGCCAAGGCCAAGACGCGCCTCGACGCGGCGGTCGCCAAGGGCAACCTGACCCAGTCGCGCGAGACCGCGCTGCTCAACAACCTGCAGACGCGACTGACCAACGCGATCAACAACAACACGCTGGGCAAGTCGGTCCAGCCGACGACCAGCGCCACCCCCACCCCGTAGTCGCGCCGCGGGCCGGGCGTACTGCCCGGCCCGCCTGCCACGACGACCCCTTCCTTCCCTCACGCGAGTCGAGCGCCCGGACGGTCTCCCCAGCCGTCCGGGCGCTCGCCCCCTCCGGGCGGGCAGCGATCGGCTCACACGAGCGCGGCC
>DASSZN010000030.1:0-20699 GCA_035702805.1 Thermomicrobiaceae bacterium | reverse complement strand
GGGCGGCCGAAATGCCCGTAGGCCGCGACCTGACGGTAGATCGGACGGAGCAGGTCGAGGTGGCGAATGATGGCGCCGGGGCGCAGGTCGAAGTTCCGCGCGATGAGCGTCAGGATCGTGTCCTCGTCGACGTGCTCCGTGCCGAAGGTCTCGACGTGGACCGACACCGGGTGCGCGACGCCGATGGCGTAGGAGATCTGGATCTCAAAGCGCTCGGCCAGCCCCGCGGCGACGACGTTCTTGGCCACGTAGCGCGCGGCGTAGGACGCGGAGCGATCGACCTTTGTGGGATCCTTCCCCGAGAAGGCGCCACCGCCGTGGCGGGCCATCCCGCCGTAGGTGTCGACGATGATTTTGCGCCCGGTCAGTCCGGCGTCGCCCATCGGGCCACCGATCGAGAAACCGCCGCTCGGGTTGACCAGGATGCGCGTGCGGTCGTCGAGGAAGTCGGCAGGCAGCACCGCGCGGGCGACGTGTTCGGTCAGCGCCTCCTGTACCTCGCGCTGGGAGGTGGCCGGGTCGTGTTGGGCCGAGAGCACGACCGTCTCGAGGCGGACCGGCTGGCCGTAGTGATACTCGACGGTGACCTGGCTCTTGCCGTCGGGCCTCAGGAACGGAACCTCGCCGCTGCGGCGTACCGCCGCCATCTGCCTCGTCAGACGGTGGCTCAGCGCGATCGGCATCGGCATCAACTCCGGCGTCTCCGTGCAGGCGAAGCCGATCATCATTCCCTGGTCGCCGGCCCCGATGCTCTCGAAGACGTCGGCCCCGTCGGCGCCACGCACCTCGAGAGACTTCGAAACTCCGGCCGCGATCTCTCGCGACTGCTCCTTGATGGAGGTCACCACTCCGGCGGTCGTGGCGTCGAAGCCGAACTTGGCGCGCGTGTAGCCGACGTCCTCGACCACCTGTCGGGCAATTGCCGGAATATCGACGTACGTGCTGGTGGTGATCTCGCCGAAGACGAGGATCAGCCCGGTCGTGGCCGAGGTCTCGCAGGCAACGCGCGCGTCGGGGTCGTTTGCGAGGATGGCGTCCAGCACGGCGTCGGAGATCTGGTCGCAGAGCTTGTCGGGGTGGCCCTCGGTTACCGACTCGGAGGTGAACAGCGTCTTCGGCGAACGCATGAAACTGGTTGACACGACACGCCCTTTCGCGAAACGCGAGTCCCGGCGCCCGCTCCGGCAGCCGCTCGCGGCCGGGGAGCGCCGGAGGTCGACTCTCGGTCCGACCTAGGTTCCAGACTGCCAGGAGTTGAGGTAGCGCTCCTGCTCCGCCGTGAGCGTATCGATGGCGACGTCCATCGCGCGGAGCTTGAGCCGGGCCACCTCCACGTCGATCTCCTCGGGGACGTTGTAGACGGCCCTGGCCAGCTTGCCCTGCTCCCTCACCAGGTACGCGCACGACAGCGCCTGGTTGGCGAAGCTCATGTCCATCACGCTGGCCGGGTGTCCCTCGGCGGCAGACAGGTTGATGAGCCGGCCGTCGGCCAGCACGACGATCGCCTTGCCGCCCTGAAGCCGGTACTCCTCGACGAACGGTCGCAGCGTCTGCTGCCCCTCGACCGCGATGTCGTCGAGGATTCGGAGGTTGATCTCCGAGTTGAAGTGGCCGGCGTTGCAGACGATCGCGCCGCTCTTCATGGCCTCGAAGGCGGGCCGGTCGATCACGTTGATGTCGCCGGTAGCGGTGATGAAGATGTCTCCAACCGCGGCAGCCCGCTCCATCGGCATGACCTGGAAGCCGTCCATCACTGCCTCGAGCGCCCGGATCGGGTCCACTTCGGTCACGATGACGCGGCCGCCCATTCCGCGGGCGCGCATGGTGATGCCCTTGCCGCACCAGCCGTACCCGGCGACCACAATCGTCTTGCCCGCGAGCAGGATGTTGGTCGCGCGGATGATCCCGTCGAGCGTGCTCTGGCCCGTCCCGTAGCGGTTGTCGAAGAAGTGCTTGGTCGCGGCGTCGTTGACGGCGATGACCGGAAAGGCGAGCACGCCCTCGCGCTCCATCGCGCGCATGCGAACCACACCGGTCGTGGTCTCCTCGGTCGACCCGATCATGGCCTGCGCGAGGTCTGTCCTGTCCTTGTGGATCGTGGTCACCACGTCCGCGCCGTCGTCGATCACGATCTGCGGGCGGTGCCGGAGCGCCTGGGTGATGTGGCGGTAGTAGGTGTCCCCGTCCTCACCCTTGATGGCATAGACCTGAAAGCCGTCATCGACCAGCGCCGCTGCCACGTCGTCCTGCGTGGAAAGCGGGTTGCTCGCGCAGAGCACGGCATCGGCACCGCCGGCTCGCAGCGTGTAGGCCAGATTGGCCGTCTCGGTCGTCACGTGGGCGCAGGCGACGATGCGGATCCCCTCCAGGGGCCGTTCCCGTTCGAACTGCTCGCGAACGAGGGCCAGCACCGGCATCTCCCGGGCCGCCCAGGTGATTCGCCGGTGACCCGCCTCGGCCAGGCCAAGGTCTTTGATGTCGTACCGAACCTCGGTGCTCTCTGCCATGCATCCCTTCCTCTGGTCGTAGTGGCGTTTGTCAGGCCGGCGGCGTCTCGCTCACAGTCTCGTGCGTCGTCACGTGGGAGCCGGTAAGCCCAGAGATCGCCACGTCGAACGGCGGCTCGAGCACCCCGCGCTCGGTGACGATCGCCGAGATCAGTCCGGCCGGCGTGACGTCGAACGCCGGATTGAAGACCTCGACGCCCGGCGGCGTGACGCGCTCGCGGCCAACCTGGCGCACCTCGTCGGCGTCGCGCTCCTCGATCGTGATATCGCGACCGGTCGCGGTCGTCGCGTCGATCGTCGAGACGGGCGCCGCCACGTAGAACGGCACGTCGTGGTGCCGCGCCACCACGGCCAGTTGATACGTGCCAATCTTGTTCGCCACGTCGCCGTTGGCCGCAATACGGTCGGCGCCGACGACTACCGCGTCGACGGCGCCCCGCGCCATCAGCGACGCCGCGACGCTGTCGACGATCACGCGAAATGGCACGCCGAGTCGCGTCAGTTCCCACGCCGTGAGCCGGGCTCCCTGGAGGCGCGGACGGCTCTCGTCCACGTAGACGACGGCGATGCCGCCGCGCTCGTCGGCTGAGCGGATGACGCCGAGCGCCGTGCCGTAACCGCCGGTCGCGAGCGGTCCGGTGTTGCAGTGGGTGAGCACCCGCGCCTTCGGCGGCAAGAGCGCGGCGCCAAGCGCCGAGAGCGCCCGGTCCGCCACCCACTGCTCGTCGAGCATCCGGGCCACCAGGTCATCAAGGAACTGCGCGGCATCACACGGGTCGGTCGCGCCACGCATAGCGTCGAGCGCCCGCTCCACCGCCCAGCGCAGGTTCACCGCGGTCGGACGCGTCGCCACCAGCAACCGAGATGCCTGCTCGGCGGCCTCAGTGTAGTCGACGTCTTCTGCCCTGGCCGTGCGCACGGCGAGGGCCATGCCGGCCGCCGCCGCGATGCCGATGGCCGGGGCGCCCCGGACCCGCATGGTGCCGATCGCCTCCGCGACATCGCTCACCGTGCGCAACCGCGACCAGGACTCCTCGACCGGGAGCTTCGTCTGGTCCAGCAGCGAGAGCACGCCGGGCTGCCACTCGATTGGGCGGATTGCCCCAGACGAGACCACGCGGTCGCTCGCCTCCCTTGTCCTGACATCTAGCTAGCTGGAGCGTTCCCGACAGCCAGATAAACGAAACGGCCTCCCGTGAGCGAGAAGCCGCCTGACTTCCGCGTCACTCTCATCTCCCAGCGGCAATGCCGCTGCCGGAATTGGCACCTGGCGCGGTAGGCGCTGGTTGCCGGGCTTCCTCGGGCCGTCCCCTCCACCACTCTGGATAAGAGAGCGCTCTTCGATTGTGGCCCGGACTATAGCACAGGCCGATTGTCCGAACAAAAGCCCCGGCGCTGGCGGAGCTCGTGACGCATCAACTCGCCCCGAGCCCGCGCGCCACGTCCAGCACCAGGTCGAGCGGAACGTCACGCCGCTCCTCCACGCACCCGGGTGCAGTGGGCAGGATCCAGGTGAGGATGCCGTGGACGGCCTTCTTGTCCCGCGTCAGGTGCTCCGCCACAGCTCCGAGTTCGCCGTCGAACCGGGCCGGCAGCCCAAGACGGTCGAGCAAACGCCCCTGACGGTCGACCAGGCCCGCCTCGCACATCCCGAGCCGGCAGGAGAGTGTCGCGGCCGCGCGCATCCCGAGCGCCACCGCTTCCCCGTGGAGGTACCGGTACCCGGAGGCCTCCATGGCATGGCCGAGGGTGTGGCCGTAGTTGAGAAGGCGGCGCGAACCGCTCTCGCGCTCGTCCGCCGCCACCACGCCGGCCTTAAGTAGAACGTTTCGACGAACCACGTCGGAGAGCGCCTCCGGAGAGAGGCGCAGTGGGTCGGGCAGGGACTCGATCGATCCGAGCAGTTCCGGGGCATCGCTCCCGCTCGCCGAGCGCTCAATCATGGCGTGCTTGACAATCTCCGCCCAACCCGCGCGAAGCTCGCGCTCGTCGAGGGTCGCGAGCACCTCGGTGTCGGCAACGACCAGTTGTGGCTGGTAGAAGGCGCCGATCAGGTTCTTGCCGAGCGCGTGGTTCACGCCGGTCTTGCCACCGACACTGCTGTCGACCATCGCAAGGAGGCTGGTCGGCACCTGGACCAGGCCGACGCCGCGCAAGACGATCGCGGCGACAAACCCGGCGAGGTCGCCCACGACTCCGCCGCCGAGAGCCACGACGATATCGCGCCGGTCGATCCGATCCGTGAGCAGCCGGTCAAGGAGGGCACTCACCTGCGACATCGATTTGCTTGCCTCGCCCGCCGGCACGGCAATCGTATGCGGGACGACGCGGGCACCTTTGAGTGCTTCCTCCGCGTGCGTGGCCCAGAGCGGCCTGACGTGCTCGTCGGTGACAACCCAGGCGCGCCGTGCCTCCGGCCAGCGCCGAGCGGTCAGTTCGCCCAGGTGCTCGAGCAGACCGGGCGCGACGTAAAGGTCGGACCGCCCGGTGGCGACCAAAAGGCTCGCCAGAGGCAGCATGCCACGAGACGAGCGATCGGCTACGGCGCTCACGATTGCGTCGGCGACCTCCTGCGGAGTGCGCCCGTCCGTGTCGACCTCGGCGTCTGCGCGCGCGTAGAGAGGCGCCCGCTCTTGCCTCAGCCGTTCGATGCGAGCCGACGGGTCGCCCGCGAGGAGGGGGCGCGCCGAGACCGGGTCGGCACCAGCGGCACGCTCCAGTCGAGCCAGCAGTTCAGGCGTCGCGCCATTCAGATGCACGATCACGCTCGCCGGGCGCATGGCCTCCCAGTTGTCCTCGCGCAGGACCGCGCCCCCGCCGGTCGCGATCACCAGGTTGGCGCGTGCGCACGCCTCAGCGACGACCTCGTGCTCGACTGCCCGGAAGACGGGCTCACCGAGGTCCGCGAAGATCTCCGGAATGGGCCGACCCATGCGGCGCTCAATCTCGGCGTCGAGGTCCACAACCGCGAACCCCAGACGCTCCGCCACGATCGGCGCGACCGCGCTCTTGCCGGTCCCGCTCAGACCAATGAGGACGACTCTCTCCGCGTGCACGGACGCCACCCCTCGTCTCGCTCGGCACTGACCTCGCGGATTCTACCAGCCGGCGTGAGGGGGTCTCGCGGGGTTCTCCGCGGCCATCGAGAACCCTATCGCTGACGGCTCCAGCGGCTTGCGCGCGCCAGCAGACAGGCTGTCGTCGACGCGTGCACGGCAGGGCAGGGATTGTGCGTTGCGGTGGCAGACGAGGTCATCGCGTGACCCAACTCTCGGCCTACGGGCTGCCGGCGGACCCTCGGAGCGGCTAGCCCTGTTGGTATACTCGAGGCTAGCGGATTCGCCACACGCACGCCGTGCGGGCCGGAAAGATGGGGACGATGGAGCGCATCTTAGTAGCGGACGACGACGCCGGAATCCGCCAACTCCTGCGGGAATTCCTGGACGACGAGGGCTATACCGTCGAGGAGGCCGAGAACGGCAGCCAGGTAATCGCTGCCTTCGCCGAGGGGAACGAGCCGGACCTCGTGCTGATGGACGTGCGGATGCCCGACAAGAGCGGGCTGGACGTCCTGCGCGAGCTGTCCGCGGCGCAGGGTACGCAGCTCCCCTTCGTGATCATGACGGCGTATGGGAGCGCGAGCATCGCAATCGACGCGATACAGCTCGGGGCGTACGACTACATCACCAAGCCGTTCGATCTCGACGACGTGCTGCTGACCGTGCGCCGGTACTTCGACCATCTCAGTCTGCAGAAGCAGGTGCAGGGGCTACGCACCTACTCTCGCGAACAGGACCCGAGCGATTACATCATCGGCAACAGCGCCTCGATGCAGGACGTCTACAAGACAATCGGCCGGGTGGCGCGGTCCGACGCGACGGTCTTGATCACCGGGGAGACCGGTACGGGCAAGGAACTTGTCGCCACGGTGCTCCACCGCAACTCCGGCTACGCGGGCGGTCCGCTCATCAAGGTCAACTGCGCCGCGCTGCCGGAGACGTTGCTGGAGAGCGAACTCTTCGGCCACGAGAAGGGATCCTTCACCGGCGCGCTCAACCAGCGTAAGGGTCGCTTCGAGATGGCCCACAAGGGCACCATCTTCCTGGATGAGATTGGCGAGATGAGCCTCTCGACCCAGAAGAAGCTCCTGCGCGTGCTCCAGGAGCGCGAGTTCGAGCGTGTCGGCGGCACGGTGTCGGTGAAGGTCGACACGAGAGTGATCGCCGCCACGAACAAGAATCTGTCGCAGGAAGTGCGGGACAGCCGGTTTCGCGAGGATCTCTACTACCGGCTCAACGTGATCACGATCTACCTCCCGCCGCTCCGCGACCGCGTGGACGACGTGCCGCTGTTGGTGGAGCACTTCCTCCACAAGCATCGCTACGTGACGGGCGGGGGTCCGGCCAAGATCACCCCCGGCGCGATGGAGATGCTCATGGAGCATCCGTGGCCGGGCAATGTCCGCGAACTCGAGAACATCATCGAGCGGGCGGTCGTACTGGCCCAGGGGATGGTCATCACCGAGGAGCACATCACCTTCTCGTCCGCCGACCAGCGCAACTTCATCGACATCGCGCAGCGCGTCCGCAAGGGCTCGACGATCGCCGAAGTGCAGCAAGAGGTCGAGAAGCAGATGCTCATCGAGGCGCTCAAGCAGGTCGATGGGGACCGTGTGGCCGCGGCCTCTCTGCTCGGCCTTGACCTTCCGGCCTTCCAGCAGCGACTGGTGGACTACGGGATCCCCGGTGAGGTGACCTCGCTCGCTCCGTTCTAGCTTGACGACGTGCGAGCCGAGCACTTTATCACGCGTGGCGCGGACCCGGTCGACATCGACCGGGTCCGTCTCGCGACGTTTCCCTTGCACGGGCCGGCCCCGTCCGCTCAGGCAGGCTCGGCCTGGGTATCACCGTACGGCGGCTGAGACGTCTGATCGGGTTCCTCCCGGCCGGAACGCCCGAACAACTGCAGCGGGTTTCGGCGCAGCCGGTCCATCGCCTCCGCGTACAGGCCCCGCATCTGCTCACGGGTTACCACTGCCCCGCGCGAATAGTAGAGCACCGCGGCACGCCCGGTCGCGTAGGTGCCGGCATAGGCTATTCCTACCTTGGGCACCGTCCCGATGGCGAGCGGCAGCAGGTCCGTGGCCTCGCGCGCGACCGTGCGCCAGACCAACCCACCGCCCACGACCGGCAGCATCTCCGCGTAGATCCGCCAGCGGTCATCGAGGTCGCGCTGGTAGATCGCAGCCAGCTTGTAGATCATCATCAACTGGTTCTTCGTCAGCACCAGGAAATCGGCCCCGACCGCGACCAGATTGCCAATGACGGGCACGACCGTCGGGATGTTGGACACAAAGGCGAACTGCCCATTCACCATGGACGTGCCGGACACCACCTGCGACGCGGCGGCCTCGCGCATCGCCGTGATATGCCGACCGATCGCGAGCACGCGCTCGTCAGCCACGTCGGCGATCCGCCGTCGCACTGCCTCGATATCGTCCTCCTCGGAGAACCGCGATGCGTCCACCTCCACCACGCGCATCGGCTCCTCGACTCTCCGGAAGAGGTCGCGCCACCGCCGCTCGAGCGCGCCGTCGAGCCGACCGACCGAGACGATCACGTCGTACTGGAGAGGATCCGGAGCCGACTGGTCGTAGGCGTGGACGTCGACGTAGGATTCGGCCCCCGCGCCGAACAGGCGCTCGCGAGCCAGCCGCGCCTCCCCTGGATCGCGGGCGATGACGAGGAGGCGCGGCGTCAGTAGCGCCTCCGCGCGGAGGTGGTCGAAGCTCAACTCGCGGATCACCGTCAGGAAGTCGCGCAGGGCCATGGTCGTGTTCCCGTCTCTCTCAGTGGGCGCAAGACTCCATCGTCCGAGTGCGCCGTCACACGGTTCAGGCTGGAAGTGTTCCGGGCGGCAACAGATGAACGTCGACCTCCGCGCCCGCGTCCAGGGTCGTCACCGTCTCCGGCACGACGATCAGCCCGTTGGCGCTCGCCATCGAGGTCACGCTGCCGGAGCCGCCACGGGCGACGATCCGGCACGCGAACCTGCTGCCGTGTCGCTCGACGAGGCCGCGCACGAAGTGGCGCCGGCCCCCGCGGTTCTCCAGTGGTTCGGCCAGCCGCGCCCGAATGCTCGGGACGTCCGGGTCGCGATAACCGAGCATCGTGCGCACGGCCGGCCAGCCAAACTCGATGAACGCCACGGCCGCCGCCGCCGGGTTGCCGGGCAGACCCAGCACCGGGGTGCGGCCAACCCGGCCGAACGCAATTGGCTTTCCCGGCTTCATGCGGACCTGCCAGAACTCGATCGTCCCGGCATCCCGCAGGATCTCCTTCACCAGGTCGAAGTCACCGACAGAGACTCCGCCGGACGTCACCAGCAGGTCCGCCTGTTGCGCGCGCCCGAACCGCTCACGCAGGTCACCCACTCGATCGCGCGCGACCCCCAGCATCAGCGGCCTGCCGCCGCACTCCTGGACGAGCGCGGCGAGGAGGTAGCTGTTGCTGTCGTGTATCTCGCCCGGCTCGAGTGCCTCGCCGAGCCCGCGCACCTCGTCTCCGGTCGAGAGGATGCCGACGACAGGCCGCCGCCGCACGGGTACCCGCTCGCGATTGAGTGCGGCGAGCAGACCGATCTCTCCTGAGCGGATCACCGTCCCGGCGGAAATCGCCAACTGCCCCGCGGCCAGATCTTCGCCAATCTCCCGAACGTTCTCACCCGGCGAGATTGGACGCGAGATCATGATGGACGAGCCGGCTTCAGGCGTCCGGCCCGCCCGGACCTCCTCGAAGCGGGCCACCGCATCGGCTCCCGCCGGGAGGGGTGCGCCGGTCATGATGCGCACGCACTCGCCGGTTCTCAGCGCGTCAGCGACGGCCCGTCCGGCAGGCTGCTGCCCCACCACGACGAGCCGTGCCGGCGCCGGCACCGATGCGCCCTGCGTGTCGACCGCACGGAGCGCGTAGCCGTCCATCGCCGAGTTTGTGAACGGTGGCAGGGAGACGCCGGCGACGACGTCGTCGGCAAGTACCAGGCCCAGTGAGTTCAGGAGCGGAACCGTTACTACGTCGAGCGGCTCGAACCCGGCGATGATCCGCGTCCGAACCGCGTCGACATCCAGCATCAATTGGGGATCATCCCACTGGCGCGCCGTTGTCTCGAAGGAGTCTCTCGTGGCGGCGCCGTCCACGTCGGACTCCGCTAGAGGTGCTTCATCGCGTCGACGAGTTCGCGAACCGCGTCGGCCGAATGTCGCAGCGCCGCGGATTCCTGGTCGGTCAACTCGATCTCGAGGACCTGCTTCACGCCGCCCGTGCCGAGCTTGATCGGCACGCCGACGTAGAGGTCGTTGATCCCGTACTGGCCCGTGAGAAACGCGCTCGCCGGGATGATGCGGTTCTGGTCGAGCAGGACTGCCTCGACCATCTCGGTGACCGAGGCCGCGGGCGCGTAGTAGGCGCTCGTGCCGAGCAGCTTGACGATCTCGCCGCCGCCGTCGCGGGTACGCTGCACGATCGCGTCGAGCCGGTCCTGCGACAGGAACTTGGTCACCGGGATGCCGGCAACGGTCGAGTAGCGCGGCAGGGGAACCATCGTGTCGCCGTGCCCGCCGAGCACGAAGGCGCTGACATCTTTCGGGGAGACGTCCAGTTCCATCGCCACGAAGGTCCGGAAGCGCGCGGAGTCGAGGACGCCGGCCTGCCCGAGCACGCGGGACGTGGGAAATCCGGAGGCCGTCAACGCCACGTGGCACATGGCGTCCAGCGGGTTCGTCACGACGATGATCACCGCGTTGGGCGAGTGCGACGCCACCTGCTCGGTGACGCTCCTGACGATGTTCATGTTCACCCGCAGCAGATCGTCGCGACTCATCCCCGGCTTGCGCGGGGAACCCGACGTGATGACGACCACATCCGAGCCCGCGGTCGCCGCGTAGTCGTTCGCGCCGGTCACGGAGACTCCGTAACCGATGACCGGCCCGGCCTGCGCCAGGTCGAGTGCCTTGCCCTGTGGGAGATTCTCCACGATGTCGATGAGGACGACGTCGGCGATGTTCCGCTCGGCCAGGTATTGCGCGGTGGTCGCGCCCACCATCCCGGCCCCGACCACGGTGACCTTTGGACGCATGCCGTCTCCTCCCCGTCTGTCAACCGGCTCCCGCCCACGAACCGGCAATCTGCTAGCATGATAGCACAGGCGTCCCGGCTGACCGTTGGAGGCGGACGATGTACCGAGTTCCGCTGGGAAGAGGCTCCGTCGAGTTCGACCTGCCGCCAACGATGCGCGGCGACCAGGCCGATGCCGCCGCTCTCCCGCCACTGTCCGATGTGTCGGCGGCGATCGAAGCCGCCCTCGACCAGCCGATCGGCGCCCCGTCGCTCGAGTCGCTGGCGCATGGCCGTCGCAACGCGGTGGTCGTGGTGACCGACGCCACGCGTGCCTGTCCGGACCACCTGCTGGTACCGCCAATGCTGCGGCGCCTGGAGGCGGCCGGGCTCGGGCCGGACGAGGTGACCATCCTGGTCGCGGTCGGCACCCACCGGGCCAGTACGCTCGAGGAGAAGCATGAAAAGCTCGGCGCCGACGTCGTCGCCCGCTACCGGGTGATCGACCATGACGCCGCGGACCGTGACAATCTCGTGACGGTCGGCTCCGTGGCCGGTGGACCTCCGTTCACCGTCAACAGACTGGCCTACAAAGCCGACCTGTTGATCGCCACCGGTCTGGTTGAGCCGCACCAGTATGCCGGCTACAGCGGAGGAGCCAAGACGGTCGCGATCGGAACGGCAGGCGAGGAGATCATCCAGTACACCCACGGGCCGGCATTCCTCGACGACCCGGGCACCCGGCTGGGCAAGGTGGGCGGGAACCGATTCCAGGAGGTAGTGCGTGAGGTTGGCGGGGCTATCGGACTCGACTACGTGATCAACGCGGTGCTGGACGGCGAGGGCCGGATGGTGCGCGTCGCCTCTGGCGCCCCCAACGAAGTCCACGACCGGCTCGCCGAGGTCGCGGCGGACCTCTACACCGTCGCGATCCCGCACCAGTACGACGCGGCCGTGGCCGGCGTCGGCTATCCGAAAGACGCCAACCTCTACCAGGCCAGCCGCGCGGCGAGTTACCTCCAGTTCGCTCCGACACCGGTCGTGCGTCGCGGCGGGGTGATCGTCCTCCCCGCTACCTGTCCGGAGGGGCCGGGGCAGGGTGTTGGTGAGCAGCGTTTCGCCCGGGCGATGGCCGAGGCGCCGAGCCCCGAGGAACTCATCGATCGTGTCCGGCGCGAGGGACTGCGCCCGGGCGAGCAGCGTGCCTACGTGATGGCGGCGGTCCTCGCGGAGTGCACGGTGATCGTGGCGGGGGCGGAGCGTCCTGACGGGTTCCAGGAGATGGGATTCGCGGTCGCCTCGAGCGTGCCCGAGGCGCTGACGAGGGCCGCGGAGATCGTGGGCCCGGAGGCGAGCGTGCTCGTCGTGCCACACGCTATGCTCACGCTACCGATCGTGCGATCAGGAGTAGCCGCATCCCGCGGATCCTGATTCAACGATCGTGGTGCCACGCGGTCCGCAGCGATGGTATACTGCCGCCGGTCGATCGGGTGAGTAGCTCAGCTGGTTAGAGCGCGCGGTTCACATCCGCGAGGTCAGGGGTTCAAGTCCCTTCTCACCCACCTCGGGCCGCCAGCATGCGTCACGTCGTGACCGCGGGCGGCAGCCGTTCGTGCTTTACACCCAACTCGTACTCCGGTATACTGAACGCGACGAGTGGAAGGCCGAGGCTGCAATGTCTCGGCTTTTGCAGCACCTTCGCGACCACGTCCTGGCACCACGCCCCGCTCGCGTCCTGAACAGTGGAGACCCAGTTGGCCCACCGGAACGCCGCAGGGACGAGCGTTTCCGGGCCATGCCAGCGAGTCGTGTTCCGCGCGACGGCACGCCGGAAGAAGGGTTCATGATGGCCAGTGAGGACACGATCAGCCTCACCGCCGAGGGAAAACAGGAACTGGAGAGCGAGCTCGGCAATCTGCGCACCGTCGAATTGCCGGCGGTTGCGGCGCGGATTCGCGAGCTCACGATGGATGGCGACGTCTCCGACAACAGCGAGTACGAGGACACCAAGGAGGAGCTCGTCATCATCGAGGCCCGCATCCGCGAGATCGAGAACCTCCTGCGGCACGTGGTGATCATCTCGAAGTCCGGCGCTCACGACGTTGTCCAGCTTGGCTCCCGGGTGACCATGGTCGACGAGGCCGGTGAGTCGGAGTCGTGGACGCTGGTGAGCCCCCACGAGGCCAACACGCTTCACGGCAAGATCTCGACCGAGTCGCCCGTTGGCGCGGCGCTGATGGGCAAACGCGTCGGGGACAAGGTCGTCGTCCGCGCCCCCGGCGGCGAGACGGTGTTCTCGGTCCAGAAGGTCGAGTAGCCGGCACGCCGCCCACGACACGCAGCCGCGGACGGCGCCGTCGTTCGCGGCTTTCGTTTTGCGGCGCGATGTCCGCCAGGTCGCGCCGGGCCGACAGGGAGTGAAGAGCGTTGATCGAGCTCAACGAGCAGCAAGCCCAGCGACTTGCCAAGGCTGACGAGATGCGGCGGGAGGGGGTCAATCCCTATCCGCCGCGCTCAGGCCGCACTCACTCCGCGGCGGAGGCCCTGGCACGCTTTGCCGGGATCGAGCCCAGCCTCGCAGGCCAGTCCGACCCGGAGGAGGTCACCGTGGCCGGCCGGGTAACCGCGGTACGCGACATGGGGAAGTCCGTCTTCACGCGGCTCGAGGACGGCAGTGGCACTATCCAGATCTACCTGCGCCGCAACATCCTGGGCGACGAGCCGTTCGCGAGCTTCAAGCGTCTGGTCGACCTGGGCGACTTCGTGCAGGTACCCGGACATCTCTTCCGCACCCGCACCGGCGAAGTGACGGTGGAGGCCGGCGCGTTCACGCTCCTGGCCAAGGCCATCAACCCGCCGCCCGAGAAGTGGCACGGGCTGAGCGACGTCGAGACGCGCTTTCGGCAGCGGTACGCCGACCTGATGGCGAACGCGGAGACTCGCGAGGTGTTCGTCGTCCGCAGCAACGTGGTCAGGTCGATTCGGCGCTTCCTCGACGAGCGCGGCTTCCTCGAGGTGGAGACACCGTCCCTCCAACCGCTCTACGGCGGCGCGGCGGCGCGCCCGTTCACCACGCACTACAACTCGCTCGACCAAACCTTCTATTTGAGGATCGCCGACGAACTCTACCTGAAGCGCCTGCTCGTCGGCGGCTTCGAGCGCGTCTACGAGATCTGCAAGGATTACCGCAACGAGGGGATCGACGCGCTCCACTCGCCCGAGTTCACCATGCTCGAGTTCTACGTTGCCTACGCCGACTACAACGACGTCATGGTGCTCTGCGAGGAGATGATCGCGGGCGCCGCGCGGGACGCGCTCGGTACGACCACGATCACCCGTAACGGCCAGGAGATCGACCTGGCGCCGCCCTGGCCGCGCCTCACGCTGCGCGAGGCGCTCATCCGCTGGACGGGCATCGACTTCCTCGAGGTCACCGACCGGGGCGAGCTGTACGAGCGCGCCCGTGCGCTCGGAACCGACGTCGCCCCCGACACGGTCTGGCCGCGCATCGTCGACGAACTGATGAAGACGTTCGTACGCCCCAATCTCGTCCAGCCGACCTTTCTCATCGACTACCCCGTGGAGCTGTCGCCGCTGGCGAAGCGCAGTCCGGAGGATCCGCGGATCGCGGAGCGCTTCCAGCCGTTCATCGCCGGATTCGAGGTGGGCAACGCGTTCACCGAGCTGAACGACCCGATGGATCAGCTCGCCCGATTCCTCGAGCAGGCCCGAGACCGCGCGGCCGGTGACGAAGAGGCCATGCCCATCGACGACGATTACGTCAACGCGCTCATGTACGGCATGCCGCCGACCGGCGGGTTCGGGCTGGGCATCGACCGGCTGGTGATGCTCTTCACCGACCGCCCGAACCTCCGCGAGGTTATCCTGTTCCCGCATCTGCGCGCCAAGCCGACACCGGTGCTCTCAGGCATCTCGGGCGCGGGCGCGCAGAGTACCTTGGTTGGGGTGGACGAAGGCGCGGAGCGCGACGGGAGTCGGCCCCACCAGTCGGCGGGAGCGGACGATGGAGGACTCGACGACTGAGCACGGGGAACGTTGGGTCGAGGTAGGCGGCGGCCCGCTCACGATCGAGGACGTGGTACAGGTCGCGCGGGGCGGCCGCAAGGCACGGCTCGCCACGACCGCACGGGGGCAAATCGAGCGCGGGCGCGCCGTCGTTGAGGGAGCGCTCGCCGACGAGCGGGTGGTCTACGGTATCTCGACCGGACTCGGCGCCCTCAGCGACACCCGCATCTCCCCCGGCGAGCGCCGGCAACTCCAGGCCAACCTCCTCCGCTCACACGCATCGGGCACCGGTACGCCCTTTCCCGACGACGTCGTGCGCGCGGCCCTCCTGCTGCGTGCTCAGGCGCTCGCGCAGGGCTACTCGGGCGTGCGACCGGTCGTCATCGAGCAACTGCTCGCGCTGCTGGCTGCACGCATCGTCCCGGTAGTCCCGTCACAGGGGTCGGTGGGCGCGAGTGGCGATCTGGCACCCCTCGCGCACCTGTCGCTCCCGCTGGTAGGGGGCGGTACGGTGACCGCCGACGGAACCACGGGACCTGGCGGCGACGCGCTGGCCGCGGCCGGGATCGAACCGCTCGTGCTCGAGGCCAAGGAGGCCCTGGCGCTGATCAACGGCACGCAGATCACCGCCGCGCTGGCTTCGCTGGCCGTGTGGGACGCGGCACTGCTGCTCGACGCGGCGGAGATCGCGGCCGCCATGAGCTTCGAGGCGCTCGGCGGGCACACCGCCGCCCTGGCACCGGCAATCCAGCAGTTACGCCCGCATCCGGGCCAGATCGCGGTCGCCGCCGCGATGCGCGACCTGCTGTCCCGCGACGGCCACCTGCCGGCCGGCGGCCGCCGCGCGGTCCAGGACCGCTACACGCTGCGCTGCATCCCCCAGGTGCTCGGACCGATCCGCCAGGCGATCGACCACGTGCGTCAGACCGTCGAGATCGAGATCAACGCCGTCACCGACAACCCGCTCTGCTTCCCCGACAGCGGTGACGTCATCTCGGGCGGGAACTTCCACGGGCACCCGCTGGCGCTCGCCTGCGATTACCTGACCGCGGCGATCGCGTCCCTCGGGACCTTCACCGAGCGCCGCATCTACACGCTCGTCGACTCGGCCACCAGCGGCCTGTCCCCATTCCTGACCCCGTCTCCCGGCACCAACAGCGGCTTTATGATCGCGCAGTACGCGGCGGCATCGCTCGCGTCCGAGAGCAAGGACCTGTCCCACCCGGCGAGCGTCGACTCGATCACGACCTCGGCCGGCATCGAGGATTACAACAGCATGAGCACCACCGCGGCCAGGAAGCTGGCTCAGGTCGTCACGAACAGCCGGCGCATCGTCGCGATCGAGATGCTCTGCGCCGGCCAGGCGCTGGATCTTCGGGCCGAACCGATCTGGGGTCTCGGCCCCGCATCAGCGCTCCGCGCCCTGCGGGAACGCGTGCCGTTCGTGGAGCGTGACGACGTTGAACTTCACGACCTGATCGCCCGCTCCGAACGTTTGATCGCGTCGGGCGAGGTCCAGGCTGCCGTTCGCGCAGCGGTACCCGACGGCGACACCGGCAGCACGGGAGGAGGAAGGGCGTGAGCACGGACCGCGTCCGGAGAGTGCGCGCCCCGCGCGGCACGACACTGTCCTGCAAGGGCTGGCCGCAGGAGGCCGCCCTGCGCATGCTGATGAACAACCTGGACCCGGAGGTAGCCGAGAAGCCCGACGAGCTCATCGTCTACGGCGGCGCGGGCAAGGCGGCGCGAAACTGGGCCTGCTTCGATGCGATCGTGCGCGAACTGCGGCGCCTCGAAGGGGATGAGACCCTCCTGGTACAGTCCGGCAAGCCGGTCGGCGTCTTCCGGACGCACGCCATGGCCCCGCGTGTCCTCATCAGCAACGCGATGCTCGTGCCGCACTGGGCGACGTGGGACGAGTTCTGGCGGCTGGAGGGACTCGGCCTGACCATGTACGGGCAGATGACCGCCGGTAGCTGGATCTACATCGGTACCCAGGGCATCCTGCAGGGCACGTTCGAGACGTTTGCCGAGTGCGCCCGGCAGCACTTCGGAGGCTCACTGAGCGGCCGGATCGTGCTCACGGCGGGGCTTGGCGGGATGGGCGGCGCGCAGCCGCTCGCGGTCACCATGAACGATGGGGTAGCGCTGGTCGTCGAGGTCGACCCGACCCGCATCGAGCGCCGCGTCCGGATGGGGTACTGCGATAGCTGGACGAGCGAGCTCGACGAGGCGGTCCGGTTGGTCGAGGACGCGCGGGACCATCGCGAGCCTCGCTCGGTCGCCCTGCTCGGCAATGCCGCGGAGGTCGTCCCCGAGCTGGCGCGGCGTGGGTTCCGACCAGACGTCGTTACCGACCAGACTTCGGCGCACGACGCGCTCGCGGGATATGTGCCGGCCGAGATCGACCTCTCCGACGCCCTCGTCCTGCGCGCACGAGACCCCGAGCTGTACCGGCGCCGTTCGGTCGAGAGTATGGCGAAGCACGTGCGGGCCCTGCTGTCGTTCCAGGAGCGCGGCGCCGTCGTGTTCGACTACGGGAACAACCTGCGAGGTCAGGCGCTCGAGGGCGGTGTCAAGGAAGCCTTCGCCTACCCCGGGTTCGTGCCGGCCTTTATCCGCCCGCTCTTCTGCCGCGGGCGGGGCCCGTTTCGCTGGGCCGCGCTCTCCGGCAATCCCGAGGACATCCGCAAGACCGATCGCGCGGCGTTAGAGCTCTTCCCGGAGGACGCGGCGCTCCGCCGCTGGCTGACGCTGGCCGAGGGGCGCGTTCCGCAGCAGGGGCTGCCGGCGCGCATCTGCTGGCTCGGCTACGGCGAGCGGGCACGGTTCGGCCTGCGCATCAACGAGATGGTGGCCGCGGGTGAACTCTCGGCTCCGATCGTCATCGGCCGGGATCACCTCGATACCGGATCGGTCGCGTCGCCCTACCGCGAGACAGAGGGCATGCGCGACGGGTCCGACGCCATCGCGGACTGGCCGGTGCTGAACGCGCTGCTCAACACCGCGTCGGGGGCCTCCTGGGTCTCCGTGCACCATGGCGGCGGCGTCGGCATCGGGCTCTCGATCCACGCGGGCATGGTCGTGGTGGCCGATGGGACGGCGGAGGCAGCAGATCGGCTGGAGCGGGTGCTGACGAACGACCCGGGCATCGGCGTGATGCGCCACGTCGACGCCGGCTACCCCGAGGCCATCGAGTTCGCCGACGAGCACCACCTGCGGCAGCCGATGCGCCCGGAGTGACACCCTGTCACGTCTGAGGAGGTTCGGCCCGCTCTGAATTCGCGGGGGGCGCCGCGTCCTCGTCCTCACCGAACGGGAGTCGCTCGCGCAGCGACCCGAGCGTGCGGCTGACCCGGCTGCCCCACTCCTCGACCTCGGCCGCCACCAGTTCGCGCAGGTACGTGTTGTGCTGCCCCATCCGCCGGAACTTACGGTAGCGCTCACGCACCAACTTCTCCGGAGCGGTGTCGACCAGGTCGGCCAGCGCGTCGGTGACCGCGTCGAGCAGCAGGGCCGCCGCGTAGTCTGGGTCGGTGTGCGCCCCACCTTCGGGCTCGGGCACCATCGCGTCGATCACACCCAGGCGCAGGCAGTCCGCCGCGGTGATCTTGAGCGATTGCGCCACCTCCGGCGCGCGCGACGCATCGCGGAAGAGGATGGCCGCGGCCCCTTCCGGCGCGATGACGCTATAGACGGCGCACTCCTGCATCAGTACACGATCGGCTAGGCCGAGCGCCACCGCACCACCGCTCCCGCCCTCGCCGATGATCACCGACACGATGGGGACGTGCAGCACGCTCATCGTAGCCAGGCAGTCGCTCAGCGCCATCGCGATCCCGCGCTCCTCTGAACCCTCGCCGAGCGACACGCCGGGTGTATCGATGAGCGTGACGACCGGGAGGTTCAGCCGCGCGGCCAGCGCCATCAGGCGCAACGCCTTTCGGTAACCCTCCGGCAACGCCTGTCCGCCTCGCCGTGCCGGGTTGCCATGGCCGCGCTCGTGCCCGATGAACATAACGCCACGACCGGCTATCTCACCCAGGCCGCCCATGATGGCCGGGTCGTCGCCGAACAGCCGGTCGCCGTGCAGTTCGAGGAACTGCGGGCTGATCCGGCGCAGGTAGTCGATCGTCGTCGGCCGGTCGGGGTGCCGCGCGACCTGCACCATGTCCCAGGCTCGCTCGGGAATCGTCGACGGTGCCCGCGCGAGTGACCGGTTGTCGCGCGAGATCGGTCCGCGCTCGCCAACGATGCGGAGCAGCGTCGCCAGGGTGTCGCGCAGGCGCGCACGCGGGACGACCTGGTCGATCAGGCCGTGCGCGTACAGAAACTCGGCCGAGTGCGACGGAATCTCCTCCCGGCCGGCCGTCTGCTGGATCACCCGTGGACCGGCGAAGCCGATCAGCGCGTGCGGCTCGGCCAGGATCACGTCGCCCTGGTTGGCGAAGCTCGCGTATATGCCACCGGTGGTCGGGTTGGTCAGCACCGAGATGTATGGCACGTGAGAGTCGTGCGCCCGCTTGGCGGCGGCGGCCGTCTTCGCCATCTGGACGAGGCTGAGCATGCCCTCTTGCATGCGGGCGCCGCCCGACGCCGCGACCGTCACGATCGGCACGTGCTTCTCCGCCGCGCGCTCGAAGGCGAGAGTCACCTTCTCTCCGACGACGGAACCCATGCTGCCGCCGAGGAAGCGAAAGTCGAGTACGGCGACCACGATCGGTTGCCCCAGCACTCGCGCCGTTCCGGTGACGACCGCCTCGGTCAGCCCGGTACGCTCGCGCGCCTGGAGGACGCGCCGCCGGTAGGGCAGCCGGTCGGAGAAGACGAGCGGGTCGACCGACACCAGGTGACGATTGAACTCCTCGAAGGAGCCGGGATCGACGATCAGGTCGATGCGCTGCATGGCCGGAATGGTGTCGTGATGTCCGCAGTTCGTGCAGACGCCATAGCGCCGGTAGCCGGCGTCAGCGGCCACGTCGGCGCCACAGGCCGGGCATACCGCTACCACCGCCGTGCCCGTGCCGGCAGCGTCGTTCCGGTTCTCGTCTGAGTGTCCCATGGCGTTGCCCGTTCCCCAAGAGTACCCGGTAGGAGATGGTCGCGCGCCGCGATGATAGCAGAATGGGCGACCGCGCCTATCCCGGCGCGGGATTCTGCTACGATCCGGCCCGGCGCGACGCGACGCTAGACTCGACCGCGACAGGTCAGAAGGGAACCGGGGAAGTGCGGCTTGCGTTCGGCTCGATCTGGCACGTCACCAACACGTTCTCCCCGGTCGTCACCACGCGGGGCGATTTCGTCGATGTGGCCGTCCACACCGCTTTTCCACCGAGCCTTCGCGACTGCGCCGCGGTCGTCCGAGCCGTTACGGCGGCAGCCCGGGATCACGGGGCCGATCTTGTGCCGATACCCCTGAACGCCGCACCGTCGAGCGGCCCGGTGCCGGCGGACGTCTACCGCGACCTTCTGGAAGATCTCACCGCGCGGATCCGTGGGGTCTTGCCGGTCGACGGGGTGGTTCTGGCGCTCAGCGGGGCGCTTGTGACCGAACTCGAAGAGGACGGCGACGCGGGCGTGGTTGAACGGATACGCGACGCAGTCGGCCCAAAAATCCCGATCGGCGTGGTCGTCAGCCCGCTGGCCAACCTCAGCCCGCGCCTCGTCCGAGCGGCCAGCATGGTGGTCGGCGTCGAGTCGGAGGCCGATGCCGTCCGGCTTTCCTCACTGTTCGACACGTTGGTTGCGCACCATGCCTTCATTCCGGCGCTGGTCCAGATGCCACTCCTCGTGACGACCGCATCCGCGGGTCCCGCCTCGACGGTGCGGGAATTGACCCAGGTCGCACGACACGACACACCCCAGGGAGTGGTGGACATCGTCCTCGCCACCGGGTTCCCGTTCGCCGACACCGCGCGAACCGGCGCGTCGGTCCTCGTCTACGCTCTCGACGAGCGTCTGGCCACGCGCGTGGCCCGCTCTCTGGCCGATGACGTCTGGGCCAGGCGCGATGGTCTGGTTGCGTCGCCCCTCAACGTCGAGGTCGCGGTCCACG
>DASSZN010000011.1:0-7897 GCA_035702805.1 Thermomicrobiaceae bacterium | reverse complement strand
TCATCGTCGCCGGCGAGAACGTGGCGCTCGGCCCGCTCCGCCGTGACCTGCTATCGACCTACCATCGCTGGAACAACACGGTCTCGACGAGCCGGACCCTCGGCCTGTCCTGGCCCACGACCATCGAGCAGGAAGCCGCGTTCTACGAGCAACGTGCCGGGTCGGCCAGCAGCGTCTACTTCACCGTTTACGCCGCGGCGGCGCAAACGCCCATCGGCGTCGCGTACCTCTATGAGATCGACCACCGGCACCGCCGCGCCACGTTCGGGATCACGATCGGCGATGCTCCGAACCGCGGCAAGGGCTACGGGACCGAGGCGACGCGGCTGGTGCTGGACTACGCCTTCGCGTCGCTGGGCCTGTCGAACGTCATGCTCACGCTGCTCGAGTTCAACGTCGCCGGGTACCGGGCGTACCAGAAGGCGGGGTTTCGCGAGTTCGGGCGTCGCGCGCGCTGCAGCTTCATGAACGGCCGCCTGTGGGACCTGATCTACATGCAGGCGCTCGCCGACGACGTCGTCGAGGCGGAACTTGGGCGGCACGGCGCCGCGAGCCTGGCGACCCCATAGCGCACGCCTCGCGCGGTGACGCGACACCGGCCGTTCGCCGGTTCCCGGCTTGGGAGGCGTTTTCGGCACTGGCGGACCGTCCGGAGGTGCGGCGCCGGACCGTTTACCAGGTGAGCCCCTCCGGATGCTCGCCGGGATGGCGGCTCACCTGAATCGCGCGCCCGGCGAGCCGGCCCAGCCAGACCGGCAGCAGGACGCCTCCGGCCATCCAGAAGAACGCCTCGATGGTGAGGCTGAGCGGGGTTTCCTCCGCCCCAGGCATCGCGGCCGTGGCGTACGCGCCCCACGCCGCCATGGTGACCCACTGGATGACCACTGCTCCGAGCCAGACCAGCCAGACGTGCCGCGGCCGCAGCGCCAGCCCGACGACGAAGGCCACTGCCGGCAGCGGCAGCATCGGGCCGATGTTGTCTGCCTTGTCCGCCTGGTAGATCACCCAGTTGATCGGCGCCACCAGGATCAGCAGCGGCAGCCAGTGCTCCCGGGCTGCCTGCCTGATCCATGTGAAGATGTGTTGAGAATGGGCCATGCGGCGCCTCCAATCCCATTGCAGCACGAGTCTGCGCCGTCTGCCGTGACAGTCGCGACCCCGATCGTGCCGCTACCGTGCCGGCCGCGCGACAGAATGCCCTGGCGGCGGGAAGCTTCACCCGACGAACGTCTGGTAGAGGAAGTAGACGCTGACCGCGGCTACCAGCACGGCCGTGCCCCAGCCCATCGCCGTCAGCAGCCGCCCGACGCGATACCGGCGCATCACGCGCTGGTCACGCGCGATCAGCAGGAGAAAGACCAGGCTGATCGGCGTGCCCAGTCCGCCGATGATCCCCGAGACGAAGAGGATCCGGATCGGGGAGATGCCGGCGAAGGATATGACGATCCCCAGCAGCACCGCCGCGCCCAGCGCGGTGTAGAACCGCCGGGCCCGTCCGACCTTCTCCGACAACCCTCGCCGCCAGCCGAACTCCTCCCCCAGGATGTAGGCGGTCGTGGCCGCCAGCACCGGCACGGCCAGGATCGCCGAGGCGAGCAGACCGATCGCGAAGATGTACCCGGCCAGCGGCCCGGCCACCGGCGTCAGCGCCTGCGCCGCCTGCTGGGCCGTGTCGACCTTCTGGTGGTGTACCCCGAGCGTCGCGCCGGTGCTGATCAGGATGAACCAGAAGACGGCGACCGCGAAGAACATGCCGAACCCGGCGTCGGCGCGGGCCAGACCCAGCCGGCGGAGCGGCGTGCGCTCCTCCGCCTCCTCGATCGTCTCCCAGACGTAGGCGTAGCTCGTCAGCGTCGTGCCGAGCAGAGCCAGCGCCGCCTGGATGTACACCGGATGGAACGAGATGGGCGGCAGCAGCGTCTGGTGCAGCACCTGGCCCCAGTTGGGGTGGGCGACGAAGGCAGAGACCACGTACGCGACGAAGACAAACAGGACGTAGCGCAGGACGCGCTGCACCTCGTCGTAGCTGCCGAGGACCAGCATCCCGAGCGCGGCCACGCCGAACGGGATGACGAACCACTGCCACGGCCGGTGAAAGAGCAGGCTCAGCGAGGCCGCGCCCGCCTCCAGGTCGGCCGCGAGCGTGACCACGTTCACCGCCAGCACGGAGATGAGGAGGAGGAGCCCCCATCCCCGACCGTAGGTGCCGCGCACCGCCCGCTGCAGCCCCTGTTTCGCCACCACGCCAACCTGGGCGCTGATGACCTGGATCGAGGCGAGCATCGGCAGGAGGAGGATTGTCAGCCAGGAGAGACCGTAGACGGTGGTCGCCCCGATGACCGCGATAGAGGCGACGGTCGTCGGGTCGTTGTCGGAGGCGCCCGAGATCAGGCCCGGGCCGAGCGCCTTCAGGATCGTCAGCGGTCCGTAGGCCCGCACGGTTGCCAGCGGGCTGGGCGATGGCTGGTCCTCGGCCGGGCGGTCCTCGCTCCCCTCGTCCTCCAGCGCGTGCGGACCGCCAGCCATTCCCACCTCTCCCGATCTGCACTGGCCGGTCGCGTGCCCCGGACGGGACACGAGTTCCCGCTCTTGGTCCTGCCCGCGGCTTACCGGGCTCCCGTCCCGCGTGGACGGGCCGGTCGCGCTGCGCCACAATGGGTCCCGGTTGTGTGACTACCACGCGAAGGGACGAGGGACGATGCCCAGCAGCGCGACTACGCAGGATTTGATCCGCAAGGACCAGGCGCACATGCTCCACCCGGTGTCCAACCTGCGCCAGCTGCAGGAGTACGGGCCGCTGGTGATGGCCCGCGGCGAGGGGGTCTACCTCTGGGACACCGACGGGAAGCGCTACATCGACGCCTTCGCCGGCCTCTGGAACGTCAACGTGGGCCACGGCCGCCGCGAGCTAGCCGAAGCGATGCGGGACCAGGCCGAGGAGCTCGCTTTCTGCCCGACGTTCTTCGGACTGGCGACCCCGCCGGTGATCGAGCTCTCGGCACGCCTGGCCGAGCTCTTTCCCGGCGACCTCAACCACTTCAACTTCACCTCCGGCGGGGCCGAGGCCAACGAGACGGCCATCAAGATCGCCCGCTACTACTGGCACCTGCGCGGCAAGCCGGACAAGGTCAAGATCCTGTCGCGGATGATGGCCTACCACGGCATCGCCATGGGCGCCCTCGCCGCCACCGGCATCCCCGCCTACTGGACCGGCTTCGGCCCGCGCACGCCCGGCTTCGTCCACCTCACCGCGCCCTACCAGTACCGCAACGGCGACGGCATGAGCGAGGACGAGTTCGTCGACATGCTCGTCCGCGAGCTCGAGGAGACGATCGCCCGCGAGGGAGCGGGCACGATCGCCGCGTTCATCGGTGAGCCGGTCCAGGGGGCGGGCGGCGTGGTCGTGCCGCCCGAGCGCTACTGGACGCGCGTGGCCGAGGTGCTGAAGCGCCACGACATCCTGCTCATCCTCGACGAGGTGATCACCGGATTCGGCCGCACCGGCACCATGTTCGGCATGCAGCAGTACGGCGTGCAGGCCGACATCGCCTCCTTCGCCAAGGGGGTGACCTCCGGCTACGTGCCGCTCGGCGGGGTCGGCGTCAGCGACGCCATCTTCGACGTCATGGCCGAGCCCGACCAGATGTTCATGCACGGCTTCACCTATGCCGGGCACCCGGTCGCCTGCGCCGTCGCCCTGCGGAACATCCGGATCATCGAGGAGGAGAACCTGCCGGCCAACGCCGCCGAGGTCGGCGGCTACATGCTGCGCGAACTGTCGCGCCTGCTCGAGCGCCCCTATGTCGGCAACGTGCGGGGCAAGGGGCTGATGATGCTGGTCGAGATCGTCGCGGACAAGGCGAGCAAGGCCAAGTTCGGCCCCGAGCTCAACGTGGGCGGGCGCCTGCAGGCGGCCACGCGCGAGCGTGGCGTCATCGTGCGGGCCGGCAACGACAGCATCGCCATGTCGCCGCCGCTCATCCTGACGCGTGAGCAGGCGGACGAGGTCGTCGGCGTCATCGGCGATGCCCTGAGCGCCGTCCTCGGCTGAGGCGGCGCCGGTCGACCCACCGACAACACGACGGGGGCGCGGCACCGGCCGCGCCCTCGCTCGCTGTCTCGACGCCCGCCTTCGGCTACGGCCGCATCCCGCCGAACTGGTCGCGCCGCTCGTTGGTCGCGTGCACCATCTCGCTCGGGATCGGCTTGGCCCCGCCGATGCCGTCCGCCAGCAGGATGATCTCCGCCGACTCCTCCAGCACCATGATGTCGCGCACCGTCTTCTCGACGTCGCGGTCGAAGGCCAGCAGGCCGTGGTTCTCCAGCAGCACCGCCTTGGTGTTCGGTCCGACCACGTCGACGATGTTGCTGACCGACCTGTCCGAGCCGCGCGGGCCGTAGCGCGCGACCGGCACCGGCTCGGTGAAGTCGAAGCGCACCATCGCCTCGTAGGCCGTCGGGATCTCCCGGCCGGCGATGGCGAAGGCCGTCACGTACGGCGAGTGGGTGTGGATGACCGCGTTGACGTCCGACCGCTTGCGGTAGATGGCGGCGTGCATCTGGATGATCTCGGCGGCCATCGGGTGCATGTCGCCCGCGAGGACCTTGCCCTGCAGGTCGAGTACCGCCAGGTCGCCCGGCGTCAGCGACTCCAGCGTGCCGCCACTGGTCAGGACGAAGCGGTCCCCGTCCGGCAGCCGCACGCTGATGTTGCCGTGCTGGGACCGGGAGAGCACGCCGCTCTGCACGAGCTGGTGTGCCGCGTCGATGATCGACTGCTTCGCGGCGTCGACATGCGTCTTCGAGGTGGACGTCGCCATCCTGCGCTCCTTTTGATACTGCGACGGCGGGTAATGTCTCTATCCTGCGCCATCGGTCCGCTCCCGGCAAGGTCGGAGGGCACCCCGACGGTCGGAACGGACAGGTCGGCGTGAGGCGTCGAAATTGCCGCATTTCCTTAATGACGTTTCACCTACCGCTCAGAGCGTGCTCATGCGGCGCGACTAGCCTTACGCCGTGGGTCGACGGCCGGGTGGCCCGGGAGCACTGGGGCGGACGGACCGGTCGCGACCCCCAGAGATCGCGAAGGAGAGCGTGCCGACCGGCTGCCGGAAAACGCGCGTCCGGTCGCGTGGCAAGCGTCGTGCATCCATCTCGACCACTAACCCGGCCGCGGTGGGGTTTTGCCGGCGCCAGCCAGGGAGTGACACATGATCGAGCTTGGATTGCATGGCCCGGAGACCGATACCCTCGGCCGCATCAACGCACTGATCGAGCGGCGCCGTCGCATCCTCCAGGAGGCGTCCGTCGCCTCCGAGCCGGCCGCCGCGGCGGTGCGGCAGATCGACGGCGCCCTTGCCGAGCTGTGGAACCAGCGTCGCCGTGAGCTGCGCGTGATCGAGCGCGAGGAGGGGCGTCCGGCCGGGCCGGTGCCTTCGCGCGTCCCGCGACCGGCGATGACCCAGCCTGACCTCGAGGTCGAAGGGAGCGTCGTGGATGCCCGGTAACGGAACCTGGGAGGACGAGATCGCGCCGCTGCTGGCGGCCGAACCGCCCAGAAAGGCGGCCGGCAGCTCGCTCGGGATCGACGGTGCCGCCCCGGCCGCGTGGGCCGAGCTCGTCGTCCGCGCGCTGCGCCGCCACGAGGTTGGTCTCGTCAGCTACGTCCCCGACGGCGCGCTCGCGCCCTTGATCGAGCGCTTCCAGGCCGACGTCGCCGTGACCTGCTTTACCGCGACCCGCGAGGACGAGGCTATTGCCATCGCGGCGGGCGGCGCCCTCGGTGGCCTGCGCGCGGTCGCCATGATGCAGAGCAGCGGCTTCGGCAACGTCGCGAACGCGCTGGCCTCGCTGACGGCCCCCTACCAGATTCCCCTGGTGATGATCATCACCGAGCGCGGCATCCTGGGGGAGTTCAACCCCGTGCAGACGCCGATCACGCGGGTGATCCGCCCGACGCTCGACGCACTGGGCATTCCCCACGCCACCGTCGAGCGGCTCGACGAGGTTCAGTTCCTGGCCGACCGCGTGGCATCGCAGGCCTTCCGCACCAACCTGGTCGGCGCGCTCATCCTGTCTCCCAAGTTGACAGGCGGCAAGACGGAGCCCGGCTCCGCCGCGGCGCGGTCCGCGGCCTGAGCGCGCGCGCGAAAGGACGACTCCCCGTGACGATCACTGAGCCACGAACGACCGGCGCCGCGCTGTTGGAGCGGCTGGACCTGACCCGGCGGCTCGTCGCGCTGCTCCAGTACGGCGAGGCGGTCGTCGGCGGCATCGGCAACAGCAGCTTCGACCTGTTCGCCGCCGGCCACCGGCCGCAGAACTTCTACATGCTCGGCAGCATGGGTCTGGCGGTGCCGATCGGCCTGGGCCTCGCCCTGGCCCAGCCCCAGCGACAGGTAGTGGTGCTGGAGGGCGACGGCTCGCTGCTGATGAACCTCGGCGCGCTCTCGACCGTGGCCATGGTGGCCCCGCCGAACCTGACCATCGTCGTCTGGGACAACGGCGTCTACAAGATGACCGGCGCCCAGCCCACCGCCACCCAGTACGGCAGCGACCTGGTCGCCGCCGCCCGCGCGGCCGGCATCGAGCACAGCCGGTGGGTGCGCCACGCCGAGGAGTTCGAGGATGCCGTGGTGCGAGCCCTGCGCCGCCCGGCGCCCGCGCTGATCGGCGCCCGGGTCGCCGCGACCGCCAGCGAGAGCCATCCCGACTTCGACACCGTCCGCCTCAAGCACCGCTTCATGGAGGGCATCGGCGTCGACGACGCCCGCTGATCCTCCACGGTCACCCCGGGCCGCCGCTGCCCCACGCTCCGGCGGCCCGACCCTGACTGCCGACGCTTCACACCCGCCGCGCCACGACCACGCCGACGGCGAGCCGCTCAGCCCGCCGCCTCGCCGCCCTCCGGTCCGTAGAAGACGACCCACAGGCCCAGGTCGTCGCTGAACTCCTCGAAGCGGTGGACGACGCCGGCGGGCACGAACAGCACGTCGTGCGGGCCGAACCGGTGCCGGCGCTCGCCGTTGACGAACCAGCCGCTGCCGGAGACCACCACGTAGAGCTCGTCGCGGCTGTGGGACTCTTGCAGGTCGCGCCCGCGCGGCGCGTACCACTCGACGTCGAGGCTGCCGTGGGTCAACACCGTCGCGGCAAGTCGCCCGGGCTCCAGGGGCGCGGCAGCCGCCTCCGCCGCGGTGACCCGCCACGGGTTTGCCGCGTCCGGTGTCGACGCGGCCGCGGGCTCGTCGCCGGAGTGCTCGGTCATGGTGGACTCCTCCCTGCACGCGCGATGCCGATGCGCTGCCATCATAGGCCACGACCACGGCGCCGCCGCCACCTGGCTCACCGGACACCCCTGCCGGTAATCACCGAGCTTGCGGGAACCATCCGTTCACCCTCGCCTTGCCCCCATTTGCGTGGGATTAGACACCACGGCGTCCCTCGCCCGGTGGGCGGCAGATCGGTCGAAATTGCTCTTGCATCGACCATGGTCGACAGGCCACAATCATGTCATGTCAACTCCCCCGGCGAGATCGCGACGCGGGGTGTCCCGGTCTCGCTGGAGCGTTACGAACCCGGACACGCGGTCATCCGTTGCGGTGGCGGCCTTTGCCCCGGTGCAGGCCGTGCGACCCGGCGTCCGGTGAGCGCCATGCCGTGTACGGGCGTTTGCTGGTACCTGGGTGAGGTCCAACTGTGCGGAATAGAGTCGCTCGCTCGGTCGTGATCGCCGGGATCGTGTTCCTGGCCGTGATGGTGGCCGCGTGTGGCCGGGTGCCGGGAGCGGTGTCCAGGGTTGCGCGCCGCGTGTCGCTGACGCACGACGCCCTGGCGCAGGCCGCGCCGACCTCGGGCAATGGCAACCTCCCGGTGCGCGGCGATCCGGCGCTCACGC
>DASSZN010000173.1:0-9610 GCA_035702805.1 Thermomicrobiaceae bacterium | reverse complement strand
AAGCGCCGCCCGCGCGAGCCGGCGCAACAGACTCTTGCGGTGTAACCCGGTGACGGCCTCCATCTCCGTCAGCAGTCGCCCCTTCTCGGCCCGATCCGCCCCCGCGTACCGTGGCCGCATCCGCGCCAGGTACTCCTCACGTGCGCCCATCGGCATCACTCCCTCGCCCACCACTGCCCCCCTCCCCGGTAACACCTGGATCTGAGGGAACCGTAGCCCGCTCGGTAGCATTTTGGGTGAGGGAGCACGGCGTCTGGACCGGGTGCGGTGACGGTGCTATACTCCTGGCCAAAAGAGACGTGCGGGTGTAACTCAGTTGGTAGAGTGCCTGCTTCCCAAGCAGGTTGCCGTGGGTTCGAGTCCCATCACCCGCTCCGCGCCCCCGCTCGATTTGCAGAGCGGGGGCGTTTCTGTACCGTACCGTCGTGTGTCATCCACCCCGGCCGACGCGCCGCACCTCGCTACCGCCGTCGTCCCCGTGGAGCCCGAAGTGCGGAAGTCGGCCGGTCTGGCGAAGACACCCATGCGGAAGGGGGACATGACCATGCCCAGAGGGACCGTGCCGGAGCGCTACCGGGACATTCTCACCAGCCGGGCCGTCGGACATCTGGCGACCATCGGTCCGGACGCCCGCCCCCAGGTGAACCCGGTATGGTTCATCTCCGACGGCGTGCACGTCTATCTCAGCGTCAAGGCCGACACACGGAAGTATCAGAACCTCCGCGCCAGCCCCGCCGTCGCCATGTCGGTGGTCGACCCCGCGAACTCCGGGCGCTATGTCGAGGTCCGTGGCGACGTGGTCGACCTCGAACTCTTCGACACGCTCGAGTGGGTTAACCAACTGGCCAGGAAGTACACCGGCCGGGACTTCTCCGAGGGGTCGGCGGGCGAGCACCGCTACAAGGTCACGATCCGCGTCGACGCCTGGACCGGTCAGGGGTGATCCTGACCGATCAGAACACTGCCGCGAGTCCGGGCGACGTGACGACCGAGAACTAGAGCTTCACCAGCACCTGCGTACCGCCCGACGCGCGCCCGTCGATGGCCAGTTCGAGCCCGGAGGCAGAGGTCGGCACGCGGAAACCCACCACCGCCCGCGCGCTCTGGGGGGTTGTCGGGGTGCCCGGCGCGGGCGTCCCGGCCGTCGCGGCCACCACTTCTGGCGACGGCGTGGCCTCGGGCGTCGCCTGCGCCGCGGTAAGGGCTGCCGAGGTCGCGGCGGCGTCGACCGCGTAGACGTGGAGCGACGAGTCGATCAGCGCGGTGCCCGGGAGCTTTGCACCGACCAGGGTGCCTCCCGGGGCAGGCTGGATGACCAGCTCAACGCCCACGTAGCGGTAGCCGGCTCCCGCATCGAGCGAGATGACCCGCCGCACCGTCACGGTCAGGCTGCCAAGCACAATGGGTTGTCCGACGCTGCGGGGCGGGCCCGAAAACCCGGCGAGTGTTGGCGGCTGCGGCGTGGCAATGGTCGGTGTGGCGGCCGTGGGGGACGTCGAGCCGAGCAACCCGGTGCAGCCGGCGATCAACACGGTGGCCAGCGCGATCACGCCCAGCCAGACGCGCGAGGTGGACCAGGTCGGGCGCATCTCAAGCCTCCGGTGTGCGCTCCACCGGTCTCAACCACGCTGATCGGACCGCGGTGCGGTTGCATTCCTATCAGTTCTTCGGTCCCGGCGCAATGCGTCGGGAGTCATAGTCAGTACGTCTGAGACCCCGTCCCGATGCGGGACCCTGCCGCCGGCCCAAAACGCCCGTACGCAACGATACGCGACACGCCGACCGGCCGCGGTGCCCTCCGGTTGAGACGAGGTGACACCGTCGCGGCGCTGACCCGGTGGTCGGGTTCCGACACGTCGCTCGTGGCGCCGGCTCGTCCGACGCGCGGCGCGGCAGTCACCGGCTACCCGGCCGCCGTGCCCTGCCGAACGAGGAACTCGTCGGCGGCGTCGTCGAGCCGGCTGAACGTGGCGCCTCCCTCGGCCACCTCCCCGATCAACCGCTCGAGCAGCAGCATCCGGTGCCCGCGTCCGACGACCTGGGGATGGAAGGTATAGGTCAGCACGCCCCAGTCCACGATGCGCGTCATGTACCGGAAATCGTCCAGCCAGTTAGCCAGGACATCGTCGGCCCGGCGCAAGCCCTGTTGCAGGTAGGCTGGCATGCGCAGGTACTCGAAGTGGGGGAAGTCGTCGAGCGACCAGCTGATCGGCATCTCGACCAGGCTCGTCGACGGCCCGAATCGGGCCGGTCCATCCTTGGTGATGACGTCGCCTCGACGGCAGAAGTAGGGCCGGTAGTCGTCTCCCATCATGCTCGAGTCGTACCGGAACCCGTGCGCCAGCAGCAGGTCCACGGTGTTCGGGCTCAGGTCCCACGAGGGCGAACGGTAGCCCCGCGCCGGCGCACCGGTCACCCGCTCGATGGCCGCGTTTCCCCGCAGGATGACGGCCTCCTCCTGCTCACGGTTCAGCGTGGCGGGCGGCTCGTGGGCGTAGCCATGGTGCCCGATCTCGTGGCCCTCCGCGTGGATGCGTCGGCAGACGTCGGGGTAGGTCTCCAGCGTGTGCCCGGTGATGAACCAGGTCGCCCTGATGTCGTGGGCACGGAGGAGATCGAGGATGCGGCCGGCGGCGACGACGCCGAACTCACCGCGAGAGATCGGGGTTGGGGTGGTCATGTCGCGGGCGATCCAGAGCGACATCGCGTCGAAGTCGAACGTCAGGCAGACGAGGTGATGCGCCATCTCTACACCTCCAGCGAGCCGCCGTGTCGGGCGGCGCGAACCGGCGCGACGATGGTAGCCGGTCGTGCCTGCGCTGGCGACTCCGCCGGAGTGATTTCCCGCATTTCTCACCTTAAAAGAGGTTGCCCGGCCGGGGCCGGGCCAGAGGTGACCAAGAGGTTGTCAGGGGGATAGCTGAGGCTGGTCGAGGATGGGAGTCCGTTCCTGCCGGCCTTGGTACCGGCGTTTGCGATCTCCCATGGCTCGCAGTGTAGGGGAATGCTGATTACAGGCACGACTAATTAGGCAGCATCGATGTCACAAAAATGTGACAACCCTGCGCAGCCTCGCCGTCCATGCCGGTTGCGCACTCCGGGCGCAGCAAGGGGATCCCGCCGGTACCGGCCCGATCGACGCGTCGCGTGTCCCGCTGGGGAGTTGAACCGGCCACGGACCCGGCACTCGGTCTGCTCGACGGGGTGACGGCTTCGTTCCCCACACCGTAGCATTGGTCGGGAAGGATCGACCCGACCGTCGAAGGGACGTCGCCGGTGTTCGGATCAACGGGACCCAGGGATCCGGTGGCCGCGCCGGCCGTCGGCGGCCCCGCGCTCAGCCGCAGGAGGCTGCTGGCGAGTGCGCTGCGGGCCGGTGCCGTCGTGGGCGCGGGCACGGTCGCGGCGGCGCTACTCGACGCCTGCGGTGGGGCGTCCGCGTCATCGAAACCGGGGTCGACTGGCAGCAACCGGGCGGACCCCACCACAGCCGGTCGCGCCACGGCAACCACGGCTCCGAGCAGCACCTCCGCGACGGCCCGGCCCGGCGGCTCCGCGAGCAGTGCACTCACGATCCCGCTGATCAGCAACCCGACGCCCAACCCGGTCACGGTGCCGGGCGGGCTGTCGTCCATCCTGCTCAACAAGAACCTCTTCGGCCAGCTCTGCCGTCCGGACGCGACCGACGCGGCGTCGCCGTCGCCCGATCACGCGGAGACGTGGGAGGTCTCGACCGACGGCCAGACCTACACGTTCCACCTGCGTCCCGGGCTCACGTTCCACGACGGCACGCCACTCACGGCCGACGACGTCAAATTCACCTTTGACACGCTGATGGACCCGAAGGTCAACGCGGCGTTCCGGAGCAACCTCGGCCCGTTTGACCACGCCGAGGTGGTGGACCCGCTGACCATCAACCTGCTGATGAAGGAGCCCTACGCTCCACTGCTGGTCATGCTCGACTACAACATCATGATCCTGCCGAAGCACCTGCTGAGCGGCCAGGACATGAACGCGCCGACGGACTACCTCAAGCACCCGATCGGCAGCGGACCCTACCGATTCGGTGAGTTCGTCCCCGACGACCACCTGACGCTGGTGGCCAACCCCGACTACTGGGACGGAGCCCCGAGGATCGGGACCGTGGTCTACAGGATCGTGCCGGACGCGAACACCCAGGTCGCCCACCTCGTCACCGGCGAGGTCGACGTGGCCCTGATCGAGCCGGCACAGGTGGACGCGCTGGTCGGTCAGCCCAGTGTCGTCATCACGACTGCCCAGCAGACCAACTACTATTACCTGGCCATCAACCACGCCAACCCGCTCTTCGCCGACGCGCGGGTTCGCCAGGCATTGGCCTACGGCCTCGACCGTCAGACCATCCTCGCCACGACCATGCGGGGCCGTGGCACCGTTGCCGACGGGCCGATCTCCCCGCCGATGGGCTGGGCCTACCCGCGGGGCCAGCAGCCGTTCCCCTATGACACGCGGAAGGCGCGTGATCTGCTGGCGCAGGCCGGCTGGGCGCTTCAGCACGGTAGGCTGATGAAGGAGGGCTCACAGTTCAGCTTCAAGATCCTGCTCGACATCGGCAACCCGACCCGCAACTCGTTCGCGCTTGCCGCCCAGCAGTACTTCCAGAAGCTCGGCATGAACGTGCAGATCGACTTCCAGAATTTCGATACCTGGTATGCCCTGCGCAGCAGGGGCCAGTACGACCTGGTGGTGACGTGGTGGATCACCCCGCCCGACCCCGACGCGCTCTCTCGCGGCTACACCGCCGGTAACACCGACCACTACCGCAGCGCCGGGGTCGACAGCCTGTGCCTGCGGGGGCGCCGGGCGTTGACCCCGAACACGCGCGCGCCGATCTATGCCCAACTTCAGCAGCAGCTCTACCAGGACCAGGTCGACGTCTTCATGCTCTATCCGGAGGAATTCCGGGCATTCAACTCGCGGGTCCACGGCTATGCGAACATCGGCCTTCGCGACGCGCTCTACTACACCTACCGCTGGACGCTGGCGGGCTAAGGTCGGCGAGCAACGGCGCACGCGACCCACGACCTCACCGAGCGGAAAACGAGACCATCGCCCACGGGGGACTGACCGTGAGGTGCCCGTCCACGCGCATCCGACGCCTCGCCCGCGAGCACCCGGACGAGTTTGACAGCCGCCCGGCGCCCCACGTATACTGACGGTCGTCGCCGGTCCGGACCCATTCTGGACCAGAGGGTGGCAGCAGGCCCACACGGGGGCATAGCTCAGCTGGGAGAGCGCTACAATCGCACTGTAGAGGTCGGGGGTTCGAATCCCCCTGCCTCCACCCAGGTGGCCTGCGATCGCATTCTGGGGTCGGCACCTGCCGCGCCCCTGTTGGTTCTCCTCCAATTCCGTCACTTCGGCCGCCCGGCGGCCGCCACCGCGGGATGACCCGTTCGCCGGTGTCGGTGCACCGCACCCGCAGATCCGAAGGGATGGTGTACGATGAAGGCAGCCAGGTTTCAGCTCATCAGCCGGCGCGGTGACCGGCCGGATAGCCTGCTCTTCCGGGACTCGGAGGGGCGGCTCTTCCTGCGGGCCGGCTGCGGCGCGCCGCTGATCAGACTGACGACCCGCGACGCCCACCGCATCATGCGCCAGTACCCCTACCACGCCGTGCTCGACGCTGAGTGGCGGTCCGAGCCCGACGCGGCGCTACTCGAGTGCGTCGTGCCCTTTCCGGCGGTCGACCAGGCCGCGGGCTGAGGCCCCGCCCGGCGCGCCGCGCTCTCCACGTCTGACGGCTCCGTGACGAGGACCGGTCGCGCCGTCGCATCCAGGATGAGAGAACCCGGGCGGATCCAATCCGCCCGGGTTTCTGTCAGTCATTGGCGTGCCGGGTGTCGCTCGGCGTCCTCAGGACGCGGGCTGAGGCCGCATCTTCGGCACCGGCGACGGGCCCGGCTGCGGCCGGTCGAGCCGCTCCGGCGCCGCATCGGACGGCACGGGGCTGGGGCTGGTCGCGGTCGGCCCGACCAGCTGCGGCCGGGGCCGCGGCTCGTCGAAGAGCGCCTCGAGTTCGTTCCCCTCGATCGTCTCGCGCTCCATCAGGAGCATCGCGATCGCCTCGAGCTTGTCCATATGCTCGGTCAGGACGCGCTTGGCCTCCTCGTAGCCCTGATCGATCAGGGAGCGAATCTCCTTGTCGATCACGAAGGCCACCTCGTCACTGTAGTTGCGCTGCTCGTTGATCTCGCGGCCGAGGAACACGAGTTCCTCCTTGCGGCCGAATGCCAGCGGCCCGAGCGTCTTGCTCATGCCGTACTCGGTGACCATGCGGCGGGCCAGCGTCGTCGAGCGCTCGATGTCGTTGGCCGCTCCGGTCGAGATCTCCTGGAACACCAGCTCCTCGGCGACGTGCCCACCCATGAAGACGGCGAGCTGGTTCTCGAACTGCTTCTTGGTCCAGAAGAAGCGGTCCTCCTCGGGGAGCACGCGGGTGTAGCCGCCCATCATGCCGCGCGCCACGATCGACACCTTGTGGACCGGGTCGGCGTACGGCAGCATCCGCGCGACCAGCGCGTGGCCGGCCTCGTGGTAGGCGGTCATCAACTTCTCGCGCTCGCTGATCACCCGGCTCTTGCGCTCCGGGCCTGCGATCACGCGGTCGATCGCCTCGGTCAGCTCGCGCCGGCCGATCGTCTTCTTGTTGCGCCGCGCGGCCAGGATGGCGGCCTCGTTGACCAGGTTCTCCAGGTCGGCGCCCGAGAAGCCGGGGGTCTGGCGCGCCAGCTGCTCGAGTGCGACATCGCTCTCCAGCGGCTTGCCGCGCGAGTGGACCTCGAGGATAGAGCGGCGCCCGGCGATGTCGGGGCGATCCAGGATCACCTGGCGGTCGAAGCGCCCGGGCCGCAACAGTGCCGGGTCCAGGACGTCGGGCCGGTTGGTGGCGGCAATCACGATCACGTTCGTCGTGCTGTCGAAGCCGTCCATCTCGACCAGGATCTGGTTGAGCGTCTGCTCGCGCTCGTCGTGGCTGCCACCCAGCCCCGCGCCGCGCTGACGGCCGACGGCGTCGATCTCGTCGATGAAGACGATGCAGGGGGCATTGCGCTTGGCCTGGTCGAACAGATCGCGCACCCGGCTGGCACCGACGCCGACGAACATCTCGACGAATTCGGAGCCGCTGATGCTGAAGAAGGGCACGCCCGCCTCACCGGCGACGGCGCGGGACAGGAGGGTCTTGCCGGTCCCCGGAGGCCCCACCAGCAGCACACCGCGCGGGATCCGCGCGCCGAGCGAGGCGAACTTGTCCGGGTACTTGAGGAACTCGACGACCTCTGCTAGCTCCTCTTTGGCCTCGTCGACACCGGCCACATCGGTGAAGGTCACGGTCGGCTTGTTGCCGGTGAACATCCGGGCGCGGCTCTTACCAAACGAGATGGCCTGGTTGTTGGTCCCCTGAGCCTGGCGCATCATGAATACGAACACGCCGATCAGGAAGATCGTCGGTAGGATGAAGCCTAACGTGCTCAACCAGTTGCCCAACTGGCTGGCCGCGTTGACCTGGACGTCGACCTGAGACGGCTGGACACCGAACTTCTGTAGCGCGTCCCAGATGTTGATGTTGTCCGGCAGTCGCGTCGTCGCCGCCGTCGTCTGGCCCACGTACTGGACCTGGACGTCGGTCGAGCCGTCGGTGGCGACCAGGCGCGATACTTTGCCCGCCTTGATGTCCGCCGCCACCTCGGCGAAGCTCACACTCTTCGTCGAGCTGTTGCCGCTTGTAAAGGTGAACCAGAGCGCAACGACGGCAATGATCAGGACAATCCAGACGAACCCGTTGCGCAACCACTTGTTGTCGGCCATCCAGAGCCCTCCGACCCCGCCTTCGGCTTCAACCCCTGTATGGAAACCACACGCTGACGCGGACCCGACAGGGTGGCCGAATTATAGCAGAGAGACCGTAACGTTCCTGTAACGCCCGGCCGCCGCGCCGGGCGACGGCATCCGCCCGGACTAGGCGCGCGCCACCGCGATGAACGGCAGATTCCGGTAGCGCTCGGCCACGTCCAGCCCGTAGCCGACCACGAACTCGTCGGGAATCTCGAATCCGACCCAGTCGGGCGTGACGTCCGCCCGGCGCGCCTTGCGCTTCTCGAGTAGTGCAACGAGCCGGACGTCGGCAGGGTTACGCCGCCGCAAGCCATCCATCAGGTACTCGAGGGTCAGTCCGCTATCGATGATGTCCTCGACGACGAGCAGGTGCTCCCCCTCGATCGCGCGGTCCAGGTCTTTCATGATCCGCACTGCCCCAGAGGTCGTCGTGCCGTCCCCGTAGCTCGACACCGCCATGAAATCGACGCGCAGCGGCACACCCATGGCGCGCGCCAGATCTGCCATGAATACGAACGCCCCGGTCAGCACGCCGACGAGCAGGGGGCAGCGGTCGCCATAGTGCGCGCCGATCTCGCGGCCCAGCTCCTCGACACGACGCCGCAGCGTCTCCTCGTCGATCAACACCCGGTCGAGTCCCCGGTGCAACTCGGTCTCGAGGATCTGGCTCGGCATCTACGCGCCTCCCGGGTCATCGCGCCGCAAGAACACGCACAGATCTCCGTGGACTCGCTGTTTCCCGCCGCCGGCGCCTCCCACCCAGCGCACCGTCCCGTCACGTGCGAGCAGCGGCAGCCAGTCGCGCAGGTACTCCGGCACCTTTCGATTGACCAGCCAGTCCTGCAGGCGCACGGCTGAGCCGTCGGGCGCCACCAGTCGGTCCGCGGGCTGACGGGTTCGGAGGGTCCAGACCGAGGAAGCCTCGCCGTCCGGCCGCAAGCCGAGACGCCAGCCGTTGCCGAGGCCGAGGTCCAGCGGTCCGGTGACGGCAATTCCCGTGCCCGGTGCGAGGAGCGGCCACGCGGAGGCGCGCCGCAGCAGCGCGTCCAGGCTGGCATCCGGAGCCAGCGCAACCTCACGGTAGTCGACGCGCGCGGCGAAGCCGCAGCCCAGGTCGAGCCGCGTCGACACCTTTCCCGCCAACGCCGCCTCACGCAGGGCCTCGAGCCGCTCGAGTGCCGGCGGTTGGCCCAGCCCAATGCGGGTCAGCGCCAGGCGGAGCACACGGCGTTGAAGCGACACGTGCAGCCGGCGCAGTGCCGCGCGCGAGACCAGCACCAGCCCCCTGTCGTCGACCAGAACTTCCGCCGCGGCCTCCTCGGCGAGCACCGCCAACAGGTCCGCGTCGTCGCGCAGGAGGGCTGCCGAGCGTGCGAGCGCGGCGGCACCGCCGGCAGTCGCCTGCTCGAGCGATGGGATGACCCCGTGCCGGACGGCGTTGCGCCGGAACACCGTCGATCGATTGGACGGGTCCTCGATGGGCGATAGGCCATGAGCCAGCGCGTAGGCGGAGAGGTCCGCGCGCGGCACCTGGAGCAGCGGTCGCAGCAGTCGGATCGGCATGCCCCGGAGGTCATCGAGGTCGAGCGCGACCGGTCGCCGCGAGAGTTCGCGCATGCCCGACGCCCCGTCGAGCCCGGCGCCGCGCGCCAGATGTAGCAGGACCGTCTCCGCCTGGTCATCCCGGTTGTGGCCGACCAGTACCCAGTCCGTGCCCTCGTCCCGGGCGACGGTG
>DASSZN010000273.1:0-49003 GCA_035702805.1 Thermomicrobiaceae bacterium | reverse complement strand
GGCAGGTTGCCCACGGGCTCCTCACCCGTCCGCCACGGTCGACCCCCGAAGGGGTTCCCGTCCGACTTGCATGCATTAGGCACGCCGCCAGCGTTGTTCCTGAGCCAGGATCAAACTCTCCATCATGACCGGCTGCCTCGCTACCGCGAGACCCCGGCCGTTGCTCCCGCCAGGGCCGCCCCTTCGGGCACCCCCCGGCGGTTCCGTGCTCCGCTGAGTCCGTCCGGCTTCTTGCGCCTCCCACGCCACCCGGCGCCCCCCGCGAGCGGCCCCGGTCTCCCGGTCCCCCGCGCGTCAGACCACCATCCGGCGCGTGCAGCGCGAACTACACGTCAGTTGTCAAGGTGCCTCGCCCAGCCTCGCGGGCCAAAAAATGACCCGCCGGCCTGGCGGGCGGCTTCCGAGTTTGCTTTCCGCGTTCCGCGTCAAGTCCCCCGGAGCACCGCTCCTCCGCCTCACGGCGTCCGCTTCGGCTGGCCTGTGTCCGCTATTGGCAGAACACTTCGTCCGAAGCTTTGTAAGTATACCCGGGCGGCCCATCCCTGTCAAGGGTGCCCGCTCGCGGTATCGTGTCCGGCGCGCCCCGGCTCGGCCGTTCCCGGCCGGCCCGCGCTCCGGCAAGAGAGGAGTCTACCCCCGGCGTTCCCCCGCGTCAAGGGCCGGCGAGCGCCCGTCTCGCGGCCGCTTCCTTGCGCTTGCCCGCCCTCCTCCCGCCACCCTAGAATGCCGCCGCGAACTGCCCCGTTTCGTTCGAACCGAGGAGGATCAGGGATGGCCACTACCGACCGCGCCGGACAGGCTGCCGAGCGGCGGCCGCTCGCTTCCGAGGATCTGCTGGCGCTGGACGTCATTACCGACGCGCGGATCTCGCCCGACGGACGCGCCGTCGTCTACGTCGTCAAGCGCGCCGACCTCGCGGCGAACCGTTACCGCTCGTCGATCGTGCTTGTTACCCTCGGCCCGGACGGCACGCCGGCCGGCACTCGCTCCCTCACCGCCGGCAACGCGCGCGCTTCCGCGCCCCGCTGGTCGCCCGACGGAAGCAGGCTGGCCTTCGTCTCGGACGGCGCCGACGGCGGCGTGGACCAGCTCTACGTCGTCGACCCGGAGGGCGGTGAGCCCCGCCGGCTGACGAGCCTTGCCCGCGGCGCCGGCAACCCGGTCTGGTCCCCCGACGGGGCGCGGCTCGCCTTTCTCTCGACGGAGGGGAACGGACTCGACGACGCCGAGCGCGACGCGCCGGGTGGTCCGATCCGCCACATCAGCCGCCGGGTCTACCGCGTCGACGGCACCGGCTACGTCGACGACCGCTTCCAGCACGTCTGGGTGGTCGCGGCCGCGGGCGGCGATCCGCGGCAGGTGACCCGGGGTGCACAGAGCGACCTGATGCCGGCCTGGTCGCCGGACGGGAGCCGGATCGCGTTCGTGTCGAACCGGGAGAGCGGCGTCGAGGCGACCTTCCAGTCCCAGCTCTACACGGTCCCGGTCGACGGTGCCGCCGCGGAGGGGCCGGACGGGGCGCGGCGCGTCGATCGGGGCACCCAGCAGGCCGCCGTGCCCGCCTGGTCCCCTGACGGGAGTCAGATCGCCTACGTCGGGCTGCGCGATGACGGGCCCGCCGGCGGGAACCACGAGGTCTTCGTCGTGCCGGCCGCGGGCGGAGCGGCGCGGAGCCTGACGCGGAGCTTCGACCGGAGCGTCGGCGTGGGGGTCTTCAGCGACACCTGGAGCGGGGGCGACGCTCAGACGCCACTCTTCTGGTCACCCGGCGAGACCGTCGCGTTCGTCGCCTGTGATCGCGGCCGCGTCAGCCTTTTCCAGGCCGACGACCGGGGTGAGGTGTCGCTGGTAGTGGGGGGCGACCGGACGGTCGGCGCGGCCTCCGCCTCGTCCGACGGGCAGCGGCTCGCCTACCTGGCCGGGGACTTCACCAACCCCTGCGACCTCTACGTCGCCGACGGCGACGGCGCGAACGAGCGGCGCCTTACCGCGATCAACGCCGAGCGGCTCGCCGGGCTCGCGATCCAGGAGCCGGAGCGGATGCCGTTCAAGAGCTTCGACGATCGCTTCGAGGTCGACGCCTGGCTGATCCGGCCGGTGGGCTACGACCCGTCGCGGCGCTACCCCCTGGTGCAGATCATCCACGGCGGGCCGCACTCCGTCTTCGGCGACGTCTTCTTCTTCGACATGCAGCTCTGGGCGGGACGCGGCTGGAACGTCCTCTTCATCAACCCGCGCGCGACCCAGGGCTACGGCGAGGAGTTCGCCACGGCGAACCTGGGCGACTGGGGCGGAGCCGACTGGAAGGAGCAGGAGCAGGCGCTCGACCTGGCGATCGCGCGGGGCGGCGTCGACCCGGATCGGCTGGCGGTCACCGGCCTGAGCTACGGCGGCTACATGACCGACTGGATCGTGACCCAGACCGACCGCTACCGGGCGGCCGTCAGCGAGAACGGCATCTGCAACCTGGTCTCGTTCTACGGGACCGCCGACATCGGCTGGTACTGGCTGACCGGGGAGTGGGGTCCCTCGTTCTGGGACCACCTGGACTACTACATGGCGCACTCGCCGATCAGCCACGTGACCCGTGCCAGGACGCCGACTCTCCTCCTGCAGTCGGAGACGGACTGGCGCTGCCCGATCGAGCAGGGAGAGCAGTTCTACGTGGCGCTCGCCGACCAGGGGGTGCCGACGAAGATGGTGCGCTTCCCCGGCGAGAGCCACGTCAACCTGCGCATCGGCAAGCCGCGCTCCCGGCTCGTCCGTCGCGAGGAGACGCTGCGCTGGTTCGAGCGCTACCTGTAGGCGGGGCCGCGACGCCCACATGGGCTCGGGTCGGGGAGGTCGTGGCGCGCCGGGTGTCATCCCCGCGGAAAGAGGATCGGCGAGCCGGGACTCCGCGTGGACCCGGCCCGCCCGACAGGGCCCGTGCATGGCGTCTCGAGCCGCCGAACGTGCTCTTGACAGGGCCCGGTGCCCCTCCTACTATGGGCGCGTGTCAAGAAGATTTGAATGCTCTGGTGGTCTTGTCGCACTGCGTGGATCTGGAGGAGGAGGCGATGAGCACGCTGGTACCCCGGCCCGAACTGCTCCTGCAACGGCGGATGACTCGGCGCGGGCTGACGCGACTGCTGGGCGGCGCGGCCGGCATTCCGGTGGCAGCGTCCATCCTGGCCGCGTGCGGCGGAGGCGCGGCCTCGTCCCCCACGACGACCTCGTCCAGCGGCGCGAGTTCGTTGATCTCGAGCACCCCGGTGACGTCCAGCGGCACCCCGCTTTCCACGTACTCGAATCCCACCGGCGCGTCGACCCCGTCGGCCTCGTCAAGCACCTCGTCCTCGGCCGCCGGGCAGCCGGTCAAGGGCGGGACGGCGCACCTGAGCTTGATCTCGGAGCCCGACTCGCTCGATCCGGCGAAGACCATCGAGGCGATTGCCTCCGGGGTGATGGCCTACATCTACGACAGCCTGGTCTACATCGGTGAGGACCGGCTCCCGCACCCCTGGCTGGCCGAGAAGTGGGTCCTGAGCCCGGACGGCAAGCAGATCACCTTCACCATCCGCTCGGGCGTGAAGTTCCACGACGGCACCAGCCTCGACGGGTCTGCCGTCAAGGCGAACTTCGACCGCATCCTCAACCCGGCCACGGCCTCCCCGGCCAAGGCGCAGCTGGGCACGCTCACGAGCGTCGATCTCGTCGACCCGATGACGACGCGCTTCAACTTCTCCGCGCCGTACGCGCCGTTCTTCACGAACATCTCGATCAGCTACGGTGGGATCGTCTCCCCGGCCGCCGTGCAGAAGTACGGTGACGCCTACGGCCACAACCCGGTCGGCACCGGGCCGTTCAAGCTGACGGCCTGGCCGGCGGGCCAGGGGCTCACCCTGGCTCGCAACGACGCTTACCAGCAGTTCCGCGACGACTACACGAACAAGGGTCCCGCGTACCTCGACCAGGTCTCCTTCAAGATCATCTCCGAGTCCGCGACCCAGCTGGCGGCCTTCGAGCGCGGTGAGCTCGATATCGCCGGCATCGACGTCCAGCAGGTCCAGCAGATCCAGAGCAACTCGAAGTACCAGGTCCTCATCTGGAAGACCGCCGACAACATGGACTTCATCGAGTACGCCAACAAGGCGCCGTTCACCGACGTCGCCGTGCGGCAGGCCATCGCCTACTCGATCAACCGCGACTCGATCGTGCAGAGCGCCTTCAACGGCCAGGCGACGGCGAATCTGCTGCCGATCCCGGTCGGCGTGGCCGGGTGGGACGCGAACCTCGGTACTCAGTACGGCTATGCCTACGACCTCACCAAGGCCAAGAAGGCGCTGACCGACGCGGGCTACGCCCCGGGCTCCGACGGCATCATGGCCAAGGGCGGTACGAAGCTCTCCTTCACGATGCTGGTCTACTCGGGCAACGACCCCCTGAAGACGACGGCGCAGATCATCCAGGCGGACCTCAAGAAGATCGGGGTCGACCTCAAGCTGACGGTCATGGACTTCGCGGCCGAGCTGACGCTCCTCAAGAAGGGCCAGTTCGACTGCGACCTGATGCGGTGGACATGGCCCGACCCGGTGATCCTGAGCCTGCTCTTCAAGTCGCCCGGCTGGACGAACCAGACCAGCGACCCCGCGCTCGACAAGCTGCTCACCACCGCGGACACCACGCTCGACCCGACCAAGCGACTCGACGCGATCCACACCGCGCTGACCTACCTGCTGCAGAAAGCCGTCATCGCGCCGATCTGCACCGACTGGATTCTCGACGCGGCCTGGAGCTACGTTAAGGGGTACAGCTGGGACGCGCTGGGCGGGGTCCGCATGGCCGACGTCTGGTTCGCGGCGCACTAGCGCGACCACTACCGGGAACGAGCTGATTCGCGGTGACGGCGTACATCATCCGGCGTGTCCTGCTGCTCGTGCCGATCTGGTTCGGGATTCTGATCCTGGTGTTCCTGATGCGGGTGCTGGTCCCCGGCGACCCCATCCAGCTCATGTTCGCCGGCCAGATCACGAGCCCACAGGTCGAGGCGGAGCTGCGCCACAAGTACGGGCTGGACAAGCCGCTCCCGGTGCAGTTCATCGACTACGTCGACGGGGTGGTGCACGGCAATCTCGGCACGTCGATCACCACCCAGCGTCCCGTGCTGCAGGATATCGAGAGTCGCTACCCGTACACCCTGGTACTGGCCCTGACCAGCCTCGGGATCGCCGTCGTGATCGGGGTCGTCACCGGCATCCTGTCGGCGGTGTACAAGGACTCCATCGTCGACGCGCTCTCGATGGTCTTCGCACTCGCCGGCCTGTCGATGCCCGCGTTCTGGCTGGGGCTGCTCCTCATCTACTTCTTTGCCGTGAACCTCGGCTGGTTTCCGGTCCTGGGGTCCATGACGCCAAAGGGCATTGTCCTGCCTTCGGTGACCCTTGGGGTCATCGCGTCGGCCATCATCGCCCGGCTCGTCCGCTCGTGCATGCTGGACGTCCTCGGCGAGGATTACATCAGGACGGCGCGGGCCAAGGGCATCGGCGAGAAGACGGTCATCCTGCGGCACGCGCTCCGCAACGCGCTGCTGCCGATCATCACGATCATCGGGCTGCAGTTCGGCGGCCTGCTCTCGGGCGCCTTCATCATCGAGGTGGTGTTTGCCTGGCACGGCGTGGGCGAGCTCGCCGTCCAGGCGCTGCAGCAGCGCGACTTCCCGCTGATTCAGGGTATCGTGCTCGTCGTGGCCACGACGTACGTGCTCGTCAACCTGGTGGTCGATCTGCTCTACGCGGTGCTGGATCCCCGGATTACGTACTCCTGAGTGGCGAGGTAGCGACGCAATGTCCAGTACGGAACTGAAGCCCGCGCCTGCCTCGACGCTCGCGGTGGGCCAGCATCGCCGGGAGCGCTCCCGGCTGTGGGACTTCGTTCGCACCGTGTTCCGCAGCATGCCGGGAAAAATCGGGGGCGCGCTCATCGCCTTCGTCGTGCTCATCGCCGTCTTCGCCCCGCTGATCGCGCCGTATGATCCCACGGCCATCCATCCGTCGATCCGCCTGTCTTCGCCGTCCGCGGCCCACCTCTTCGGAACCGACCAGATCGGCCGCGACGTCTTCAGCCGTGTGATCTACGGGTCGCGGATCGACCTCCGGGTCGGCGTGATCGCCGTGGCGATCGCGCTCGTCATCGGCGTTACCGCGGGGATCGTCGCCGGCTACTACGGCGGCCTGGTCGACAGCGTGATCATGCGGCTGGTCGACATCATGCTGGCGTTCCCCGGGTTCCTCCTGGCGCTCGCCATCATCGCCATGCTCGGTCCGAGCCTGAGCAACGCGCTGATTGCCGTCGGCATCGGCGAGTCCACGGGCTTCGCCCGGCTGGTGCGCAGCTCGGTCCTGTCGATCAAGGAGGAAGACTACGTGATGGCGGCCAAGGTGATTGGCGCGCCGAGCGGCTACATCATGCGCACCCAGGTGCTGCGCAACGCGCTGTCGCCGATCATCGTGCTCGCGACGCTCGAGTTCCCGGTGGCGATCCTCATCGCCGCCGGCCTGTCGTTCCTCGGCCTCGGCGCTCAGCCGCCGACGCCGGAGTGGGGCGCCATGCTCGTCGACGGGCGCACCTATATTCAGCAGGCACCGTGGCTGATGGACTTCCCGGGGCTGGCAATCTTCATCACGGTGCTGGGGTTCAACCTGTTCGGCAACGCGATCCGCGACGCCATGGATCCGCGCCTCCGCGGCCAGCGTTAGCAGGCCGGCCGGGGACGGCCGTCTCGCTCCGGGCGGAAGGTCGGGGAGACGGCGGACGTCGCGCGGGGTGGTCTACCATTGCGGGAGGTGGCGGAGGCCGGAGGGGTGCCCGGGGCGAAAGGGGGCTGGGAATGGCGACGACGCGGAGCGAGCTGCCGGGACTCGACTTCCAGCCTGCCGACCTGTACGTCATACAGTCCCTCGAGGAGCTTCGCACCATCGCCAATCCGCTCCGTATCCAGATCCTCGATTGCCTGATTGAGCAGCCGCGCACGGTCAAGGAGGTCGGCTACCAGCTCGGCATCGGGTCGACCAAGCTCTACTACCACGTCGGCGAGCTGGAGAAGGTCGGGCTGGTGCGGCTGGTCCACACCGAGATCCACTCCGGCATCCAGGTCAAGTACTACCGCGCCATCGCCTCCTACTACTACCTGTCGGCCTCGATGCTGCACGAGGACGACCGCGCCTCGGGGGGCAGCGCCGCGAGCGGAGCGTTCCTCTCCTCGATCGTGGAGATCGGCTCGCATGAGCTGCGGCGCGCGATCTCGGACGGCACCGTCGACCGGCACGACGACACCTACATCGTGAGCCGCCGCAGCCGGCGGATGTCGCCGGAGCGGGCGCGCGAGTTCCGCGATCGGCTGAGCGCGCTGGACCGGGAGTTTCGCGCGGCCGAGGACCCGGCCGGCGAGCTCACCATGGAGTTCATGGTCGCCCTGTTCCCCAAGCGCGACTCGTAGCCACCGGTGCGCGGTCATGGCACCCGCGCCGGCGCCCGCTGTTGCACCCGTGTTGCCTGGTGGCGCCCGGGGCAAGCGCGCCGAACCCTGAAGCCGACGCCGTCCCACCTGGAGGTCGTGATGGTTCGACCCGACCCGCTCTACAACCACGGAGAACTCGCGCGGGCCCTCGCGGACTCCGGGCTGGACGCGATCGTCGCCCGCTCCGGGCGGAACGTCGCCTACCTGTCCGGCATGCGCTTTCCCGGCACGCTCGGTCGGCTGCAGGACTTCGCCCGCGCGCCGCGCGCGGCCCTCGTGGTCTGGCCGCGGAGCGGCGAGCCGACGCTGATAGCCAGCCGGATCGCGGCCGCGCTGGCCCGGCGAGACGGCTGGGTCGAGGACGTGCGCGCCTACACCGAGTACGCGGAGTCGCCCTATGCGCTGGCCGCCGCGGTCCTGCGCGAGCGCGGTCTGGAGCGCGGCAGGATCGGCGTCGAGCGCGGCGAGTTCGGCGCCGCGCACTGGGACGAGTTCCGTGGCGCGCTGCCGGCGGCCGAGCTGGCCGACTGCGTCGACCTCCTCGAGGGCGTGCGCAACGTCAAGACCCCCGGAGAGCTGGCGCTGATGCGCGTCGCCGTCGAGATCCAGGACGCTGCCCACCGCGAGGTCTTCGCGAGCGCGCGACCCGGCGACACCGAGCGCGACCTGCACGCCCGGATGGTCGCGGCGATGCTGCGGCTGGGAGCCGACAGCGCTCACGGCATGCTCCAGGCGAGCACCAACCCGGTGACCTACGGTGGCGAGGGAGCCGTGCCGATCGACCCGGGCGTCGCGGTGCGGACCGACTACGTCTGCTACTGCCACGGCTACGCGGCGAACCTGTCGCGCATGGCGGTGATGGGCCCGCCCAGCGCCGAGCAGGAGCGGATGTACGGCCTCCTGCTCGACGTGCACCGGGACACGATCGCCCACGCGCTGCGTCCCGGTGTCGCCGCCCGCGACGTCTATCAGTACGTGCGCGAGCGGTTCGTGGCGGCCGGCTACCCCGACGTCGCGGGGCTGGTAGGGCACAGCGTCGGCGTCTGGTGGCACCAGGAGGAGCCCATGCTGGTCCCGTCGGAGTCACGGCCGCTCCGGGTGGGCATGGTGGTGGCACTCGAGCCGATTCTGGCGGGGTACTGGCACGTCCAGGATGAGGTGCTCATCACGGACGGGGAAGCAGCATTGCTGTCGGCCGGGTTCGATACCGATCGCCTGTACGTCATGGGGTGAGCGGGGGAGCCGGGGACAAACCGGCGGCCGGGGAGCCGCGACGCTCCCCGGCCGGCCGTGCTGGGTTACGCCGTCGCCGCCGGCCGCTCGGCGAAGTAGATGACCGCTTCGACGATGACGGCCACGATGATGGCACCGATCAGCGCCGGGAACAGTGCGAGCCCGCTGTAGGTGTAGCCCCACTGGCCAAGCCCGCCGAGGCTGTACTCGCTGGCGATGTAGCCGCCAACGCCCGCACCGATCGCGGTGAGGATGCCCTCATAGCCCACCCGGCCACGAAGCGCCTGGCCCAGCAGCCCCAGGACGATCGCGCCGGCCACGAGGATCACCCAACCCCAGGTTCCCATGGCTGACCTCCCTTCGGGTGGTCTCGCCGGGGGCAGGACAATCGCCTGCTCCCATCTGGCCCCATCGTACCGGGATGACCGTCACAGACGCACAACGCGGACGCGCGCGGTATCACAGATTTATGTCGTCGGGAGGCAATTTCTGCGCGGGTGCCGGCATGGGCCGGGGCGGCCCACTCGGGCCGCCCCGGCTGTCCTTCGCCGTGGAGCGACCGGCTACGCCGTCTCCGCCGCGAAGCGGTCGACAAACCGGTCGCGCAGGTCGTCGCGCAGCGCCGACTTGAGGAACTTGCCGGTCGAGGTGCGCGGGATCGCCTCGGTGAACACGATCGCGTCCGGTACCCACCACTTCGCGAACTGGCTCTCTAGGAGCGCCCGCAGTTCCTCCTCCGTCGCCGTCTGGCCTTCCTTGAGCACCACCACGGCGACCGGCCGCTCGAGCCACTTCGGGTGCGGCACCGCCACGACCGCCGCCTCGGCCACCGCCGGGTGGCCCATCAGCGCGTTCTCCAGCGCCACCGAGCTGATCCACTCGCCGCCCGACTTGATGACGTCCTTGATCCGGTCCTTGATCGCCACGTAGCCCAGTGGGTCGATGCTGGCGATGTCGCCGGTCCGGAACCAGCCGTCCTCGGTGAACTGGCTCGCCGCCGCCGGGTTGTCGTAGTAGGACGCGGCGATCCAGGGGCCGCGGACCTCGAGCTCCCCCATCGTCTCCCCGTCCCAGGGGACGATGCCCTGCTCGCCGACCGCGCGGACCTCGACGAAGGGCAGCGGCCGGCCGGCGGTCGCCAGGTAGTGGTAGTGGACGTCGTCCGGCTCGTCCCGCGCCTCGGCCGGCACGTAGGAGACGGTGCCGACCGGGGTTGTCTCGGTCATCCCCCAGCCCTGGCGGACGTCGAGGCCGTGGCGCTCCTTGAAGCCGCGGATCATGGCCTCCGGCGCCGCCTGCCCGCCGACGAGCATGGCGCGCATGCTCGAGAGGTCGTAGGCGCCGGGGTCTTTGTCGAGCAGCTGGAGCAGTCCCAGCCAGATCGTCGGCACGCCGGCCGTCATCGTGACGCGCTCCGCCTGGAACAGCTCCGCCAGGCTGGCCGGGTCGAGGTGCGGGCCGGGGTAGACCTGCTTGGTGCCGAGCATCGTGGCGGTGAAGGGCAGGCCCCAGGCGTTGACGTGGAACATCGGTACGATCGGCGTCACCACGTCCGTCTCCTGCAGGTCCACCACGTCGGGCAGCGCGCAGGCGAGCGAGTGGAGCACGATGGCCCGGTGGGAGTAGACCACCCCCTTGGGCCGGCCGGTCGTCCCGGACGAGTAGCACATCGCCGCCGCCTGGCGCTCGTCCAGCCCCGGGTCGCCGCAGTCGTCGGGGTTCGCCCCCGCCAGCAGCGCCTCGTAGCTCAGCGTCCCCTCCGGCGTGTCCCCGCTCTCCGAGATGACCACCACGTGGTCGAGCGTGACGCGCGGCAGGACGCGCTCGAAGAGCGGCCAGAGGACGTCGTCGACCAGCACGACCCGGTCGCCGGCGTGCCCGATGATGTAGGTCAGGTCGTCGGGGTGCAGCCGCAGGTTGAGCGTGTGGAGCACGGCGCCGCAGGACGGCACGCCGAAGTAGGCCTCGAGGTGCTGGTAGTGGTTCCAGGCGAAGGTGGCGACCCGGTCGCCCGGCGTGATGCCGAGCCCGCGCAGCGCGACGGCGAGCTGCCTCGCCCGGCGCGTCATGTCGGCGTAGGTGTAGCGGTGCAGGGACTTGTCCGGCCGGCGGCTCACGATCTCTCGGCTGCCGTAGAGCTGCTCGGCCCGGCGCAGGATCGCCGGCAGGGTCAGCTGGAAGTCCATCATCAGGCCATCCATGGGATCACCCTCCCTTGGCCTCGGGCCAAACGCGCCGCGGACCGCGCCGCTCCACACGGCCATCCGCGGGGACGCGCGCCCGGCAGGAAGCCGGGCGCAGTGCTTCGTGCCCGCACGCGCCGCGACGTCGGCGCCGTTCCCTACGCCGTCTTCGCCGTCGCCGGCTGCGGGTAGCCGCCGGCCGCGAGCACGGCCGCCGCCACCGTCCGCTCCGCCCCGATCGTGTCCCACGGCTCGCGCCGCGTCAGCCGCCGCGCTACCGACAGCAGCATGCGCCGGTCGTCGCCGTCGGCCAGCCGCGGCAGCACCGCGGCCGCCCGCGACCCGGCGCGGTCGAGCGCCCCGTCGAGCCAGAGCCGCGCCATCTGCCCCTGCACCTCGTCGCCGGTCTGCTTCGCCCGCACCACCGACGACTCCGCCGCGTAGAGGTCGATCAGGAGGTCGCCGAGCGTGGCCAGCACCTCCTGCTCCTCGGCGATTCCGGTGCCGAACTTCTGCGCCGCCAGCCCGGCCAGCATCAGCGCCAGCTTCTTGAGGTTGGCGACTCCCAGCTCCTCGCGTCCCCAGGCGCCCTCCGGCTCCTCGAACGAGGGCTCGAGCAGCTCCGCCTGCAGCTTCATCGCCGCCTGCAGCAGCGGCAGCTCGCCGCGCATCGCCTTGCGCAGCAGCATCGTCGGCGCCTGCATGCGGTTGATCTCGTTCGTGCCCTCGAAGATCCGCTGGATGCGGGCGTCGCGGTAGGCCCGCTCGATCGGGAAGTCCTGGAGGAAGCCGTAGCCGCCGTGGATCTGGACCCCCTCGTCGGCGGCGAAAGACATCGTCTCCGTGCCGAGCACCTTGAGGAGCGAGCACTCGGCGGCGTACTCCTGGATGCCGGCCAGGATCGCCGCGCCGCCGCTCTTGCCGGCGATGGCCTCGTCGATCACGGCGAGCGTCCGGTAGGTGGCGCTCTCGGTGGCGTAGGTGCGCACCGCGATGCGCGCCAGCTTCTGCTGGATCAGCGGGAAGGAGGCCAGCGTCCGGCCGAACTGCTTGCGCTCCTTGGCGTACGTCACCGAGAGCTTCAGCGCGTCCTTGCCGGCGCCCACACCGCCCGCGCCCAGCTTGTAGCGCCCGATGTTGAGGATGTTGAAGGCGATGCGGTGCCCCTTGCCGATCTCGCCGAGCAGGTTCTCGGCCGGCACCCGAGTGTTCTGCAGGATCACCTGCCGGGTCGACGACGACTTGATCCCCATCTTGTGCTCTTCCTGGCCCAGGTCGACGCCGGGGAAGTCGCGCTCGACCAGAAAGGCGGTGAACTGCTCGCCGTCGATCTTGGCGAAGACGGTGAAGAGGTCGGCGAAGCCGGAGTTGGTGATGAACTGCTTGGTGCCGTTGAGGGTGTAGTAGGTGCCGTCCTCGGAGAGGGTCGCCCGTGCGCGGACGCCGAGCGCGTCCGAGCCGGCACCCGGCTCGGTCAGGGCGTAGGCGGCCACCCACTCGCCGGTCGCCAGCTTCGGCAGGTACCTCCGCTTCTGCTCCTCGGTGCCGAAGTAGACCAGCGGCAGGGTGCCGATACCGGTGTGGGCGCCGAAGGTCACGGCGAAGCCGCCGGTCGGCGCCAGTTCCTCGCCGATGGCGGCCGTCGCGACCTTGGGCAGGTCGAGCCCGCCGTACTCCTCGGGTACCTCGGCCGCCAGCGGCCCGAGCTCGCCCGCCTTGGCGAGCAGCCCCCGGTTGAGCTCGAGCTCGCCGGCCTCCATGCGCTCGACCACCGGCAGCACCTCGCGCTCGACGTAGGTCCGGGTGATCTCGACCAGCGCCTTGATCGTCTCGTCGAACTCCTCGGGGCTGTAGATCGCGTCCGGGGCCTCGAGCAGCCAGCCGCCGCCCCGCTTCCACATCGCCGTCGTCGTCTCGGCCATCGGTTCGCTCCCTCCGGCGGGCGCCACTGCCCGGCTCCGGCTACTCCGGGTACACCTCGAACAGCCCGGCGGCGCCCATGCCGCCGCCCACGCACATGGTCACCAGGCCGATGCCACCGCCGCGCGACCGCAGCTCGTGGATCAGGCTGGTCGTCAGCTTGGCGCCGGTCGCCCCCAGCGGGTGCCCCAGCGCGATCGCGCCGCCGTTGACGTTGACGATCTCGGTGTCGAACTCCAGGTCCTTGATCACCGCGAGCACCTGCGCGGCGAAGGCCTCGTTGAACTCGATCAGCTTGACGTCCTCCAGGCTCAGCCCGGCGCGCGCCAGCGCCTTCGGCACCGCCTTGACCGGCCCAACCCCCATCACGTCCGGCGCGACCCCCGCCACGGCGAAGGTGATGAAGCGCGCCAGCGGCTTCAGCCCGAGTTCCTCGGCCTTCTCGCGCGCCATGACCAGCACGGCGGCCGCGCCGTCGGAGTAGGGGCTGGCGTTGCCCGCGGTGACCGTCCCGTTGGCCTTGAAGGCCGGCCGCAAGGTGGCCAGGCGCTCGAGGGTCGTCTCGGGCCGCATCGTCTCGTCGCGGCTGAAGCTCACCTCGTCGACCTGCTTTTTGGCGCCGCTCCAGCTGACCCGCTCGACCGGGATGGGCACGATCTGCTCGTCGAAGACGCCTTCCTGCCAGGCGGCCGCGGCGTGCTGCTGGCTGCGGTGCGCCCAGCGGTCCTGCTCCTCGCGGCTGATCCCCCAGCGCTCGGCCACCCGCTCGGCGGTGAAGCCCATGCTGATGTAGGACTCGATCTCGTCCGGGTTGATGCGGGTGTGGTAGCCGGACATCGGAACCTGGCTCATCAGCTCGACGCCGCCGGCCAGCACGGCATCGGCCATGCCGCTCATGATCGCCTGGGCGCCCAGAGCCACCGTCTGCAGGCCGGAGGAGCAGAAGCGGTTGACGGTCGCGCCCGGCACGTCGATCGGGAAGCCCGCCCGCAGCAGCGACAGCCGCGAGACGTTCAGTCCCTGGCTCGCCTCGGGCATGGCGCAGCCCCAGAGGACGTCGTCCAGGATCGCCGGGTCGACGCCCACCCGGTCCACGGCGGCGCGCATCACCGTTGCCGACAGATCTGCCGGGTGGACGTTGGCGAGCGCGCCGTCCTTGCGCCCCCGGCCGACCGGGCTCCGCACCGCGCTGACGATCACTGCCTCACGCATTCGGTTCCTCCTCTGGCTGCACGACCGCAGGGTGACGGGAGCGCCGGGCCCGGTGGCCGTCAGTTGCGCAGCGGCTTGCCGGTCTTCAGGGTGTAGGCGATGCGCTCCTGCGTCTTGCGCGTCCCGACGAGCCGCAGCACCGCCTCGCGCTCGAGGTCCAGGATGTCCTGCTCGCTCACCTCACGCGGCGGGCCGTCGCCGCCCGAGAGGACGTAGGCCAGCGCGTTGCCGATCTCGATCTCGTGCTCGGTGATCTGGCCGCCCTCGCGCATGGCCCAGATGCCGTAGCGCAGGTTGCCGATCGCCTCGCGGCCGAGCGCGGTGATGCGGGGCGGCGTCGGCGCCACGTAGTCGGGCGCCAGCGTCAGCACGGCGGCCCTGGCGTCGGCGATCAGGAGGTCGCGGTTCATCGTGACGCGGTCGCGGTCGCGCAGCATGCCCATCGCGCGCGCCTCGGCGGCGCTGGTGCTGGTCTGCCCGAGCGCGATCAGGTTGAAGGCGCGGCGCACCCCCTCGAAGGGGTCCGCCTCCTGGTACGGGACGAGCTCGCGGGTGAAGCGGAAGAGGAGCTCCTTGGTGCCGCCACCGGCCGGGATGATGCCGATGCCGGCCTCGACCAGGCCGGTGTAGAGCTCGGCGCCGGCCTGGACGTGGTCGGCGTGGAGCATGAACTCGGCGCCGCCGCCCAGCGTCATGCCGGCCGGCGCCACCACGACCGGGAAGGGGGCGTAGCGGATGCTCATCGAGGCGCGCTGGAACTGGCGCAGCGCCAGCTCGATCTCGTCCCAGGCGCCCTCCTGGGCCAGCGACAGCAGCATGCCGATGTTGGCGCCGGAGGAGAAGGCGCGCGGGTCCTCGGTGCCGATCACCAGGCCGGCGTACTCCTCGGCGCCGACGAGCCTGAGGGCGGCGTCGAGCGCGCGCAGGATGTCCTCACCGATCGCGTTGAGCTTGCTGTTGTGCAGGTCGAGCATGACGACGCCGTCGCCGAGGTCGAGCAGCGAGGTGTCGCGGGTCTCCTTGAGCACGCGCCGCTGGTCGCGCAGCGTCGCCAGGCTGATCGCTCCCGGCAACGACGGCACCGGGCCGTAGTCGCCGCCGAAGCTCAGCCGCACCGCCGCGCCGTCCTGCTGGCCGTAGAAGCCGGTCGTGCCGGCCGCCGCGAGGAGCGGCGGCTCACTCAGCCCGAGCCCGGCCAGCCCGCTCCGCACGCGGTCGAGCCCGACCATGTCCATGCCGCGGAACGGCCCGGCCTCCCAGCCGAAGCCCCACTCCAGCGCCCGGTCGACGGCGGTCAGGTCATAGGCCACCTCGGCCGCGTGCTCCAGCGTGTAGTGGGCGCTGGTCAGGGAGAGGGTGCCCATGAAGTCGCCGTACTTGCCCGGAAGGTCGAGCACCCCTCTCAGGCGGGCGTCGAGCGGCTGGTCCTTGAGGGCTCCGAGCTCCGGCAGGCGCAGGTCCCCGCGCGGGCCGTACTCGCCCGTCTTCCAGTCGAGGGTGCGGATCTCCTGGCCCTCGCGCTGGTAGAAGCCGGCGCGCGTCTTCTCGCCGAGTCGGCCCTGCTCCACCAGCCGGACCGCCCAGGCCGGCATGGCGAAGTCCTCGCCCGTCGTCTGGGTCAGCTCGGTCGCAACGTGCTGCAGGACGTCGAGCCCCGAGAGGTCCGCGGTGCGGAAGGTGGCCGAGCGCGGCCGGCCGATCAGCGGGCCGGTCAGCGCGTCGACCTCGTCGATCGTCAGGTCGAAGCGCTCCATCAGGCGCATCGCCTGGACCATGCCGTAGATGCCGAGCCGGTTGCCGATGAAGCCGGGGACGTCGCGCGCCAGCACGACGCCCTTGCCCAGCACGCGGGTGCCGAAGTGCTCGATCGTGGCCAGCACGTCCGGCTCGGTCTCGGCGGTCGGGATCAGCTCGAGCAGGTGGAGGTAGCGCGGCGGATTGAAGAAGTGGGTGCCCAGGAAGTGGTGGCGGAACCAGGGGCTGCGCCCCTCGGTCAGGGCGCTCATTGGGATGCCCGAGGTGTTCGAGCTGACGATCGCCGCCGGCGGCAGCACGTCCTCGAGCCGCTCGTAGAGGGCGCGCTTGGGTTCGAGTTGCTCGACGATGGCCTCGACCACCCAGTCGCAGCCGGCGAGCCTGGCGAGGTCGTCCTCGGTGTTTCCCAGCGTGATCAGGCGGGCACGCTCGGCGTCCATGAAGGCGGCCGGACGCGCCTTGAGCGCGCGGTCGAGACCCCGCTTGGCCGGGCCGTTGCGGTCGCCGTCGCCGGGGATGTCGAGGAGCACGACCGGCACCCCGGCCGACGCCGCCAGCGCGGCGATGGCGGCCCCCATCGTGCCGGCGCCCACCACGCCGAGCCGCTGAATGCGCGTCCGCATCGTTCCCTCCCTGGCCAGACCGCGGCCGGTCCGCTTACGATTGCGACACGTTCACCCTGCCCGCTCGCCGGAGACGGCGGGCCCCGTCGCCTCCCCCTCCTATTATGATGAGGATAGCACCAGGCGCCGCGCCGGGCGACGTGGTCGAGTGGAGGGAACGCGCATGCGGACGCGGATAACCGACCTCCTCGGGGTCCGCTACCCGATCGTCCAGGGTGGGCTGGCGCACCTGGCGTTCGCCGGGCTCTGCGCCGCCGTCTCCGAGGCGGGCGGGCTCGGCCAGATCAGCGCCGCGACCATCCCCGGCGGCGCCGACGGACTGCGCGCCGAGGTCCGGGCGGTGCGCGCGCTGACCGACCGTCCCTTCGCCGTCAACTTCGCCATCTCCGAGCACCGCGACACGATGGACCTGGTCGAGGTCGCCCTCGACGAGGGCGTGCGCGTCATGAGCTTCACCGCCGGTAACCCGGAGCCGTACCTGAACCGGCTGGCCGGCACCGGCGTCGCGACCCTGGTGCTGGTCGCCGGAGTGCGCCAGGCGCGCAAGGTCGAGCAGTTGGGCGGCAGCGCCGTCATCGCGGTCGGCTACGAGGGGGGCGGCCACCTTGGCCGCGACGACGTCGGCACGCTGGTGCTCGTACCGCGTATCCTCGAGTCGGTGTCGATCCCGGTCCTCGCCAGCGGCGGTATCGGCGACGGCCGTGGCCTCGCGGCCGCGCTGGCGATGGGCGCCGCCGGGATCGAGATGGGGACGCGCTTCGTTGCGACCGTCGAGTGCGCGGCGCACGCGGCCTACAAGGCGGCGCTGGTCGCCGCGGCCGAGGTCGACACCACGATCATCGAGCGCTCGCTCGGCCGGCCCGGGCGGACGCTGCGCAACCCGGCGGCCGAGCGCGTGATCGCGCTCGAGGAGTCGGGCGCGCCGCGCGAGGACCTGCTGGCGGCGATCAGCGGCGAGGCCAACAAGGTCGGGGCGATCCAGGGCGACCTCGAGCGGGGCTGGGTCTGGGCGGGCCAGGTGGCCGGCCTGATCCACGACGTGCCGACCGTGCGCGAGCTGCTCGACCGCATGGTCGGGGACGCGGAGCGGGGACTGCGCGCGGCCACCGCGTCGTTCGCGCCCTAGCTCCCGTACCCCGGTCGCTCCAAACGTGAACGTGAGAGAGAGGGAGGACTCGATGGCGATCCGTGACGTGCCGGCGCTCGTCCAGACGAGCTGGCTAGCCGACCACCTCGGCGACCTCCCCCTGCGCGTGCTCGACTGCACCGTGCACCTCTCGGCCGACCCGATGACCGGCGCCAGCCGTGTCGAGAGCGGGCGCGCCGACTGGGAGCACGCGCACATTCCGGGCAGCAGCTTCGCCGACCTCATCCACGACCTGTCGGACCCCTCCATCACCCACTACTCCTACCCGCTGCCGCCCGCCGCGCGGTTCGCGGACGTTATGTCGCGTCTCGGCGTGGGCGACGACAGCGCGGTCGTCCTCTACGACACGCGCGGCAACATGTGGGCGGCCCGCCTCTGGTGGATGCTGCGCGTCTTCGGCTTCGATCGGGCGGGCGTGCTCGACGGCGGCTGGAAGAAGTGGCTCGCCGAGGGCCGGCCGGCCTCCGCCGAGCCGACGACCCCGCGGCCGGCGCGGTTCACCCCGCGTCCCCGGCCGGGCCTCGTCGCCAACCGGGACGAGGTGCTGGCAACGGTCGGAAACGGCGGCGCCTGCCTGATCGACGCCCTGGCGCCCGACAGCTACTTCGGGCGGACCCACCGGAGTGACGGGCGCGTCGGGCACATCCCGGGCGCCGTGAACGTCCCGGCTCTCCACCCGAGCGGCATCGTCGATCCCGACACGATGACCTACCTGCCGTCCGAGGCGCTCCGCGCGCGCTTCACCGCCGCGGGCGTCCCGACCACCGGCCGGGTGATCACGTACTGTGGCGGCGGCATCGCGGCCAGCAGTGCCGCGCTCGCCCTTCACCTGATCGGCGCCGACGACGTCGCCGTCTACGATGGCTCCCTCTCCGAGTGGCGTACCGACCCTGACCTGCCGCTCGAGACCAATTAGCGGCGCCGGTGGGACGGCTCGACGGCCTGCGCGCGCAGGCGCGGCGGCTCAAGCGCGAGGGGCACGCGCTCTACCTGGCCGCGCGCGATCCGCGCACGCCCTGGTACGCGCGCCTGCTCGCCCTCGCGGTCGTCGGCTACCTGGTCAGCCCGCTCGACCTGATCCCCGACTTCATCCCGGTGCTGGGGATCGTCGACGACCTGCTGATCGTCCCCCTCGGGATCAGGCTGGCGATCCGGCTCATCCCGTCCGAGGTGCTGGCCGAGCACCGCGAGGCGATCGAGGCCGGCACCGTGCCGGGCGGGAGCGGCCGGGTCGCGGCGGCCGTGATCGTCCTGGTCTGGGTCGTCGTGCTCGTGCTGCTGGCACGCGTCGTCCTGGCCGCGGCCGGACGGTGACGGCCACCGCGAGCGCTCGGGCGGGCCGGTTGTGCTCCTGCCCTGACTGACGAGGAGGCACGCTCTGGATCTGCTGCCGATCATCGACGGGCACAACGACACGCTGCTGCACCTGCACGATCCGCGTCGCGGTGCCGGCGAGGATTTCCTAAACGGGCCAACCGGTGGCCACCTCGACCTTCCCCGGGCGCGAGCCGGCGGGCTTGCCGGTGGCTTCTTCGCCCTCTTCGTCCCGCCCGACCCGGCGCTGCCTGCCCCGCCGGACGGGGGCGCCGTCTTTACCGCCGAGGGCTACGACGTGCCGCTTCCGGCTCCCGTCGACCCGGACTACGCCCGGCGCGAGACGCTCGCGATGATGGCGGAGCTGTTCCGGCTCGAGGCGCGCGCCGCCGGACGGCTCGCGATCGTGCGCACGGTCGACGACCTGGCCGGAGCGCTGGCGTCCGGCGTGCTGGCGGTCATCCTCCACCTCGAGGGGGCCGAGGCGATCGACCCCGGCCTCGACGCGCTCGAGGTCTTCTACCGGGCCGGGCTGCGCTCGCTGGGTATCACCTGGAGCCGCCCCAACCGGTTCGGCCAGGGTGTTCCCTTCCGCTACCCCGGCTCGCCCGAGGAGGGGCCGGGCTTGAGCGAGGCCGGCCGGGCGCTGGTGCGCGCCTGCAACCGTCTGGGGATCGTGCTCGACCTGTCGCACCTCAACGCGCCGGGGTTCCGCGACGTGGCAGCCATCAGCGACGCGCCGCTCGTCGTCACCCACGCCGGAGCACACGCGCTCTGCCCGATCCCGCGCAACCTGACCGACGCGCAACTCGACGCGGTCGGCGCGAGCGACGGCGTGGTCGGGATCGTCTTCGAGGCCGGTATGTTGCGCGCCGACGGCCGCTTCGCCCCCGACTCCACGCTCGACGAGATCGTGCGCCACGTCGACTATGTGGCCGGGCGGATCGGCATCGAGCACGTCGCCTTCGGCTCCGACTTCGACGGGACCGACAATCTCCCGCGCGACCTGCCCGACGTGGCCGCCTACCCGCGCCTGATCGCGCGGCTCCGCGAGCGCGGCTACGACGAGCCGGCGCTGCGCCTCCTGGCGAGCGAGAACTGGCTGCGCGTGCTGCGCCGCACCTGGACCCACGCTTGAGCCCACCCTGTGGTCGAGCCCGCCACTCCGAGCTCCTCCGGCCGGTCGGGTCGCGTCCGACCGCGATCCCGTGGAACGCGCCGTGAGAGTGGTCCACGGCTCGGCGCCGCGCGTCGAGCTTCTCGAGTCTTTGCGTGCCGACGGGCCGGTTCCGGCCCGCGTGAGAGGGTGATCCGTTGACCTGGACTCCGGACGGTGGCGAGGGCCGCCCCGGCACGACCGTGATCGAGCCGTCCGGCGGCGAGCCGGTCGCGCGGCGGCGAGGGTCGATTGGCTGGAGGAGCCGCGGCACGCGCGCCCACGTGGTGGCCGCCGTCGCGCTCGTCGGCGTCGCCCTGGCGATCCGCATCGCGCTCATCGCCCAGGGCTGGCCGGGGCCGGCCGACAGCGACGAGGGAACGATGGGGTTGATGGCCCGCCACATCGCCTATCTCGGGGCGCACCCGCTGGTCTTCTACGGTCAGCGCATCATCGGCGCCCAGGAAGCCTACGTCGGCGCGGCCCTCTTCCACCTGCTCGGCCCGTCGACCTTCACCCTGCGCCTGGGTGTGGTGCTCCTCTTCGTCCCGTTCCTCGCCGCCATCTACCTGCTGTCCCGGCTGCTCTACACTCGAGGGCTGGGGCTCACCATGCTGCTCCTCTTCGCGCTCGGCTCCCCCGAGATGCTGGGACAGCAGCTCTACGCCGCCGGTCACGCCGAGACGCCGCTCTACTGCACGGCGCTGATGCTGCTCGCGGCCTGGCTTGCCCTGTCGGCTGCGCGGCCCGAGCCGTCCCGGCGGCGGCTGGTGCTCGGCTGGACCGGCTGGGGCCTGCTGGCCGGCTTCGCCATCTGGGCCGACCCGCTGGTGACGCCGTTCGTCATTGCCGGCGCCGCCCTGATGCTACCGGTGCTCCGCCGCCCGGACATCCGCCGGCAGCTGTGGCCGGTGGTCCCGGCGTTCGTCGCCGGCCTCGCGCCACTGATCTACGTGCTGGTGTCCGCCATCCCGTCGCTGCTGGCTCGGCTGCGGACCGCGCCGGTGGGGCGCGTGGTGGACTGGCACGGCCACACCCAGGCTCCGCTCTCTATCGCCAACCTCTTCGGGACGCTGACCGAGAGCCTGCCGGTGGCGCTCGGGGCCAACGCGGTCTGCCGGCTGCCGGCTCCGATCCACGCCGTCGGGGTTCCGGCCCAGTCGCTGACGATCGCCACGACCTGGACGAAGGAGGGCCCGGTGACCTGGCCGCCCTCTCCGTGCGGGGCGGTCCATACGGCGTGGGCCATCGTGGTCATCGTGCTCGGCGTGGTCGCCTTCCGCGCGGCGCTGGCGGGGTACCGCGCGATCCGGCGGGCAGGGGGCGACGACGAGGCCGCCACCCGGGACTACGCCCGGCTGGCCCTCCTCGGCGGCGCGGGCTTGACGCTGCTCCTGTTCACGCTCAGCCCGGCGCCGGCGGTCGAGGCCTGGACGACCCGCCGCTACCTGGTCGGCCTGTTTGCCGCCATGCCGGCGGTGGCCTGGCCGCTCTACCGGGGCGCCTGTGGGCTAGTCCAAGCGCTCTCCGTCCGTCGCGACGAACGGCGGACCGCGACGGCCATTCCGGGGGCACCGCCCGCCCCGGCCACCGACGACGCCGGTAGGCTCGCGGCCGGCGCCGCGTCCCGCGGCACACTGCTCGCGCCAACGGGTCGCCGGGCGCGGCCGCGGCGCGCCGTCGGCGGCGTCGTCGGGCTGGCGCTGCTGCTGGCGCTGGCCGCGTCACTCGGGCTCGGCGTCGCCGAGACCTTCGCCAGCGTGCCGGCCGCGCGGCGCTCCTGGAGCCAGCAGAGCGACCTGATCGCTCACCTGACCGCGCTCGGCGCCACGCGCATCTACACGGACTACTGGACCTGCGACCGGCTGGCCTTCGCCAGCGGTGAACGGATCGTCTGTGCCACCCTGAACGCCCAGCTCGCGCCGGATCTCGACCGCTACAAGCCGTACCGCGCCGTGGTCGCGGCCGCGCCCGAGCACTGGTACGTCTTCCCGGTGGGATCGGCGCAGGACCTGGCGCTGGCCAGGCGCGCGGCGACGAACCCGCGTGCCTTGCGGCAGTTCTCCTTCGACGGGTATCACGCCTACCGGGCGGCGCCCGGTCAGGCGAGCGCGCCGGGGGCCGGCGAGGCCGTGACGCGCTCGCCGGCCTGACGCGACAGGGGTCCGCTAGTGGGCCGTTCCGGTGCCCAGTTCCGGCTCCGCGAACGACGACGGAGCCACCGCGCTGAGGCGGGAGGCGACGCCCCAGGGCAGGAAGACGACGGCCGAGACGACGGCGACGATGACGCTGCCGAGGACGAAGCTGACGGTGGTCCGGTCACCGACGCTGCCGATGTAGGTCATGCCGGTGATGAACAGGATGTAGACGATGTACCAGGCGGCGTTGGCCCAGGTCTCGGTAGTGCGGGACAGGAGGCCGAAGACGACGGTGGCGATGGCGAGCAGGATGACGGCGTAGGGGACGGAGGGCCAGCCGCTCCAGTAGGTGATGAGGGAGGCGGCGATGAAGGCCAGCGTCGCGATCACCGTGCCGCCGTTGACCGGCGATGCCTCCGGGTTGCGGTCGCGGCGGCGCGCGAGCATGGCGACCGGGTTGACGGCGAAGCCGAGGTAGCCGGCGACGACGGCGTCGGAGATCAGGCCGTAGATGGAGGGCAGCGGCGCCGCGATGTAGGCGACGATGACGCCCACGACCGTCATCACCACGAGGGCCACGACCGGTGTGGCGTGCCGCTGATCGAGCTGCTTGAGCCGCGTGCTGATGAAGCCGGTGCGGCCCATGGCGAAGAGGACGCGGGTGCCGGCGCCCTGGTAGATGTAGCCGGTGACGAAGGGGCCGACGATGGCGATGATGGCGGTGATGGCGATGAGCCAGGCCGCTCCGCCGTGCTGGGCGATGACCAGGAACGGGTTGCCGGCGATCTTGGTGACGTCGGCCCAGGACCCGACCTTCAGCGACAGGCTCGTCCAGTTCAGCGAGGCGAGGAAGGCCACGGCGAACAACACGTAGAGCGCGGTCTGCCCCAGCACCGTCAGGATGATGGAGCGCCGCAGATCCCCGGGCGAGTGGACCTCCTCGGCGTAGTCGGGGATGACCCGGATGCCGCCGTAGGCGAACATGGCCAGCGGGATGGCGGTGAAGATGCCGGTTCCGCCCAGCGGCACGAAGCCGCCGTAGTTCCCGAAGTTGCCGAAGCGGGCAAAGGCGAGGAACCCCAGCGCCACCAGCAGGTAGAGCGCCATCTTGATCGTGCCGAAGAGGTTGGTCGAGCGGCTGAAGGCGCGGATGCCGAAGTAGTTGAACGGGAAGAACAGGATCATGAGGATCGTGCCGATCACCGCCCCGAGGGTGGTGGGGTTGCCCTGGCTGTTGACCAGGTGGGGGTAGAAGTAGTTGATGCCCTCGGCGGCGGCCAGGGCCTCGATCGGGGGGATGAAGAGGTACCAGATCAGGTCGGAGATGGCGTTGATGAGGTTGGTCGCCTTGCCGTGGGTGTAGAGGCTGTAGCGGGACGGCCCGCCCGCCTCCGGGTAGAGGACGCTCAGTTCCACGTAGGTCATCGCGATGAACGCGTAGAAGACCCCGCCCAGGATCCAGCCGAGGACCAGCGCCGGGCCGGCCACCGCGGCCATCTTGGCGCTGCTGAAGAGGACGCCGGTGCCGACCGCCCCGGCTACGCCCAGCACGACGAGGTCGACGGTCCTCAGGTGACGCCGCAGTTCCATGGAGAACTCCTTCCGACGAGCCAGGCCGCCGCGCGACGGGGCGCGGGCGGCGCTGGGGGAGGGCCGCCCGGAATCTCCGCCGGTGCGGCGCTCCCGTCCACCTGCCGAACGTGCTCGACGCCCCCACGACGCGATACGCGCCGCACCGAGGCGGGAACTCGAGTCACGGGTCCGCTGGGACCCGGCAGCCCGCTCTCAGGCAGCGTCCTGATGGCGGGTGCGCCGGCCGAACCGGGCCGTGACCCGGAACCGCGCGTCGCTCGTGCGCTCTCGTAGAAGTGAGTTCGTCTAAGACGATTATACCCGCAGGATTGTTGCCAGCACCCGCGTACACGCGCCCGATAGCGGGCGCGTCGGTCGTTCTGCTGACGAATGGCGCGGGAGGGTCCCGGCGTCGGTCCGCCCGCGCCGGTCAGCCGGTCGCCTCCGAGCGCCGCTCGCTGCGCGACGGCGTGCCCGGCGTCGCCGCGGCGCCCGCCAGGCGGGAGGCGACGCCCCAGGGCAGGAAGACGACGGCGGAGACGACGGCGACGATGACGCTGCCGAGGACGAAGCTGACGGTGGTCCGGTCACCGACGCTGCCGATGTAGGTCATGCCGGTGATGAAGAGGATGTAGACGATGTACCAGGCGGCGTTGGCCCAGGTCTCGGTGGTGCGGGACAGGAGGCCGAAGACGACGGTGGCGATGGCGAGGAGGATGACGGCGTAGGGGACGGAGGGCCAGCCGCTCCAGTAGGTGATGAGGGAGGCGGCAATGGGGGCCGGCGTCGACGGGCTTCCCTTGGGATCTCCCCGCCCGGTGCGGCCGGCCGGGATCAGCGGTCCGGCAGGAAGATGCGCCAGACCCCGGTGGCGCTGGCGCAGAGGTCGCCGCGCTCGTCGTACAGCCTGCCCTCGGCGAAGCCGATGCTGCCGCCGACCTGGAGGGCGACGCCGCGCGCCTCGAAGGCGTCGCCGTGCGCGGCGCGCAGGTAGTTGATGTTGAGGTTGACCGTGACCTGCCCAAAGCGGCTGAGGTCGACGTCGCGGCCGTCCAGCCGGTGGAGCGCGGCCGACGCTACCGCCGCCCCGAGCGCGCCGTCGAACATGTAGGCCATCACCCCGCCGTTCAGCGCGTCGGTGCCGCCGCCGCCCCGCTGCGCCTCGGCGGCGCGCGGCAGGCGGACGACGACCTCGCCCGGGCGGACCTCCTCGATCGTCAGCCCGTGTGCCCGGTAGAAGGCGCCGAACCGGTCCTGGTGAAACTGCTCGACCCGCGGCGTCTGCTCCGCCAACCCCGCTACCCCCTTTCTGACGGTCACGCGCGGCGCCGGAAGCCCCGCGGCCGGCAGCATACACCCGGGCACGCGCAACGTCGCCGCCGGGCGAGGGTGCGAGTTGACGCATGGGCACCGCACGAGATACTATCCGCGCCGGTAACGACACCTCGGATCCATGCGTGCACTCGAGCCCGCGGGGACGGTCCACGTGACGAGCCGTGACTGGTGAGCCGAAGCGGCGGTCACGAGCACCTCGCCAAGCCGCGCCGGTGGGCGCCGGAGCCTGGATCGGTGGGCATCGTGCCGGGATTTACGGGTGGCTGTTGGGGTGTTCCGTCCTGAGAGAGGATGCGAGGAGATGGACGAGGGTTTGTCCCCCAAGCGCGCGGTCGAGTCGCTGCTCGACGCCGGCCTGAGCCGGCGGGCGCTGCTGCGACGGAGCGCGTTCGGTCTCGGCCTGACAGTCGTCGGCGGGCTGCTCGCGGCCTGCGGCGGCTCGACCGCGTCGCCGACCACGTCGACGACGTCCAGCGGCGGCTCGACGGCCACCACCAGCTCGAGCGGCGGCGCCTCGACCCCGGCCGCGGCGGGCACGGGCCCAACCGCGACGACCGGGAGCGCGGTGGCGACCCCGGGCGGCGTGGCGGAGAGCGCCTTCAAGATCGAGCCGGCGGCCAAGAAGGGCGGCCAGATCATCGAGGCCAGCACCAGCGACGCCAAGACCGCAAACCCGATCCTGTCCACCGACACGACCTCCGGCCGCATCATCCGCCTCATGTTCAACATCATGGTCACGCCGGACCCGCAGACGACCTCCCCGGCACCGGAGCTGGCGTCGAAATGGGACATCTCGTCTGACGGCCTGACCTATACCTTCACCCTGCAGAGCGGCGTCAAGTGGCACGACGGTCAGCCCTTGACCTCGGCCGACGTCAAGTTCACCTACGACACCATGCTGAACCCGAAGAGCAACTCCCCGCGCACCTCCGTGCTGGCCGACCGCATCAAGTCGATCGCCACGCCGGACGACACGACGGCCGTCTTCACGCTGAAGAAGCCGGCCTCTCCGTTCCTGCTCAGCAACATGTACGGGATCATCCCGCAGCACATCCTGAGCAGCGTCGACCCGGCCCAGCTCGCGCAGAACCCCTTCTCGACCGGCAAGAAGGGCGTGACCGTCGGCACCGGCCCGTTCATGTTCGACAGCTGGGTCAAGAACGACCACGTCCAGATGGTCAAGAACCCCAACTACTGGAGGGGCGCGCCCAACATCGACACCTACATCCTCAAGATCGTGCCGAACACTACCGCCGCCAACCAGCAGCTCAAGACCGGCGAGGTCGACTGGCTGCAGGTCGTCGACCCCTCGGCCATGGCCGACCTGCAGAAGCAGTCGAACCTGAACGTCGCCGTCTACGATACGTTCAGCTTCACCTTCTACACCTACCAGCTCGACGCCTCGAAGACGACGCTGTTCCAGGACAAGGCGGTGCGGCAGGCTCTCCTCTACGCGCTGGACCGGCAGGCGATGGTGCAGGCGATCTACTTCGGGCAGGCGCTGGTCGCCGTCGGCACCATGCCCAAGCTCTCCTGGGCCTACGACCCGAGCGCGATCACCAACAAGTACCCGTTCGACTTGAACAAGGCCAAGCAGTTGCTGAGCGACGCCGGCTGGAAGGCGGGACCGGACGGCATTCTGGCCAAGAACGGCCAGAAGCTGAAGTTCACCGGCTACTCCTCGTCGGCCAGCAACACCTTCGAGCAGCTGATGACCGTCTTCCAGCAGTCCTGGAAGCAGATCGGCGTCGACTGCACGCCGAACTTCGAGGAGTGGAACGCCTTCCTCAACCGCATCACCGGCACCCACGACTTCGACATCTTCCTGGTCGGCTTCGTCTGGGGCGTCGACCCGGACCAGACCACGATGTGGGACTCCACGGCCTACAAGGGCGGGTTCAACATGGGCAAGTACTCCAACGCCCAGGTCGACCAGTTGCTCGCCCAGGGCCTGGCCACCACCGACCAGAAGCAGCGCACCCAGATCTACGCGCAGATGCAGAACATCCTGATGGATGACCTGCCGGAGGCCATCCTCTTCTTCCCGAAGGGGATCACGGCCGTGAACAAGCGCGTCCACAACCTGATCCCGAACGCGGTCGATATCCCGTTCGACGCCGAGAAGTGGTGGGTCAGCTAGCCCCGCGACGCCGCGACCCACGCGCTACCGACGACCCTGGAGACCCGCGAGGCCGACCGGCCCGCGGGTCTCGCCGTCGCCGCGCCCGTCGCCCGCGCGAGCCGTCGCCCCCTCGAGCGCTCGCTCCGGTGGATCGGGACGATAGTCCCAGCCGGCCCGTTGGTGGCTCCCGACCAGGCTGCCTATTCTTCGATCGGCCCCGCCGCCCGGCGAGGTCGGAAGCGGTCCGGGATCTATCGGCGGTGGACAGGTGCTGCTCCCGGGAGGGTACGCGGGCATGGCGGGCGTGGAGGACGAGACGGGCGAGCGCGGGCCCCAGCGGTCGGCGGAGCGCCGCCTCTCCCGGCGGGCGCTCCTGCGGCGCGGCGCGCTGCTCGGGCTGGGGACCCCGGTGCTCGGCGTGCTGGCGGCCTGCGGCGGCACGCGCGCGGGCGCGCCGGCCGCGAGCGCCGTCACGTCCACGACGGCGGCGCCCGGCGTCATCCCGGCCAGCCCGGCGGCGGCTGTCCCGTCTGCCGGCCCCATCGCCACGCCGGCAGCGCTGAGCAGCGCCGGCTTCGCGATCGAGCCGGTCCGGCACCGCGGCGGCCGCGTCGTCGAGGGGGCGTTCGTCGACGCCCAGACGCTGAACCCCGTCCTGGCCGATGACGCGGCGTCGCAGCGGGTGATCGACCTGATGTTCAACGCGATCATGACCGCCGACCCCGCCACTACCATCCCGGCCGGCGACCTGGCCCGCGCCTGGGAGGTCTCGACCGACGGCCTGACCTACACGTTCACCCTGCAGGACGGCGTTACCTGGCACGACGGCCAGCCGCTGACCGCCCACGACGTCGCCTTCACCTACGGCCTGCTGATGAACCCGGCGACCGGGTCCCCGCGCACCGCCGAGCTGGTGGCGCGCGTCAGGTCGATCGACGCGGTGGACGACCACACGGCCAAAGTCGTGCTGCTCGCGCCCGACGCCGCCTTCCTGGTGTCCAGCATGGCCTACCCCATCGTGCCGGAGCACATTCTGGGCAGCGTCAACCCGGCCGGGCTCGCCCAGCACCCATTCTCGACCGGCAAGCCGGGGGTCACGGTCGGCAGCGGCCCCTTCACCTTCGCCGCCTGGGTCAAGGGCGCCCACGTCACGCTGAGCCGCTACGCCGGGTACTTCCGCGGCGCGCCCAGCCTCGACCAGTACCAGCGCTCGGTGCTGGCCGATTCGAGCACCGTCGCCCAGCAGCTCGCCGGCGGCCAGGTCGACTACGGCGAGGTCGACCCGAGCGACGTCGACACCCTCCGCCAGGTGCCCGCCCTGAACCTGTCGGTCTACGACACCTTCAGCTTCACCTTCTACGCCTACCAGCTCGACCCGGCCCGGTCGACGGTCTTCCAGGACCGGGCGGTGCGCCAGGCCCTCTTCTACGCGATCGACCGGCAGGCGATGCTCGACGCCGTGCGCTTCGGCATCGGTGAGGTCGCGCTCGGGACGATCCCCAGCCTCTCCTGGGCCTACAACCCGCAGGGGCTGACCACCGGCTACGGCTACGACGTCAACCGGGCCACCCAGCTGCTCGACCAGGCCGGCTGGACCGCGGGGCCGGACGGCATCCGGGCGAGGCACGGGCAGAAGCTCGCCTTCACCCTCTACACCAACGCGGGCAACCAGGTGCGCGGCGAGTACGTGACCATGTTGGTGGACGCCTGGAAGCAGATCGGCGTGGACTGCACCGCGAAGACCGAGGAGTGGACCGCCTTCCTCGACCGCATCACCAACACCCACGACTTCGACATGTTCCTGGTCGGCTTCCAGTGGGACGTCGACCCCGACCAGTCCGTGATGTGGGCCACCGACTCCTACCACGGTGGGTTCAACATGAACCGCTACTCCAATCCCCAGGTCGACCAGTTGCTGCGAGCGGGGCTGGCCACCACCGACCGTGCCCGGCGCCGCGCGCTCTACACCCAGCTGCAGAACCTGGTGCTCGAGGACCTGCCCAGCCCCATCCTCGACTTCCCCCGGCAGCCGGCCGCCGTCAACCGGCGCGTCCACAACCTGATCCCGAACGCGGTGCGCACGACCTTCAACGCGCACCAGTGGTGGGTCGACGGGTAGACACGCCCCGGTGGCGGATGCGCTCGCGACAATCTCGCGACAGTGCGGCTCTTCGGCTCGCGTTTGACCCGCGCCTGCGCATACAATTCGGCCCACACGGTGCAATGGCGCCGACACCGGTCGAGACGGCGATCGCCCGTCGTCGTGCGACGGGCGCGTGAGTGACCGCGGGCGGGAGGAGAGACTCATGGGGCGCTACGTGCTGCGCCGGCTGATCCAGGTCATCCCGTTGATCATCGGGATCACCATCATCACGTTCGCGCTGGCCAACATCGTGCCGGGCAGCCCGATCGCGAACCTCCAGTTCAACCCCGACATCACCCCGGCCGACATCGCGCGGATCAAGGCGAGCCTCGGGCTCGACCAGCCCCTCTACATCCGCTACTTCCAGTGGCTGTCGCACGTCGTCCGCGGCGACCTCGGCCTGTCGCTGGTGACCTACACCCCGGTGATGCAGTCGATCCTGCAGAAGCTCCCCAACACGCTGGAGCTCACCGGCGCCGCCCTCCTCTTCGCCATCGTCGTCTCGATCCCGGTCGGGATCTACTCGGCCGTGCGCCGCAACTCCTGGTTCGACCAGTTCGCCACCGTTGGCGCGGTGGCCGGCTTCGCGGTGCCGACCTTCTGGCTGGGGCTGATGGCCATCCTCCTCTTCTCGGTCAAGTTCAGTGAATGGGGGCTGCCCTCGCTCCCGGCGGGCGGCTCCTACACGCTGGGGAACGGCGGGTTCCTCGACCGGCTGCAGCACCTGATCATGCCGGCGGTGGTGCTCGGCTTCGTCTACATGGCGAGCTGGACGCGCTATATACGCTCGCAGATGATCGAGGTGCTCAGGCAGGACTACATGCGCACCGCGGAAGCGAAGGGGCTCATCCGTCGCGCCGTCATCTTTCGCCACGGCCTGCGCAACGCGGTCCTGCCGCTGGTGACCTTGCTCGCGCTCGACCTGCCGGGCCTGTTCGGCGGCTCGGTCATCATCGAGCAGATCTTCTCCTGGAACGGGCTGGGGCGCTTCATCCTGGACGGCGTCCAGAGCCGCGACTACACCGTGGTGATGGGGACGACCCTCTTCATCTCGATCCTGGTGGTGTTCGCCAACCTGCTGGCGGACATCGCCTACGGTCTGCTCGACCCGCGGATCCAGTACGAGTGATGCGGAGCGCGCTGATGGCTACGCGACGGGACGCGAACGACCGCAACGATGGAGAGCGACACGATGGCTGAGGCCGGACGAGAGGTAAGCGCGCAGCCGGTGGAGCAGCCCCTGGTCACCGGCAACCTGACGAGCCTGGAGCGGGTGGCGCCACGGACCTACCTGCAGCAGTCGTGGCAGCGGTTCAAGCGCAACCGGCTGGCGGTCGGCTCCGGCGTGCTGGTCATCATCATCTTCTGCTTCGGCTTCGGCGCGCCGCTGGTCTCCCGCTACGTGACCCACGTCAGCTACGCCGACCAGGCGCTGCTCGCCCGCTTCGAGCAGCCCGGGACGCCCGGTCACCTGCTCGGTACCGACAACCTGGGCCGCGACGTGCTGACCCGCCTGGCCTACGGTACCCGCGTCTCGATGGAGGTCGCGCTGCTCGCCGTCGGCAGCGCCCTCACCATCGGCGTCACCCTCGGCGCGATCGCCGGCTTCTACGGGCGCTGGATCGACACGGTGATCATGCGCTTCGTCGACATCATGCTCTCGATCCCGGCGCTCTTCCTGTTGATCTTCGTCGGGGCGCTCTTCACCATCAGCGCGACCACCCTGGCGCTGGTGATCTCGGCCGTGAGCTGGATGGGGCTCTCCCGGCTGGTGCGCGGCGAGATCATGGCGCTCAAGCGGCGCGACTACGTCGAGGCCGCGCGGGTCGTCGGCGCCTCCGACGCCCGCATCATCGCGCGGCACATGGTGCCGAACGTGCTGCCGATCGTGATCGTCTGGGCCACGCTGGCCGTGCCGATCTTCATCATCGTCGAGGCCTCGCTGAGCTTCCTGGGGCTGGGCGTGCAGCCGCCGGTGCCGAGCCTGGGCAATATGCTCAACGGCGCGATCAACTTCATGGACCAGGCCTGGACGCTCGTCTTCATCCCCGGCTTCATGATCTACATCATGGTCCTGGCGATCAACCTGCTCGGCAACGGTCTGCGCGACGCGCTGGATCCACGGCTGGGCCAGGCGAACTAGCGCCGCACGTGGGAGGACGCCGGCCGCGCTGTTGAAAGCGTGGACGGCCTCCCCTACTATAGGGCCGCGCCGTCGCCGCCGATTTGCCGCCGGGCCGGTGTGGCCCGGGGACGCGGCCGCGCCGGGCGGCGCCGCGCGGTGGTCGTGCCCGGGTCGGGTGCCCGGCCGTGACCGCTCTTGCCGGGCTACGCGCGTGCCGACCGGCGCTCCTCGCGAGCGCCGGCCAGTCGAAGGGAACTGCCGCTCACCATGAAGATCTGCGTGTGCGTCAAACAGGTCCCGGACCCCAACCTGCCGTCGCGGGTCGACCCCGCCACCCGCCGCCTGGTGCGTAACCCCGACCAGTCCATCCTCGATCCGGCCGACGAGTACGGGGTGGAGACCGCGCTGCGGCTGGTCGAGGCCCACGGCGGCGAGGTCGTGGTGGTCACGATGGGGCCGGCGTCGGCCGCCGACGCGCTGCGCCGGGCGATGGCGATGGGCGCCAACCGCGCCATCCACGTCCTGGACCCGGCACTGGCCGGCTCCGACGCGCCGACCACCGCGCGGGTGCTGGCCGCCGCGATCCGCGGCGAGGAGGCGGACCTGGTGATCTGCGCCTCCGAGGCGACCGACGCCTATAGCGGCATGGTGCCGGGCGCGCTGGCCGAGGCGCTCGACCTGCCGCAGGTCACCTTCGCCCGCTCCGTGGACGTCGACGGCGGCACCATCACCGTGCACCGCGACGTCGAGCTGGGCTCGCAGGTGATCCGGACCCAGCTGCCGGCGCTGATGACCGTCACCGCCAGCATCGCCGAGCCGCGCTACCCCTCCTTCAAGGGGGTCATGGCCGCCAAGCGCAAGCCGATCGACGAGCGGACCGTCGCCGCCCTCGGGCTGGACCCGTCGAGCGTCGGCGAGGCCGGCGCGCGCGAGCGCGTCCTGGCGATCGAGGAGGTCCGCGTCGAGAAGCAGGGCAAGATCGTCAAGGACGACGGCTCCGGGAGCAGCGTCGACGAGATCGTCGCGTTTCTCCAGCGGATTCAGGTGGTGTAGGAGGGCGCGATGGCGAAACGCATCTGGGTCTGGACGGAGCTGCTCGAGGGCGCGCCCCACCGCCTGTCGCTGGAGTTGCTGACGGCCGCGCGCGAGCTGGGCTCGGCGGAGGCGGTCCTGCTCGGGCCGGCCGGCGACGCGGCCATCGCCGCGCTCGGCGACCACGGCGCCGCGGTGGTCTACCACGGCGACGACCCCGCCTACGCCGACTGCCTGGTCGAGCCGCAGGTCGCTACCCTGGCGACCCTGATCGGCCGCGAGTCGCCCGACCTCATCATCTTCCCCAGCACCTTCACCGCGCGCGACGTGCTGGCCCGCCTGGTGGGCCGGCTCGGACTCGGCGTCGTCTCCAACGCGGTCGGGATCGGCTACGACGGCGACGAGCTGCGGGTGACGGTCCCCTACGGCTCGGACACCCAGGCGACCATCACCATCGCCGGGCCGGCGCCCCACGCGGTCCAGGTGCGGCCCAAGGCCTACGCCGCCGAGCCGGTCGGCGGTCACGCCGAGGTGCGGCCGGTCGACGTGCCGGTCGACGCCGCCGCCTGCCGGGTGAAGCTGCTCGAGACGACGCAGCAGGAGGCCGAGGGGCCGAACCTCGAGGAGGCGAGCGTCATCGTCTCCGGCGGGCGCGGGCTGGGCAAGCCCGAGAACTTCGCCCTGCTCGACGCGCTGGCCAGGCAGCTCGGCGGCGCGGTCGGCGCCAGCCGGGCCGTGGTCGACGCCGGCTGGGTACCCTACAGCTACCAGGTCGGCCAGACCGGCAAGACGGTCAAGCCGAACCTCTACGTGGCCTGCGGTATCTCCGGCGCCATCCAGCACCTGGCCGGCATGAAGGGGAGCAAATTCATCGTCGCCGTCAACCAGGACCCCGACGCGCCGATCTTCGAGGTCGCCGACCTGGGGGTCGTCGGCGACGTGCTCACCGTCGTGCCGGAGCTGACGAAGCGGCTGCGGGGGTAGCCGGCTCGCGGGCGTGAGACGCCGCGCCCGATTCACGGTACCCGGCGATCGCGGAGAGGGGGCGACGGACGTTGCGACGCAACGCGACCATTCTTTCGATCGTCGTCGCGGTGGTCGGGATCGCCGTGGTGGTCTTCAGCGAGCTCAGCGGCGTCTCCTGGCCCCGCATCATCGGCATCGTCCTCATCTCGCTGGGCGGCATCGGCGTCGGCGTGGCGGCGGGGTTGGGCGACGAGCGGCCCGGCCGCTGGCTCGGGCGGTTGCGTGACGCCCGCGTCGCGATCGGCGTGGCGCTGGCTATCGTGATGGTGCTGCCGGTGGTGGCGGCGCTGGCCGGCGCGATCGTCGGCTTCTTCTCCGCCCTCGGCAGCGGGCTCAACCCGGCGGTCGTGACCGGCGGGGGCGTCATTGCCCTGCTGATGCTGGTGGCGGCGCTCGGCTCCGTCTGGATCGCGGTGCGCGCCATCCGGCGCGCGGCGACCCCGGCGGGCGTCCCCCAGGAGGCCGCGGCCGGAGAGGAGAGGGCCTGATGCCGACCCGCCAGATCCTCTGGAACATCACCAGCGTCGGCCCCATCCTCCTCTACTCGCTGATGGTCGTGCCCTTCATCTTCATCGCCTTCGGCCTGTCCCGCCGCGCCAGGATGTGGCGCCTCGGCCAGCCGGAGGACCGCTTCGACCAGATGCCGCGCCGTCTCTGGAACGCCTTCGTCATGAGCGTCCTCCACGGCCGGATCGAGCGCCGCCGCAACCGCTACGGCGGCACGATGCACCTGCTCATCTTCTGGGGCTTCATCGCGCTCTTCGTCGGCACCACCATTGTGATGATCCAGGCCGACATCGTCGGCCCCTTCTTCCACCTGACCTTCTACGAGGGCGACTTCTACCTGGGCTTCAAGGCGGCCATGAACCTGGCCGGGCTGGCCGTGATCGCCGGCGTGCTGCTGGCCCTCTACCGGCGCTACGTGCGCCGCCCGGCGACGCAGGATACGACCGGTGACGACCTGGTGATCCTCTGCTTCCTGCTCGTCCTCTGTGTGCAGGGGTTCGTCCTCCAGGCGCTGCGCCTGGCCGTCACCCAGGACCCCTGGGCTGCCTGGTCCTTCGTCTCCTACCCGCTGGCGCTGTCGCTGCGCGGCCTCTCGCCCACCGCGCTGCGCGCCATCCACGCCATCAACTGGTACGCCCACTTCGGCACCACCACCGTCTTCCTCTCCTACGTCGCCTACAGCAAGATGGTCCACCCCTTCACCAGTGTGGCCAACGTGGTCTTCCGCCGCCTCAAGCCGCGCGGTGTCCTCGAGCCCATCCCCAACATCGAGGAGGCCGAGACCTTCGGCATCGGCAGGCTCGAGGACTTCTCCTGGGCGCAACTGATGAGCGTCGACGCCTGTATGCACTGCGGGCGCTGCCTGGAGTACTGCCCGACCTTCAACACCGGCAAGCCGCTGCGCCCGCGCGACCTGGTGCTCGAGATCGCCGGCTACCTGGCCGACCGCGGCGATATCTTCTCCGGCGAGCTCGGCGCCGGGGAGAACAGCGCCCGCTTCCGTTGGGGCGCCGGGCCGGACCGTGAGCTGGTGCCGGGCGTGGTCAGCGAGGCCGAGCTGTGGGACTGCACGACCTGCGGCGCCTGCATGGAGCAGTGCCCGGTCTACATCGAGCACGTGCCCCTCATCGTCGGCATGCGGCGCAACCTGGTGCTCGAGCGCGGCGAGTTCCCCGACGAGGTGACCAGCGTCTTCAACAACCTGGAGCGCCTGGGCAGCGTCTACCAGTTCCCGCCCGACCAGCGCGACGCCTGGACGCGCAAGCTGGACCGGCCGGTGCGCCGCATGGCCGAGGCTGCCGCGGCCGGGGAGGAGGTCGAGGTCCTCTTCTTCGTCGGCTGCCTGGGCAGCTTCGACGCCCGCAACCAGCGCACGACCCTGGCGCTCGCCCGCATCCTCCAGGCGGCTGGGATCAACTTCGCCATCCTCGGCAAGGAGGAGACCTGCAACGGGGACCCGGCGCGCCGCATCGGCAACGAGTACCTGGCCCAGATGATGGCCCAGCAGACGGTCGAGACGCTCAACCAGTACTCCTTCAAGAAGATCGTGACCGCCTGCCCGCACTGCTTCAACGCGCTGAAGAACGAGTACCCGCAGATCGGCGGCAACTTCGAGGTCGTCCACCACAGCCAGCTGCTCGACCAGCTGATCAGTGAGGGGCGCATCAAGCTCGACCCGAACTCGGCGCTGGCTCGCGGCAAGGTGACCTACCACGACCCGTGCTACCTGGGGCGCTACAACGGCGTCTACGACGCGCCGCGCGGCGTGATCGGCGCGCTGCCGGGGGCGGAGCTGACCGAGATGCGCCGCAACCGGAGCCGCTCCTTCTGCTGCGGCGGGGGCGGCGGCCGGCTCTTCATGGAGGAGACGCGGGGCACCCGCATCAACCAGGCGCGCGTGCGCGAGGCGATGAACACCGGCGCCGAGCTGCTGGCGGCGGCCTGCCCCTTCTGCATGACCATGTTCGAGGACGGCATCCACGGCGTGGGCGCCGAGGAGCAGTTCCGCGTGCTCGACATCGCCGAGATCGTGGCCGGCTCCCTCGCCGGGTCCGGCGAGCCGGCCGAGCCCGCTGAGCCGCGGCCGGTGCCGGCGCCCTGACCCGGGCCCACGACCGGGCGGGATTCGTCGCGCGGGGAAGGTCGGACCGCGGACCAGCGGAGATGAGGAGTCCAATGACCGAGGACTGGGCGCGCCGGCCGAGCGACCCGATCATGGAGATGCTGCTGCCGCGGGTCTACGGCAGCACGCCGACCCTCTTCGGCGCGCCGCTCGCCGACACCGACGCGGCGCTGCGCGGCGCCGACGTCGCCTTCCTCGGCGTCCCCTGGCGCGCGCCGACGCCCGACTCGCGCATGGGCGGCGCGACCGCCAACTACGAGGGCACGCTCCTGACGCCCCAGCACTTCCGCGTCAACTCGATCAAGTACGGCGGCTACCTGCCGGAGCTCGACGTTGACGTCTTCGAGCACCTGCGAGTCGTCGACCGCGGCGACGCCGAGGTGGTGCGCGACATGGGCCGGACGCTGGCCAGCGTCGAGCAGGCCGTCGCCGAGATCCTGGCGGCCGGGGCGATCCCGATCACCATGGGCGGCAACTCCGGCCCGAGCACCTGGCCGGTGCTCAAGGCGATCGCCGCCCGGGCCAACGGGCCGACCGCCGTGCTCAACTTCGACGCGCACCACGACAACCTGCGCGGCGAGTGGGAGGAGGACGACCCGCGAGCACCGCGCTGGGGCTCCACCTGGGCCCGCCGCATCCTCACGCTGCCCGGCGTCGACCCGGCCCGCTACTTCCACGTCGGCCTGCGCGGCCCGCGCAACGACCGCGACGTCTTCACTCGCTTCACCGAGCGCGGCGTGCGGCGCGAGCACATCTACACCTACCGCGACATCAAGCAGGCGCGGAAGACCGGCTTCGACGCCTGGGCGGCGGCGCTCGCGCGTGAGGTGGTCGACGGCGCGGCGACGGTCTGGGTCGCCTTCGACCCCGACGTGCTCAACCTCGGCTCGAACCCCGACTTCGGCGACGAGCCGCTGGGGCCGACCGCGGACGAGGTGATCGAGCTGGTGCATCAGGTCGGGCTGGCGGCCGGGCGCGAGCGCTTCGGCGGCATGTCCTTCATGGCCCTGCCCTACGACGCCCAGACGCTCCACTTCATCTGCCTCTACCTGCTGCTCTACGCGCTGGCCGGCGTGGTGCTGGCCGGGTCGCCGCAGCCCCACACGGTGTAGGTGGCCGGGTCGCCGCGCCCGGCTAGCGCCCGTCTCGACCTGGGGGGAATCCATGCCACTCCGCGTCAACGCCGAACGACTGCTGGCCCGCCTGGAAGAGATGGCCCGCGTCGGCGCCACCCCGGCCGGCGGCGTCAGCCGCGTCACCCTCACCGACGAGGACCGCGCCGGCCGCGACCTGCTGCGCGCCTGGCTGGAAGCGGCCGGCCTCGCCGTGCGGGTGGACGACTTCGGCAACATGGTGGGCCGGCGGCCCGGCCGGGAGGACGCCCCGCCGGTCCAGCTCGGCTCCCACCTCGACAGCGTGCCGCGGGGCGGCCGCTTCGACGGCGCGCTCGGCGTCCTCGCGGCCCTCGAGGTCGTCGAGACGCTCAACGACGCCGGCCTCACCACCCGCCTGCCGCTCGAGGTGATCAACTTCACCGACGAGGAGGGGGCGCGCTTCGAGCCGGCCATGCTCGGCTCCGGGGCGGCCATCGGCCACTTCTCCAGGGACTACGCCTACGGCCGTACCGACGCCGGGGGCCTGCGCTTCGCGGACGAGCTGCGCCGGATCGGCTACCTGGGGAGCGAGGCGGACCGGCCGCGACCCGGGTCTGCCTACCTCGAGCTGCACATCGAGCAGGGACCGGCGCTCGAGGCGGCCGGTCTCCCCGTCGGCGTGGTCGAGGGGATCGTCGGCATCAGCTGGCTCGAGGTCACCGTCGTCGGCCAGTCAGACCACGCCGGCCCGACCCCGATGGGGCTGCGCCACGACGCGTTGGTCGCGGCGGCGCGCGTCGTCGACCGAATCGACCGGTTGGTCCGCGCCGTGGACGAGCGCGCGGTCGGCACCGTCGGCCGCATCAGGATTGAGCCGGACGTCATCAACATCATCCCGGGGCGGGCCATCTTCAGCGTGGACCTGCGTCACCCGGATCTGGCGACGCTCGACGCGCTGGTGACGCACCTGGAGGCGATCGTCGGCAGCGAGACGGTAGGCTCCGGTCTCCAGGCGACGGTGGACCGCTTCTGGACCAGCGAGCCGACGGCGTTCGCGCCGGAGGTGGTCGCGGCGGTGCAGGCGGCGGCGGACGAGCTCGGCGCGCCCTCGCTGCGTTTGTGGTCGGGCGCGGGCCACGACGCCAAGTACATGGCCGAGGTCTGCCCGGCCGGGATGATCTTCGTGCGCAGCCGGGGCGGGCTGAGCCACTGCGAGCAGGAGTACACCACGCCCGAGGAGGTCGTGGCCGGCGCCAACGTCCTGCTCGGCGCGGCGCTGCGGCTCGCCGGGCTGGCGGGGGGCTGACATGAGCGGCGACGCGGACCGGCTCTCCGTCCAGCAGCTCTACGGCGAGATCTGGGTCGAGGACGACCCCGCGTTCGAGGCCGCCATCCACACCAGCCTCAACCCCCGCCACGCCGACGTCCTCTACGACTTCTTCGCCGGCTTCGGCGTCGGCCCGGGCGACCTCGTGCTCGACGTGGGCGCCCGCGACGCGCGCTACGCCGTCGAGCTGGCCCGCCGCTTCGGCTGCCGCGCCGTGGCGATCGACCCGGTGGCCGCGCACCTGGACCGGGCGCGGGCGCTCGTCGCGGAGGCCGGGATGGCCGGCCGGGTCGTGCCGGTCGGGGCGGCCATCGAGGCGCTGCCGCTCCGGGACGGCGCGGTCGACGCGGTCTGGTCGCGCGACATGCTCGTCCACGTCGACCTGCCGGCCGGCCTGGCCGAGTGCTTCCGGGTGCTGCGGCCCGGCGGCGACATGCTCGTCTACGTCACCCTCGCCACTCCGGCGCTGGAGCCGGCCGAGGCGCGGCGCCTCTTCGCGGCCAGCGCGATCGTGCCGGCCAACATGGCGCCGGCCCACTTTGAGGAGACGGCGCGGGCGGCCGGCTTCACCATCGCCCTGCGCGACCCGATCGACAGCGAGTGGCGGGAGCGCTGGGCGGAGGAGGGCAGCCGGGCGCTCCTCGACGATCTGCTCGCGATCGCGCGGCTGCGCCGGCAGGAGGACGACCTGGTGCGGCGCTTCGGCCGCGCCCGCTACGAGGCGAGCTGGGGCGGCCGCGCCTGGGGCATCTACCAGCTGCTCGGCAAGCTCTGCCCGACCGTCTACCTGCTGCGCAAGCCCGAGGGCTAGCTCCCGAACAGGACGCCCTCGCGGCACCGGAGCGCGGTGGGGCGCGGCCGGCCGCGCGCTGTCGCCGGCGCGGCGCCGCCTCCGGCATGGGCTCGGATCCACCGCTGCGCTCCACCTCCCCGCCCCGACTCGCCGCGGCGCCAGAACACTCCGGCTGCCGACCACGCTGTAAGAAATTGCGATTGCGGGAAGGGAGTCCAGGCGCTACGATCCGCGCCGTCGACCCTCCGGCCTGCCGCTGAAGGATGGGTGAGCATGGTTCGCCTTGGGACCGTAGTGGGCGTCGTCCTGGTGGCGCTGGCACTGTCGGCCTGTGGGTCGGTCGCGACCTCGCCGGCCGGCTCGAGCGGCGCCGCTCCGACCGGGACGCCCGTGGCCGCCGCGCCGGCGCTGACCCCCACGGTCGCGTCGCCGGCACCGTCGCCCGCGGCGACGCCCGCCCAGCCGACGCCCGATGCCCTGGGCAGCTACGCCGCCCTCACGTTCCGGCAGGCCCGGCTGCTGGCGCCGTTCCACCTGGCCCGCCCGGCCTGGCTGCCGCCGTACCTCGTGGATCGGGGCATCCAGGTGCAGGGGCCCCCGCCGGGGGTGCACGGCCCGATCCAGTTCGCCACGCTGTACTACGGCGCGGCGGTGACGAGGCAGCGCGACGGGTTGCAGATCATCGAGCACCCCGGGGCCAACGGCGGCAGCCCGCCTCCCGGTGCGACCCCCAGCACCCTGACGATCGCCGGCCACAGCGTGACGGGCGCCGCCTGGACCACCAACGGGGTCCCCATCCTGAGCCTGAGCTGGACGGACCGGGGGACGAGCTTCACGGTGCTGGCCACGATGTCGGCTCCGCTCACCGAGGCGGATGTCGAGCACGTGATCGCCTCGATGCTGGCGCCGGCCGGAGCGGCGACGCCACAGCCGTGACGCTCCCGACGTGCGGGAGCGCCCGCTCCGGTCGTGGCCGTGGATCTCGTCGCCCCGTCGCCGCGTCCGACCTCGTCGGCGCTTGACGTCAGCGCGTCCGTTACCTGGCTGGCGCCGCCCGTGCGATGGCTGGCGGGCCGGATCGCGTCGCGCTCGTGAGGAGGTAGCCATGCGGATCGTCGTCGGCGCGGACCACGCCGGGTTCCCGCTGAAGGGCGCCGTCGTCGCGGCGCTGCGCGGCTGGGGGCACGAGGTCGAGGACGCCGGCACCCACTCGACCGAGCCGGTCGACTTCCCCGACGTGGCTCGCCGGGTGTGTGCGCCGGTGCGCGAGGGACGGGCCGAGCGCGGCGTGCTCGTCTGCGGCACCGGCGTCGGCGCCTGCATCGCCGCCAACAAGCTGGACGGCATCCGGGCGGCCGTCTGCCACGACGTCCACAGCGCCCACCAGGCGGTCGAGCACGACGACGTCAACGTCTGCTGCCTGGGCGCCCGCATCGTCGGGGACTGGCTGGCGCTCGACCTGCTGCGGGCCTTCGTCGACGCCCGCTTCGGGGGTGAGGAGCACTTCCGGCGCCGGATTGCCAAGCTCGCGGAGCTCGAGCATGAGCGCGAGTAGTCGCGGGGCGCGCCGAATCGCTCAGTCGGCGGCGACCGGCAGCGAGACGGCGCGGCGTCTGCTCGAGATACGTCGGCAGTTCGACCGTGTTTCCCTCGGGATCGCGGTTGTAGGCCACCGTGGTCGGTCTATCGTGGAAGCAGACCCGCTCCCACCCGATGGTTCTGGCCCAGCCGCGCGATCGCTGAACGGGTGACTTGCTACGTTACTGCCGTCGTCCGTGGCGCGGGTGGCCTGTTCAGCCGGTGTAGCGTGGCCGCCGGCCCGTGGCGAGGGTGACGCCGCGCACCTCGTTACCGGGCACGCCGCTACTGACCGCGACGCTCCCCGAAGTAGAAGCCGAGTGCGGTCCCGGCGAGGCCGATCAGCGGCACGAACGTCAGGTTCATCAGGCTGTCGATGTCCTGTACGGTGGCCCAGTGGCCAAAGACGGCGGCATACGCGCCGACGATGCATAGCAGGAGCAGCACCGCCAGGCCACCCATGGTCGCGGCGCGCACGTTCTCGCGGAGCGGGGCGGGATCGTACGGAACCTTCACCGGCAGCTGGAGCGGTCCGGTCGGGGCAGCGGGCTCCTCCGTCGTCAGGTCCCGTACCCGAGGAGCCGGCCGGGTTTCCCCAGCCGGCTCGGTCGCCGATCCCAACTCGCCTTCCGGTGTCACCGCTCCGACCCCTCGATGCGCGGGCGCAGGACGAGCTCGCGGACCCTGTGGTCGCGGTCCTCGATCAGCACTTTGTTGCCCTTGCGCGTCTCGTCGTCCAGGAATTTCTCCATCGCGATGGCGTCGCGCACGACCTCCGTCATGGTCGTGTGCCGGCGCGCAGCGATGTCCTTCAGGATCTCGATGGCTTCGTCGGGCACGTTCACCGATAGTTTGGTCACTGGCATAGCCGTCTCCTCCACGCCTCGTCGTACTCGTCACTACGGCGCGATGGGACAGTGTAGCACGCTGGGTAGCTGGTGTGTGCATGCTGGGTGCCACCGAGGTGGACATCCGCAGGTGCTCCATGCGGTTACACGGGTAGCAGAGGGTGACTCTCAGGAGGGTAACCGAGCGGAGCGCCGCACGAGCGCGAGTAGTCGCGGGGCGCGCCGAATCGCTCAGTCGGCGGCGACCGGCAGCGAGACGGCGCGGCGCGGCGGGACTGCCAGCGGGGCCGGCGCGAGCGTGGACCCGCCGTTTGCGGCGCTGGCGAGGCGCGGCAGCGTCACGTAGAGGTAGCTCACGATGCGCCGGGCGGCCTCGTCGTCGAGTGCTCGGAAGCGCAGGCCGAGGCTCTGGCGGCGGTCGGCGTGCCGGTGGCGGTGGACCACCTCGGCCTCCACGATCAGCGGGCCGTCCGGGAGGTCGAGCGTCAGCGGCGCGACCGTGCCGACCGGGACGCGGACGTCCACCGTCAGGCCGACCCCGTAGCGCGAGACGTCACGCGCGGTGGCCGGAATCTCCTCGTCGTCGACCGTGAGCGTGGCCGGGAACTGCGCCGGGAAGCGGTAGGCGCCGCGCTGGTAGAGCCGGCGGATCACCCCCACGATCGCCGCCGCCAGCATCCCGGCGATGATCAGCGCCCAGGGGATCGCCAGCAGCACGACGTTGCGCTGGTCCGTCGCGCGTGGCAGGTGCCGGACCGTTGTCAGCAGGCCGAGCACGACCGCCACCGTCGTCAGGGCCAGGATCACCGTGTGGGGGATCACCCAGCGGCGGTCGCGCGCCCGCATGTCCCCCTGGAACTGCTTTGGCGTGACCCGGAAGCGCAGGCCCTTCGGCCAGATCAGCGCGCTCATCGCCCCGATGAAGGTGAACATTTTCAGGACGTTGTAGCGCTCGACCGGCCAGAGGGCGAAGCGGCCGCGCCCCAGCGCGAAGTTGGTCGCCATGCCGAGCAGCGCGTAGGGCACCCAGTGGAGCGCGAAGTCGAGCGCGCCGACCCGCAGCGGCAGCATCCCGGTCAGCAGGATGACCGAGGGGACCAGCATGTAGACGAGCTTCTGCAGCGCGTCGAAGTAGGTCACCATCGAGGCGAAGTAGTTGAGGCGCTGTGGGATGGTCAGCCCGCGGCCGATCAGCGGGTTGTCGCGGCTGCGCAGCACCTGCATGGTTCCCTGCGCCCAGCGCCGCCGCTGCACCGAGAAGGCCTCGAGCGTCTGCGGGGCGATGCCGATGGCCAGCACCTCGTCGTGGTAGACGGTGCGCCATCCGCGCCGGTGCAGCCGGATCGTCGTCAGCAGGTCCTCGGTCAGGCTCTCGGTGGCCACGCCCCCGATCGACTCCAGCGCCGCGCGCCGCACCACCGACGGGCTGCCGCACCAGAAGGCGGCGTTCCAGCGGTTCTTGCCCGGCTGGATCACGCGGTAGAAGAGCTGCTGCTCGTGCCAGGCGCCGCTGCGGTGCACGGCCGAGACGTGCTGGACCGAGTCGAGGTTGTAGAACTCCTGCGGCAACTGGACCAGCGCGACCCGCTCGTCGCCGAAGTAGCCGAGCGTGCTGTCGAGGTAGTCGGGCTGGGGCACCATGTCGGCGTCGAGGACGACGATGAACTCGCCGTGGGTGCGGGCGAGGGCGGCGTTGATGTTGCCGGCCTTGGCGTGCCGGTTGTCGCCGCGCGTCAGGTAGCCGCAGCCGAGCCGCTCGGCCAGGGCCGCGACCTCGGGGCGGCGCCCGTCGTCGAGCACGTAGGTCTCGTGTGGGTACCGGATGCCGACGCAGCCGGTCAGCGTGGCCTCGAGCACGTCGAGCGGCTCGTTGTAGGTCGGGACGAAGACGTCGACGCTGGCGCCCTCGACGGAGGTGAAGGGGGCGCGCTGCTCGGTGTCCCAGCACATCAGGGTGAAGAGGACGTGGTCCATCACGCCCTGCGCCTCGGCCACCAGGAAGACGATCGAGAAGATGATAGCGGCCGGGTTGAGCGTGGTCGTCGCGCGCCAGACGAGGTAGTAGACGAGGTAGACGGCGGCCACGACGGCGATCAGGCGGGCGACGCGCGGTCGGTGGAGGAGGCTCATCCCACGCTCCGGGTGCCTCTGCCGCGTGCGATCGCTCGCGCGCGGCCGCGCGGGCGGCCTTACCCCTGCCGCCCGCCGCTAGCATGGCCCGGAGCCGGTCGGACTTCAGGGGCGGCGAGTCCGGGATGCCGCGAGACGTTTGCCTATCGTGCGGAGCCGGGAGTACCTGGCGCAGGGGGACCGCCGGGTTGGTCGCGCGGCCGCGGGCGGGGGCGATGGCTTTGGACGTTGGACGTTCGTGGACGTCTTGGACGTCAACATTGAAGGTGCCTATGGCAACGGGTCGCCCACCCGGACCGCTTCCGGGAGGTTGGCAGACAGCACCTTACAGGCAACAGTGAGGGTGATCTCCCGCTCACGGGTTCGTTGCGCGGTGCGGCCCTGTACTGCCTTGATCCGCAGCGTGTTGAGCGTACGACCGATCATCCCTGGGTTGGCGAAATCAGTCGCGCCGTCGGCGAGACCGAGCCCCCGGGCCCCGGCGTTCAGGCGCTGGGTGACGTCTCGGGAGGTGAACCACAACGCCGTCTCCCACCAGTCGCCCGACGTCGCTCCGTCCGTGGTCTCCCCCTTAGCGTCCAAAACGTTCAGAAACGTCCAAGACGCCGGCGAGCTCAGTGGCGGCGCGGCCATCCGGCCCGCCGAGCCCTCGACCCGGCGCCGCTCAGTCGAGGTACTTCAGCAGCTCGACCTTGTTCCCCTCCGGGTCGCGGTAGCGGGACAGCATCAACTGGCGGCCGACCTCGGCCCGGCTCCGCCGGCGCAGCGTGGTCTCGGCGGCGAGGCCGGCCGCGTCCAGCCGGGCGCGGATCGCCTCGATGTCGTCGACCCCCAGCGCCGGGTGGTCGAGGGCAACTTCAAGGTCAGGCAGCGTCTCGGCAGACGGCAACCCACTGCCAGTCGGGCGACCAGCGTGGGAGCCGGATCGGCGGCCTCGGCGATTTGCGCTCGGGCAGGTCCTGCTCAACGGCCCGCTCAGACTGTCCACGCGCACGTTGAAACAGCCCTACCCCCGCCGTGGATCCACTACTCGTCACCGATCAAAGCTGCTATAACCGCGGGCAGGGAGACAAGCAGTGCGCGTGATGCGGCCGGGTCGTGGCCGTGAGGACCGGCCACAGGCGGGGCGACGGGGCGGCGGTTGGTCGCGGGATCCGTGACCGCGCTCGGCGACGCGGCGGTCCGGCGGCGCCATCCCGTCCGACGACGCGACGTCGACCGCGTGGCAGAGGAGGTTCAGCAGAATGGTGCAGTTCGTCGGGGTACGCCACGTCGGGATCACCGCGAAGGATCCAGCCGCCCTCGCCGAGTTCTACCGCGACGTGATGGGCATGTCCGTCGTCGGCGGCAGCGCCGCGGACCACGAGCAGTTTGGCGAGAGCGCGTTCGTCAGCTCGCGGCCGGACGAGGAGAACCACGAGATCGCCATCTTCGCGGATCCGGTCTTCAGGCACATCGCCTTCAAGGTGGACACGCTCTCCGACCTGCGCGCGTTCTACCGGGAGATTCGCGGACGCGGGCTACCGATCCAGGTGCAGTTCAACCACGGCTGCTCGCTGGCGTTCTACTTCCACGATCCCGAAGGGAACATGATCGAGGTCTACTGGTCCACCAACGTCCACAACTGGCAGCCGTACGGCGACCCGATCGACCTGGACGCGTCGGAGGAGACCCTGCTTCGCGACGTCGAGCGCGTCGCCCGCGAGACGGCAGGGCCGCCTCCCGCGATCTCGCGTTAGGTCGACCAATTCGAGGTAGCGTCCGGACGCCAGCGACCAGGCGAGTGCCTGGACAGGACGACGTCGCGCTGGCGCGACCGGTTCCGCAGCCGCCGGAACGTCGTCTCAGCGCGGCGGCCGGGTGACGGCGCCCTCGGACGCCGACGAGACGAGCGCGGCGTACTTGGCGAAGACGCTGCTCCCGCTCGGGGCCGGGCGCGGCTTCCAGTCGGCCAGGCGCGCGGCGATCTCCCCGGGCGTGAGGTTCACCTCCAGCGACGTGGTGCCGGCGTCGATCGTGACCACGTCGCCGTCGCGCAGCGCCGCGATCGGCCCGCCCACCGCCGCCTCCGGCGCCACGTGCCCCACCATCAGGCCGCGGGTCGCCCCGCTGAAGCGGCCGTCGGTCAACAGCGCCACGCTCCCGCCCAGTCCCTCGCCCACCAGCGCCGCGGTCACCCCCAGCATCTCGCGCATGCCGGGCCCCCCCTTCGGCCCCTCGTAGCGGATGACCACCACGTCGCCGGGCTGGATCTGGCGCGCCGTGACCGCCGCCATGGCGTCCTCCTCCGAGTCGAAGACGCGCGCCGGGCCGACGTGCCGGTTGTGCTCGTAGCTCGCCAGCTTGACGACCGCCCCCTCGGGCGCCAGGTTCCCCTTGAGCACGACCAGCCCGCCGGTGCGCTTCCTGGCCGTCTCCACCGTCAGGACCACCTGCTGGCCCGGCGTCTCCTCCGCGCTCGCGACCTCCTCGCCCAGCGTGCGGCCGGTCGGCGTCAGCTGCGAGCCGTCGATCTTGCCGCCCTCGATCAGGCGCTTCGTGATCAGCTCGATGCCGCCCGCCTCGTAGACGTCCACGGCCGTGTAGTCGCCCGAGGGTTTGAGGTCGGCCACGATCGGCGTGGCGTCGCTGACCGGGTTGAAGTCGTCGATCGAGAGGGGGATGCCGGCCTCGCGGGCCATCGCCAGGAAGTGGAGCACGATGTTGGTGGAGCCGCCGGTGCCGGTGGCGACGGCGATGCCGTTGAGGAACGACTGCCGGGTCAGGATGTCGCTGGGCTTGAGCCCGCGCTGGAGCTGGTCCATGACCAGCCGGCCCGCCTGGTAGGCGACCTCGTTCTTGGACGGGTGTGCCTGGGGCACCGACGCCATCCCGACCGGCGACAGGCCCAGCACCTCGATCGCGGTCGCCATGGTGTTGGCGGTGAACTGGCCGCCGCAGGCGCCCTCGCCCGGACAGGCCACGCGCTCGAGCGCGTCGAGGTCGGCGTCGCTCAGCCGGCCCGCCGCGTTGGCGCCCACGGCCTCGTAGACGTCCTGGATGGTGACGTCGCGCCCCTGGAAGTGCCCGGGGTAGATCGAGCCGCCGTAGAGGACGAAGCCGGGCACGTCGAGCCGGATCAGCGCCATCGCCGCGGCCGGCAGGGTCTTGTCACAGGCGGCGAGGACGACGATGGCGTCGAACATGTGGCCGCGCCCGACCAGCTCGATCGAGTCGGCGATGACCTCCCGGCTGATCAGCGACGCCTTCATCCCCTGCGTGCCCATAGTGATGCCGTCGCTGATGGCGACGGTGTTGACCTCCATCGGCACGCCGCCGGCGTCGCGGATGCCTCGCTTGACCTGCTGCGCCAGCCGCCGCAGGCCGAAGTTGCAGGGCATCGTCTCGATCCAGGAGTGCGCCACCCCGACGACCGGCCGGCGGAAGTCGTCGTCGTCGAGGCCGATGGCGCGCAGCATCGCCCGGGCGCCTGCCCGCTCCGGTCCATCGACGATCGTCCGGCTGCGGTGCCGCAGGTCGGTCGTGCCCGGGCTCGTGGTCATCGGGTCCTCCTCGGTGAGCGGCGATCGGATCGGCCAAGCCCGTCGTGCCGCCAGCGTGGCGCGGTCGCGAGGAGCCTCGGCGGCGATTATCGGTCAGGTCCGGCGTGCGGGTTCGTCCCGCGCGGCCGGGACCAGGGCGCTCGACCCGGCGCCGTCAGTCGAGGTACTTCAGCAGCTCGACCTTGTTCCCCTCCGGGTCGCGATAATAGGCCATCATGAGGTCGCGGCCGACCTCGGCCCGGCCGCGGCGGCGCAGCGAGGTCTCCGCCGCGAACCCGGCCGCGTCCAGCCGGGCGCAGATCGCCTCGATGTTGTCGACCCCCAGCGCCAGGTGGTCGAGGTTCCCCTCCGCCGCCGAGCGCTCCCCCTCCGTACGCATCAGCTGGACGCCGGTCAGCCAGTAGATGTTCGGGTCCTCCGCCGGCCCGCCCGTGCGCTCCACCGGCAGCCCGATCAGCTCGTGGTAGAAGCGCAGCGCCCCCGCCAGGTCGCGCACCCGGAGCGCCACGTGGTTCGCCCGCAGCTCGACGCGGGCCGTGAACTCCTCCGCCATGGACCGTCCCTCCCTCGTCTCCACCGGCGCGCCGGACCCCCGGCGCGCACGCCCTCAGAGCAGGCTCTTCGGCTGTGCCATCGCCCCCTCGCCGAAGCGGGCGTAGCGCAGCGCCGACAGGTCGATCGACGGCGCGCCGTCCAGCACCAGCTCGCTCAAGAGCTTCCCCACGATCGGCCCCATGGCGAAGCCGTGGCCGCTGAACCCCGTCGCCAGCACGAAGCCCTCCGGCCCGGCCGGGCCGATCACCGGCACCGCGTCCGGCGTCGTGTCGATCAGGCCGGCCCAGGCGCGCTGGAGTGGAATGCCGGCCAGGCCCGGGAAGAGCCGGACCAGGTTGTCGCGGGCGCGCGCCACCACGCGCGGGTTCGGTTTCGGCTCGCCGACCGGCAGCGGGGCGGTTCGCTCGTCGCCGTCGCGGCTCGCCACCGCGTCGCGAGCGTCGCGCCAGAGCGCCGCCCCCGGCCGGATGCGGAAGACGCGCCAGTTCTTGCGGTAGTTCGGCAGGAACTCCCGCAGGTAGCGGAAGGAGTCGAAGGTCAGGTCGTAGTCGGTGTCGCCGGAGCGGGCGACGTAGAAGCTGCCTCCCGGCCGCTGGCGGAAGGCGCCGCCCGGGCCCCAGCCGCCGATCGGCGTCACCGGCGGCACCGGTACCGTCTCGGCGACGGTCGCCCGCACCACCAGCTGCGGCAGCCGCAGCCCCAGGCTCCGCGCCAGCCAGCCCGAGCCGGCGCCCGCCGCGCAGACCACCAGCGGGGCGCGCACCGTCCCGCGCGTCGTCTGGACCCCGACGACCTTGCCGCCCGACACCTCGACCGCCTCGACGTTGCAGCCGGTCGCGACCGTGGCGCCGGCCCGCTCCGCCGCCCGGGCGAGGGCGGGCGTGACCTTCGTGGGCTCGGCGTGCCCGTCGTTTGGCGTGTAGAGGCCACCGATCCAGGCCCCGGCGATGCCCGGGATCAGCTCCATCACCTC
>DASSZN010000106.1:0-11624 GCA_035702805.1 Thermomicrobiaceae bacterium | reverse complement strand
CCGACCGGCTGCGCCTGCGCGACTACGACTTCCTGCTCTCGCGCGAGGTCGTGGAGACGCCGCGCACCGACTACTACAACCACTACTACGGCTACAGCTACCCGGACGCCGGCCCGTACCAGCGGGAGAACGCGCTGGGGGTGACGTTCACCGGCCTGCGGGAGGGGACCGGCTGGGAGACCGTCGAGGCCGGGGTAATCCGGGTGATCGTCACCGAGGCCCTCTACTGGCTCGGCCTGGTCGACCTCGGGCTCGCCGAGGGCCGGGTGACCGCCTTCCGCATCACCGAGAACGGCGGCCGGCTGCTCCACGACGAGGCGGCGGCGGCGTTCGCGGACCCGGCCGCGCCCCACGTCGTGATCCAGCCGAGCTTCCAGGTCTTCGCCTTCCCGCCGACCGGCGAGGCCGACCTCTTCCGGCTCGACCAGATCGCCGAGCGGGTGCGGGCCGAGCAGGCGATCGAGTACGAGCTGACGCCGGAGGCGCTCTACCGGGCCCAGCAGGGGGGCCAGGAGCTCGACGAGATCGTGGGCTTCCTGGAGCGGGTCGGCGCGGTCCCGCTGCCACAGAACGTGCGGCGCTCGCTGGAGGAGTGGGGGGCGCGGCACCAGCGCATCACGGTGCGGCGCGGCGTGGCGCTGCTGCAGGCGGTCGACGGCGCGGTGCTCGACGCGCTGCTGGCCGACCCGGAGCTGGGACCGCTGCTGGGGCGGCGCCTGACGCCGACCGCGGCGCTGGTCCCGCCGGCAAACCTGGGCAGGCTGTACGAGCGCCTGCTGGCGGTGGAGCGGCTCCCGGCGCTGAGCGAGGGGAACGACCTGCTGCCGCGCCCGGTCTACCGCATCGACGCCGGCGGCCGGATCAGCTTCCGCCAGCGGCTGCCGAGCCTGCACGTGCTCCACGCGCTGCGGCCGGTGGCGGAGGGGGGCGAGCAGGACGAGTCCGCTGACGGGTGGCGTCTGACGCGGGAGAGCCTGCGGCGCGGTGCCCGGGGCGGGCTCGGTGCCGAGGCGATCATCGAGCTGCTGGCGCGCTACCACCACGGGCCGCTCTCCGACGAGGTGCGGGCGATGGTCAAGCGCTGGGCGAAGGACTGGGGGAAGGGCGCGCTGGTGGACGCGGTGATGCTCCAGGTCGAGCGCCCGGAGCTGCTGGCGGACCTGCTGGCCGACCCGGCGCTGGCGCCGCACCTGTCGCCGGTGCCGGCCGCGGCGACGCTGGCGGTGGTGCGGCGGGAGGGGCTGGAGGCGGTGCGGGCGGCGCTCACGGAGCGCGACATGCGGCTGCGGGCGAGCTTTTTCCGCTAGCACGGCCGGCCAGGGGAGCACGGGACGGATCGCCGGCCGACTCCGCGGGGAGGCGGATCTGGCCATACCCGAGGGCGCTATGGCCAATCCTGGATGCCCGCTCCGGGCGGAGAGATGCGAGCGGATGCCGTGGCGCGGCAGAGGACGTCGCCCGCGGTTGAGGTGGGGCGCGTTTCATGGGGAGCGGCCGATCCGTCCGGGATCGGGGCGCCGGCTCTGCCCGCCTCGCCGGCCGGCAGCCATCGCGATCCGGTCTGGCGACCATGGCGGACGACACGCCCCGGGATCGCGCAGGCGGCGGCTCTCGAGGGCACGATTCGCTCACTTCCCCCGGTCACCACGTGACCTCAAGTCGCCCGACCACGCCACCTCGCGGGCTCGATGGCCACGACCCCAAGCGCTCATCTCAGGCCAGGGTACCGCTCCGGCGGGCACGTCGCCGACATGCGAATTGACAGGGCACCCCCGCGACCGTAGAATCCGCCTATCCCTCGGACGAGGTAATCCCGCGCGACAGCCCCGACCGCGATGTGAGCACCACCGTCTCGGCCGCGAGGTCGAGCGAGCGACATCCGACGTAGCGCGGGGGAGGTGGTCCCCATGCAGGCGCACCGGACCTCCTTCTTCGACGGCATCGACGACGCCGAGGTGGCCGCCGCCGTGGCGCACTTCGCGCGACGCGCGTTCCCCGCCGGCACGGTGCTGCTCGCCGAGGGAGACGCCCCGGGCGTGATGTACGTCCTGCGCGCCGGCACCGCCGACGTCCTGATCGCCGACCGCGACGGCACCCAGCACCGCATCAACAGCGTCGGCCCCGGCGACACGCTCGGCGAGATGTCCCTGTTCACCGGCCAGCCGGTGTCCGCCACGGTACGGACCACCGGCGACGCCGAGGTCCTGGTGCTCAACGAGAGCGACCTGCAGCGACTTGCGGTCACCTTTCCCCGGCTCTACCGCAACCTGGGGGCGATCCTCTCCGAGCGTCTCGCGCGCTCCAACCGCCGAGCGCTTCGCGACGGCGCCGGCCGGGTCAGCGTGTTGCGCGACGCCGGCGCGCCACCCCTGCTCGGCTACGCCCTGGCCTGCAGCGTCGCCTGGCACACGCGCCGGTCCACCCTGCACCTCCTGGTCGACGACGGTCGCCGGTGGGCCGACGAACTGACCGCGCTCGCCCGCGTCCTGCCGGGCGACGCCCTGCCGGCCCCGGCCGGCGGTCCGCGCGCCGACCTGGTGGTCGTGCCGCCCGCCGGACCCTACGCGCCCGACGCCCTCGCCCGCACGCTCGAGCTGCTGGGGGAGCGCTACGACCACGTCCTGGTGCAGCTGGGGGAGGACGCGCCGCCCCTCGCCACGAGCGCGCGGAGCCTGCGCCTCGCCGGGCAGGGAGCGCCGGGACAGGCGGACCCCGTTGGGAGTGGAGTGCGGGCGCTGCGCGCGCTCGCCGGCTGGGGGGAGAACGACGGTCGGGTCGGCGCCGACGGCGCCGGCACGGTGCGCGTGCCGCCCCTGTCGGCGGCCGACGAGGCGGGGCTCGCGGCAGGCATGCTTTCGCTCGCCACGGACGCCGGGCGAGCCCTCGGCTGGGCCGCCCGTGAACTGGCCGGGCTCAAGGTCGGGATCGCCTTCGGGGCCGGCAGCGTGCGCGGCTACGCCCACGTCGGGGCGCTCAACGTCCTCGCCGGCCTCGGCGTGCCGATCGACACCGTAGCGGGCACCAGCATCGGCGCCGCCGTCGGCGCGGCTCTGGCCGTCGGATTCGACGCCGACGGTATCGCCGGGCTGCTCGACGAGGTCGGCGGTACGGCCTTCCGGCTCACCGTCCCCACCAGCTCCATCCTCTCCAGCGGCGGGGTGCGCGACGGCGTGCGCCGCATCCTCGGCGCGCGGCGCTTCGAGGATCTGCCGCTCCCCTTCGGCGTGGTCACGGCCGATATCGTCTCGGGACGCGAGGTCGTCTTCCGCCGCGGGCTGATGTGGCCGGCCGTGCTGGCGAGCATGTCGATCCCCGGCATCTACCCGGCACAGCGGATCGGCAACCGGACGCTGGTCGACGGCGGGGTGCTCAACCCGGTGCCGAGCAACGTCGCCGCCGACCTGGGAGCCGACACCGTCATCGCCATCAAACTCGGCAACCGCTTCGCCGCGCCCGAACTCGAGGCGGAGTCGGCCGAGACCGCCGGTCGCGCGCCCTCGGTGATCCAGGCGATCAGCCGCTCGATCGAGATGATGCAGAGCAAGATCGTCACCGACTCCGCCGCGGCGGCCGCGACGATCCAGATCGAGCCGACCTTCACCAGCGTGGGCGGCTGGGGGCTGCGCTCCTTTACCCAGGGGCGCCAGTACATCGCGCTCGGCGAGGAGGCGACCCGCGCCGCGCTGCCACGCCTCCGCGCGGCGCTCCCCTGGCTCGAATCCTGACCCCAGTCTCCGGCCGGTTCCGCAGGGCATAACGCCCGATCGGCCGAATCGGGAACGTTTGACACCCTCCAGGTGCCATGTTAGGCTGTCTGCACCGGGAGTTTCCGGATACAGGGAAATAGGGGGGTGCCATGACTACGCACGACGTCGACACCTTCGTCCAGACACTCCGCCACTTCCACGACACGCTTCCGACGCCGCAGCAGGACATGCTGGGGATGATCCTGGCAACCGCGCACCAGGCGACCACGACCCCCAGCACGACGACGACCGGCACGACGGCGACGACCACGCCGGACGTCACCGGCTACACGACCACCGACACGACCTGGACGGGCCTGACCCAGTGGCTGACGACCACCACCGGTCTGACGCCGACGGGCATGACGACCACGACGACGACGACCACCACGACGACCTAGCGCCGCCGTCGTCGTCCGCGCGAGCGCGCCGGGAACTCCCGGCGCGCTTCGCTGCTCCCCGGCGCAACTGGCGGCGCGCGATCGCCGTCCTCGGTGAGGCAGGCGGAGACCGATGGACACGCTGGTCGACATCCTCGAGCGGGCGGCCGGGCGGTGGGCGCACCTGCCGGCCGTGCGCTACCACGGCGCGGCTCCCTGGGGCTGGAGCTACGGGGAGCTGTGGGACGCGTCACGGCGGGCGGCGGCCCACCTCGCCGACGCCGGCGTCGCCCGCAGTGACCGGGTCGTCCTCTGGGGCGCAAACCGGCCCGAGTGGGTGGCCGCATTCTTCGGCGTCCAGATCCTCGGCGCCGTCGCCGTGCCGCTCGACATGCGCAGCGACGTCGGCTTCGTGGAGCGCATCGTCGCGCGTGCCGAGCCGCGTCACCTGCTGGTGGGCCGCGAGCAGGCCCGCCGGCTGACCGACCCCGTCACGCCGCTGACGATCCTCGACGACCTGCGCGACGTCCTCGCGGCGCGGGACCCGCTGCGCGCCGACGCCGCCCGGGTCGAGCCCACCGAGGTGGCCGAGCTGGTCTACACCTCGGGCACCACCGGCAACCCCAAGGGGGTCATGCTGACCCACCGCAACGTGGTCAGCAACACGATGATGGCCCGGACCGCCATCGAGCCCACCACCCGGCACCGGGCACTCTCGATCCTGCCGTTGAGCCACATGTTCGAGCAGACCAGCGGGCTGTTCGCGCCGCTCGCGGGCGGCGCCTCGATCACCTACGTCGGCAGCCTGCGCCCGGACGTGATCTTCGAGGCGATGGGGCGCTACCAGATCACCCACATGAGCTGCGTGCCCCAGGTGCTGCAGCTGTTCCGGGAGGGCGTGCTGCGCGAGGTGCGCAAGCAGGGGCGTGAGCGCCAGTTCGGCTGGTTGCTCGCCGCCGGCGCCCGCCTGCCGATCCCGGCGCGCCGGCTCCTCTTCCGACAGGTGCTGGCGCGCATGGGCGGCGCGTTCGAGTTCTTCGTCTCGGGCGGCGCCTATCTCGATCCCGATCTCGGTCGCTGGTGGGAGACGCTCGGGGTCAAGGTGGTCCAGGGCTACGGCATGACCGAGGCGTCCCCCATCGTGGCCACCAACTCCCTGACCGACCGCGACGTCGCCACCGTGGGCCGCGTACTGCCCGGCATCGAGGTCGCCTTCGACGAGGACGGCGAGATCCGGGTCCGGGGCGACAACATCAGTCCCGGCTACTGGAACGACCCGGTCGCGACCGCGGCCGCCTTCAGCGACGGCTGGTACCGCACCGGCGACCTCGGCTACCTCGACGCCGCCGGCCGCCTGCGGCTGCGCGGCCGCAAGAAGGACGTCATCGTGCTCGCCAACGGCATGAACGTCTATCCGGAGGACGTGGAGCACGTGCTCGCCGCCGAGCCCGGGGTGAAGGGCGCCGTGGTCCTCGGCGTGGGCTCCGGCCAGGACGTGCAGGTCCACGCCGTCCTGCTGCTCGACCGGGACACCAGCGCGGCGACCATCGTCCGGCGAGCCAACGCCGGGCTCGCGCCGCACCAGCAGATCCGCGGGCACACCGTCTGGCCCGACGAGTCGTTCCCGCTGACGCCCACCCTCAAGGTCCGGCGCGCCGAGATCGCCGCCCGGCTGCCGGAGCTCGGCGCCCCACCGATCCCCGACCGCGCGGGCGTGCCCGCACCGCCGGAACCGGTCGTCGCGTCGCCGGCCGTACCGGCCGACAGGAGGAGCCCATGAGCGCCCGCGATACCGCCCCGGCCTCGCCGGCCGGCGCGGCGACGGCGTACACGCTCTCGAACGGGCAGCAGGTCGTGCTGCCGCCGCACGACGAGTTCTACGCCCAGTTCGTGGCGCGTAACCGGGGACTGGTGCCCGCCGACGAGCAGGAACGGCTGCGCCGGGCGACGATCCTGGTGGCCGGCTGCGGCTCGATCGGCGGCGCGGTCGTCGAGCCGCTGGTGCGCCTGGGTGCCGAGCACCTGATCCTGGCCGAGCCGGGCGACTACGACCTGCACAACCTGAACCGCCAGGCCGTCCGGCTGCAGGACCTGGGCCGGAACAAGGCCGAGGTCTTCCAGGAGCGCATGCGCGACATCAACCCGTATGCGGAGGTCGAGGTCGACCCGCGCGGCATCGTGGCGGAGAACGTCGAGGCGCTGGTGGCCCGGGCCGACCTGATCGTCGACGGGGTCGACGTCACGACCCGGCCGCCGCTCTGGTCGAAGTACGCCCTGCACGAGCGGGCCCAGCGGCGCGGCATCCCGGTCGTCTCCGGCTACGACGTCGCCGGCCTGCAGCTGCTGCGGATCTACGACTACCGGCAGCCCGGCGTCCGGGTCCTCGACGGCAACGTGCGCCCGGATGGCCCCGAGCTGCGCGAGCCGATGGCGTTCCTGCGGCGGGTCATCCCGATCGGGGCGGTGCCGCTCGAGATCATCGACGAGCTGCGCCAGCAACTCCACGGCGCGCGTGACGGCTTCCCGCAGATCGTCTACACCGCCAACCTCTTCGGCGTGGTTGCGTTGCAGGCGACCCTGGACCTGCTCAGCGGGCGAACGGTGCGCCGGCAGGTGATCGTCGACGTTCCCACGCTGCTTCGTCCGCGCGCGGCCCGCCTGCGGGTCGCGGCGGCGCGCCTCTACGGGCTGTACCACCTGAACAACGAGTTCCGCCGCGCCCTGCGCGGGAGCCGGGAGCCGGAGGAGTTGCCGCATGCCGCTGGGGGTCCGTAGCGACGGGGCCCGGTCTGTCGAGGGCAGGGAGCCCGGCGACTCCTCGGCGCCGCCAGGCACACATGGCCGGCACGCCCGCACTCAAGGGAGACCGCGCTGATGCCGGCCGCGCTCACGGTCACAGCCAACGCCCGCACCGACCCGGGCGCCGTTCGCGTCGTCAACGGCGACTCGCTCGCCACGCGCGAGCCCACCGGGCCGCTCGACCGTGCCGAGCGCGGCGCCATCTGGGCCATCGCCGACGGCGTCGGCCTGCGCGCGCGTGGCCTCCAGGCCAGCCGCCTCGCCGCGCGCACCGTCGTCGACAGCTACTGGACCTCGGCCATTCCGGACCCGGCCACCCGGCTCCGCGCCGCGGTCGAGCACACCAACGCGATCCTGTACGCGCAAAACCCCGCCGACGCCGACGCGGCCGGCCCGACCAACGCCGCCGGGGCGACCATCCTCGCCGGGATCGTGGTCGACGACCGGCTGATCGCGGCCAACGCCGGGCGGTCGCGCGTCTACCTGCTCCGCGACGGCGCGCTGCGGCAGCTCACCCAGGATCACACCTGGGTCGCCGAGCAGCTGCGGCTCGGCGCGCTTACCCCGGAGGAGGCCGCGAACCACCCGCGCCGCAACGTCATCACCCGCTGCCTGGGCATCCGCGAGACGGTCGACGTCGACGTGGTCGAGCAGCCCCTTGCGCCGGGCGACCTGGTCCTCTTCTGCTCCGACGGGCTCTACCGGGACGTCGACGAGGCGCGGATCGCCGAGCTCCTGCGCGCGCACGGCGCGGCGGCCGCGCCGTCGCTGATCGAGGAGGCCCGGGCCCGTGGCGGCCAGGACAACGTCACCGCGGTCACGATCGCGGTCGACGGCGAGCCCACGCGCCCAGAGGCCGTCGTCGACCGGATCGCGCTGCTCAACCGGCTGGGTCGCGAGCTCACCGCGAGCCTCGATCTCGACGCCACGCTCCAGTCGGCGCTGCGGCAGGTACTGGCCATCAGCGGAGGCGACCACGCGGCCATTCTGCTGCGGGACGAGCGCGGCGAGCTGGTCACCCGCGCCAGCCAGGGCAGCCGGGACTTCGGCCTGCTGGTGCAGCACAGTACCAGCGTCGTCGAGCAGGCGTTACGCGAGTGCCGGCCGGTGCTGGTGCCGAATGCGCTGGAGGACCCGAGTTTCGGCGCGGCCCTGAGCATCGTCGGTCGGTCGCTGCGCGCGATCGCCTGCGTGCCGATGATCGTCAACCAGGAGCCCATCGGCGCCGTCTACGTCGACTCGTCGCGCCGGGCCGTCGAGTTCGAGCAGCTCGACCTTGACCTGCTGGTGTCGATCGGGGCGCAGATCGGCGGCGCGATCCAGAACGCGACGCTCCACCGGGATCTGCTCGCTCGCACCGCGGATCTCGAGGCGGCGCGCCGCCGCCAGGACGCGCTCCTCCGCTCCCTCAGCAGCGCGCTCGTCGCCGTCGACGATCGCGGCGTGATCACCGACTGGAACCCCACCGCGGCCGAGGTGCTCGGCGTTCCGGCTTCTACCGCGGTCGGGACGCTCCTCGCGCACCTGGCGCCGTCCGGCCTGGCGGCCTGGCTTGGCGGACTGGTCGCGATGGTGCAGGTTGGGGCGCCGACCGTCATCAGCGGGCCGGAGTGGGAGGGCGCGATCGGTGGTCGCCCGCGGGTCGTGCTGGCCGGGCGGGCGGCGCGCATCCGGGATGCCCACGGCGAGGTGGGTGGCGTGGTCCTGATCCTGGACGACCGGACCGACATCGTGCTGATGGAGGAGGCGCGCCGCCGCGAGACGGCCGAGCGCGACCGCCTGCGCGAGCTCTTCAGCCGCTACGTGGCGCCCCCCGTCGTCGAGCAGCTGCTGCGCTCGCCCGACGCGCTGGCGCTCGGCGGCTCGCGCTGCGACGTCACCGTCCTCTTCGCCGATGTGCGGGGCTTCACCGGTTTCTCCGAAAGCCACCGGCCGGAGGAGGTGGTGGCGCTGCTGAACTCGTACCTGGAGCTGGCGACCTCGGAGATCTTCAAGCAACTGGGGATGCTCGACAAGTTCCTCGGCGACGGGGTCATGGCGATCTTCGGCGCGCCCCTGACGCTGCCCGACCACGAGCTGGCGGCGGTGCGGGCCGCGCTCTCGATGCGCGAGCGGATCGCCGAGCTGCGGCGTGAGACCGGCACGCGCGCGGGCTTCGGCATCGGGCTCAACTCCGGCTCCGCCATCGTCGGCAACATCGGCACGCCGCAGGTCATGAGCTACACCGCGATCGGCGACGTGGTCAACGTCACCGCGCGGCTGCAGGCCGAGGCACGTGCCGGCGAGATCCTGATCAGCGAGTCGACGCTGGAGCGCATTCGCGGAACGGTCGAGGTCGAGGAGCTCGGGCCGCTCTACGTCAAGGGCCGCGCCGCCCCGATCGCGACCTACAAGCTGCTGCGCCTGTCCGGCGAGCCGGCCGCCATCGGCAGCCGGACGTAGACCTCGGGCACCCTACCCGCGTCGCGCGTCCCAGATCTGGGTCGCGTCCCGCGGCGGCGCGAGCGTGTCGCCGAGCCCCGTCGGGGCCGCCTCCACCGCGGTGGCGTCGACGAGGTCGTACTGCGTCACCGGCGCGGTCGAGGTCGGCGGCGCGACGACCCCCGACGGCCCGATCACCCCGGACGGCTCGATCCGGCCGTCGGGCGGGGCCGACCCACCGAGCTGGTCGCGCAGCCGCCTGACGCGTGCGTCGAGCTCGGCGCGCCACTGCTCCTCGATCGTATCCACCAGGCTGGCACGAAAGGCCTGCGCGTCGAGGAAACCAGGCAACGACATCCGCGCCAGCTCGTCGACCAGGCGGTCCGCGTCCAGCCCTCGCGCCAGCCCCATCCTGACGATGATCCCGGCCAGTTCACGCTCGTCCACGGTCACGCCTCTCTCGAACCCATCAGCCATCTCACCGGCGCCGCACTGCCGGGAGGAGTCCGCGGTGCACATCCCGCCCGATCCGGTTGACCGGCGCCCGCCGCCCGCGCGCCGAGCGGCTCCTACAGGTCGAGCTGACGCCGCGGCAGGACCGCGGTCAGGGACGATCCAGGGACCGCCAGCCCGGCCAGTGGCGCGCCAACGAAGCCACTTGGCGAGGCGAACCGAACGTAGCCGCACGAGGGGGTAATGTCGTCCCCCACGGAGGTCAGCGGCGCCTGGTTCGTCCCGTCGCCATTCATGATGTAGATCGTGTTGTAGGGGGTACCGTCCGGGCCCTTACGTGCCTGGCGATCCGACGTGAAGACGATCCGCCCGTCGGGGCAGTAGCTGGGGATGTTGTTCAGGGCGGCCGTGTCGGTCAGTCGCTTGAGCCCGGTCCCGTCGATGTTCATGGTGTAGATCTCGCCCTCGTCGGTGGCGGTCACCTGGGAGGAGAAGACGATCGTCTTGCCGTCCGGAGAGATGGCCGGATAGAGGTTGACTCGCCCCGGCAGGCTGGCCTTGCCGGGCGCGTTCGTCAGCTGCCGCACGTTGGACCCATCGGCGTTCATGACGAAGATCTCCCACGAGCCGGTCCGATCCGACGAGAAGACGATGTGCTGCGCGTCGGGCGTCCACCAGGGCCAGCCGCTCTGGGCACTCGAACTGGTCAGCTGGACGATGTGGCTACCGTCCGGGGCCATCTTGTAGATCTGCCAGTGCCCGCTGCGATCGGAGGTGAAGGCGATCCACTTCCCGTCCGCGGACCAGGTCCAGCCGTTGTTCCAGGCGTTGTACTGAGTCGTGATGTTGGTGATATTCGTGGGTTGGGCGTCGGCGACACTGGACCCGCCGAAACTGCCGACGTAGATGTCATGGTGCCCGGAACCGGACGTGCCGCTCTCCGGCGTCATGGCGCTCATGTCCATGCCGGGCGCGACCGACGAGAAGAGGAACTTCGTCCCATCCGGCGAGATTCGCGGCCCCCAGGAATGCCCGCGCGACTGCGTGAACTGCCGCTGGTTGCTACCGTCGACGTTCATGATGAAGATCTCGTAGTCGAAGACGTTGTCCCGATGCCCGGCCGAGAAGAGGATCGCCAGCTGCGAGCCGGTCGTCGCCGCGGAGGGCGTGCCCGAGGCGGTGGAGGTGGCGGCCGGGGTGGCCGACGGGGTGGAATCCATCGCCATGCCGGTCATAGCGGCGGCCGTGGCCGTGGGCGGAGCCGCAGCCGCGGCACGCGTCGCCGTCGCCGTCGGTGTCGAGCCGCCGCCCGCGTTGCTCCGGTTGCCCCGGCCGCCGAAGGCGAAGTACCCGCCCAGGGCCAGCAGCAACACGAGCACGGACGCCCCGCCGGCGACGGCGTAGCGCCGCGGTCCGCCCCCGGCGACAAGCGCCGCCCCCGGGACCGCCGCCGGCCCCGCCACGCCCGCGTTCGGCTCGTCGAGAACGGTGGCCGAGTGGACGGCCGGCTCCCGGGTGAGCGTCCCGCCGGCCACCTCGCGGGCCTGCCGCACCGCTGCCGACAGCGCCGCGATGAAGTCACCCACGCTCTCGTAGCGGTCCCGCGGGTCCTTGGCCAGCGCCCGCATCAGCACCTGCTCGACGGGGCTCGGGAACCATGGCGCCACCGTGCTCGGCGGCGGCGGCGGGTCGCTCAACTGCATGCGCATCACCGCGGCCGGCGTCGGCGCCTGGAACGGAGCCCGGCCGACCAGCATCTCGTAGGCGACCACCGCCAGGGAGTACTGGTCCGCCGCGGGGGTGATCTCGGAGACCCCCGCGCTCT
>DASSZN010000091.1:0-6737 GCA_035702805.1 Thermomicrobiaceae bacterium | reverse complement strand
CAGCGTCAACCACGTCCCGGACTATACCGACCGCCAGCGCTACGTCTGCCTGCAGGTGATGCACCGGGGCCAGCGGCTGGCCGACCAGCCCTTCGCCGCGGCCTACCCCGGCCTGCTGACCCAGGGCATCGCCGACCCCGCGACCTACATCTACCGGGGCATCGTGGCCGACTGCCTGCGCGCCGCCGAGTTCCTCCTGGCCCGGCCGGAGGTCGACCCGGCGCGGGTCGCGGTGGCCGGCGACGACCTGGCGCTGCTCACGGCGGCGCGGCGGCCGGGCTTCGCCGTCGCCGAGGTGGCCGGGCTGCTGTTCTACCGGCTGCTGGAGGGGCTGCCGCGGACCGCGGAGTACCCGCTGGAGGAGGTCAACGACCATCTGCGCGCCTACCCCGGCGAGGCCGAGGCCGTCGCGCGCACCCTGGGCTACCTCGAGCCGCTCCATCACGCGCCGGAGGTGACGGCCACCACGGTCCTGAGCCTCGGCGCCGACGGGACGACCGGCGGGCTACCCTGGCTGCAGCCGCTGGTCGACGCGCTGGGCGGGCCGGTGGAGCCGTACCGGCTGACCGACGAGGGGCGGGTCGACCAGGACCGGCTGGACGCGCTGCGGGCGGCGCGCTTCGGCGTCCCGCCGCTGTCGCGCTTCCGGCGGGTCCTCCCGTGAGCGTCTACGACGCCCTCGGCATCCGCCGGGCCGAGCCACGACGTCCGCGGTCCCCCGATCCCACCCGGCACTGCCTGGCGTAGCGGTCGCTGCCAGACCCGTCCCGCGCCTGGCGCGCCGTCGCTCACGGGCAGCCCGAACGGCTCGCGATGGGAGTATCCGCGGCCCGCGAGACACCGTACCATGCACGCATCGCGTCCGGTGTGACTGGCGCCGTGCACCCGCGGTGACGCGTCGCGCGCGGCGCGTGAGCAGGGAGGCAGGAGGCAGGCGATGCGCTTCTCGGTCTTCGACCTCGTGCACTGGCCGCATCGCGGGGAGCCCTGGGGCGGGTCGCCCCAGACCCAGGTCTACCGCGAGCACCTGGCGGAGTGGCAGCTCGCCGAGGCGCTCGGCTTCGACGCCATCTGGCTCACCGAGCACCACTTCACCGCCTACAACATGCTGCCCTCGCCCAACCTGATGCTGGCCGCGCTGGCCCAGGCCACCTCGCGCATCAAGCTCGGCGCGATGATCAACGCGGTCAACTTCCACCACCCCTGGCGCCTGGCCGAGGAGGCCGCCATGCTCGACGTCCTCTCGGGCGGCCGGCTGCTGATCGGCATGGGGCGCGGCGCCGATGTCCAGGAGTACGCCAAGTACCACCAGCCGATGGCCGAGGGTCGGCCCCGCTTCCGCGAGGGGCTGGACCTGATCAAGCGCGCCTTCACCGAGGAGACGGTCCACTTCGCCGGGGAGTACTACACCATCGACGGCGCCACGCTGATGCCGCGCCCGCTGCAGCAGCCCTTCCCCCCGATCTACCTGACGGCGGTCAGCCCCGAGACGTTCGTGTGGGCCGGGCAGGAGGGCTATCCGATCTCCTCCATCTTCCTGCCGCCCGAGCGGACGGCGCAGGTCTACGCCATCTACCGGGCCGAGCGGGAGCGGGCGGGCAACCCCATGGGGCCGGATGATTTCCTGCTCGCGCGCCACGTCTACGTGGCCGAGACCCGGGAGCGGGCGATCGCGGAGGCGCGGCTGCCGGTCCTCGAGTTCTTCCGGCTCTTCAAGGACGCGGCGCTGCCGCAGACGGTCGAGGAGCTGGAGGCCTTCCCCGAGAACTTCCGCTACTACACCGAGCACTGGCGGCCGCTCCTGGGCGAGGACCCGAGCTACGAGGGCCTGATCGAGCGCGGCGTGCTCATCGTGGGTGACCCGGCGAGCGTGACCGCGGAGATCGCGCGGCAGCGCGAGATCATCGGCTTCGACCACCTGATGTGCCAGATGTCGTTCGGCCACCTGCCCCACGAGCGGGTGACGAACTCGATGCGCCTCTTCGGCGAGCAGGTGATGCCCGCCCTGCGCTAGCCGCGCCCCGGACGCCGGGTCGCCCCCCGTGCCGCGCGCGAGCCGCGAGCCGGGCGACCCTGGCGCCCGAGGGGGGATTGGGGTAGGGTGGACGCGGCCACCGGCCGGCCGCCGCGCGGCGCGGGCCGGCGTCGGGGCGGCGGCCGCGGAGAAGAGGGGGGACGGATGGCGGGCGGAGGCGGCAAGGCGGCCGCGTGCCGGGCGGTCGACGCGGCGGCGGGCGACCTGGTTGCCCTCAGCGACTGGATGTTCGCCCACCCGGAGCTCGGCCTGCGGGAGGTCCAGGCCGCCGAGCGGCTGACCGCCCTGCTCGAGCGGGCGGGCGCGGGCGTCGAGCGCGGCATCGCCGGGCTGCCGACGGCGTTCCGGGCCACCATCGCCGGTCGCCGGACCCGGCCCACCGTCGCGATCATCGCCGAGTACGACGCGCTGCCCGAGGTCGGCCACGGCTGCGGGCACAACATCATCGCCACCGCCGCGATCGGCGCCGGCATCGGGCTCGCCGACCTCGGCGAGGCGCTGCCCGGAACGGTCGTCGTGCTGGGCTGCCCCGCCGAAGAGTCGGCCGTTCCGGGCGCCGGCGGCAAGATCTACCTGCTCGACGCCGGCTACTTCGACGACGTCGACGCCGCGATCATGGTCCACCCGATGACCGAGAACCGCATCGGCACCGCCTCCTCGCTCGTCGCCTACGGGCTGGACTTCGAGTTCTTCGGCCGCGCCGCCCACGCCGCCGCCGCGCCCCACGAGGGGGTCAACGCGCTCGACGCCGTGATCCAGACCTTCAACGGGGTCGGCGCGCTGCGCCAGCAGGTCAAGCCCGACGTGCGCATCCACGGCGTGATCACCCACGGCGGCGGCGCGCCGAACGTCATCCCGCCCTACGCGGCGGCGCGCTTCCGCGTGCGCGCGGCCGACCCGGCGGACGCCGAGGACGTGGTGGGCCGGGTGGTGCGCTGCGCCGAGGCGGGCGCGCTGGCCACGGGCGCCCGGCTCGAGTGGAAGCACTACATCCGGCCGTACCTGAACATGCTCCCGAACCGGGCCATCGGCGGCGCCTTCGCCCGGAACCTGCGCGCCCTCGGCCTCCACGTCGCCGACGACGAGGAGGCGGGCGGCAGCGGCTCGACCGACTTCGGCAACGTGAGCCACCGGGTGCCGGCGGTCGAGGCGTACCTGCGCATCTGCGGGCCGGAGGCGGGCTGGCACTCCCGCGCGGTGGCCGAGGCGACCGTCACCGCCGCCGGCCACGACGCCATCGTCGCCGGCGCCAAGGGGCTGGCCATGACCGCGCTCGACCTGCTGGGCGACGGCCGGCTGCTCGAGGCCGCGCGGCGCGAGCACGCGGCGGTGGCCACGACGAGCGGCGCCGCCGGATTGGTACGTGGGGACTAGCCACCGGCGGCCATCCGGGACGTTGAGGTATGGGCGGGACCGCCCGGCCCCCGGGCGCGGCCCCGCGCGGTGGGACGTGGTAGACTACTCTGTGCAGCGGGCACAGGTTCGAGTCACCGTCGTCCGGCGTCGGGCCAGACCGTACGCCGGGTGCGCGTGTTGGCCGCGCCCGCGAGTCTCGAGACCGGGTAGAGAAGGACCCAATCGATGATGAGCCGCTACGACATGTACTCCATCCGCTATCCGCTGCTGCCGCTCAAGAACGTGGTGATCTTCCCGAGGAACGTCGTCACGCTGCTGGTCGGGCGCACCCGCTCGATCCAGGCGGTCGAGGAGGCCATGAGCCGCGACCACCGGATCGTGGTGGTCGCCCATCGCGACGCCTCGGTCGACGACCCCCAGCCGGAGAACCTGTACCGGATCGGGACGCTCGCCGAGATCGTGTCGATCGAGCACCAGCAGGGGGGCAACATCCAGGTGGCGCTCGAGGGCCTGAGCCGCGTCGAGATTCTGCAGTACGACGGCCCGCGCCCCTTCTACACCGTCCACGCCGAGCAGGCCGCCGAGCGGGCGAGCATGTCGCCCGAGGCGCAGGCGATGGTCCACCACACCCAGCAACTGGCCCAGCGCTTCCAGGAGGCCAAGAACACCTTCAGCAACGACGTGATGGACATGATCCAGTCCATCGCCGATCCCGCCCACCTGGCCGACCTGCTGACGACCCAGTTGATCCGCGACGCCTCCCAGCGCCAGAGCTTCCTCGAGAACCTCGACCCGATCAACCGGCTCGAGATGCTGGCGGTCCACCTCACCACCGACCTCGACCTGGTCGGGCTCGAGCAGCGCATCAAGGACCGGGTACGCGAGCAGATCGACAAGAACCAGCGCGAGTACTACCTGCGCGAGCAGCTCAAGGCCATCCACGACGAGCTCTCCGGCGAGGGGGGCAACGAGCTGGAGGCGCTGCGCGAGAAGATCAAGCAGCGCGGCCTGCCGACCGAGATCGTGGAGAAGCTGCTCAAGGAGGTCACCCGCCTGGAGCGCATGCCGACCGTCTCCGCCGAGGGGACCGTGGTGCGCAACTACATCGACACCATGCTGGCGCTGCCCTGGGGCGAGGCCACCGAGGACAACCTGGACCTCGACCACGCCGAGGCCATTCTCAACCGCGACCACTACGGGCTGGAGCAGGTCAAGGACCGCATCATCGAGTTCCTGGCCGTGCGCAAGCTGACCGAGGGGCGCGGCGTGATGGGCGCCCAGATCCTCTGCCTGGCCGGGCCTCCGGGCGTCGGCAAGACGAGCCTGGGGCACTCGATCGCCGAGGCCATGGGGCGCAAGTTCGTGCGCGTCAGCCTCGGCGGCGTGCGCGACGAGGCCGAGATCCGCGGCCACCGGCGCACCTACATCGGCGCCTTCCCCGGCCGCATCGTCGGCGCGATGAAGAGCGCCGGCACCGTCAACCCGGTCGTGGTGCTCGACGAAATCGACAAGATGTCGTCCGACTACCGGGGCGACCCCTCGGCGGCCATGCTCGAGGTGCTCGACCCGGAGCAGAACCACGCCTTCACCGACCACTTCCTCGACACGCCGTACGACCTGTCGAAGGTGCTCTTCATCGCCACCGCCAACGCGCTCGGCTCCATCCCCAAGCCGCTGCGTGACCGGATGGAGATCATCGAGATCAGCGGCTACACCGAGCACGAGAAGATCGAGATCGGCAAGCGCCACCTGCTGCCCAAGCAGGTCGCCGCGCACGGCCTCGCGCTCGAGGAGGTCGAGATCCCGGAGAAGGTCTGGCTGTCGATCATTCGCGGCTACACGCGCGAGGCCGGCGTGCGCTCCCTGGAGCGCCAGCTCGCCAGCATCTGTCGCAAGATGGCGCGCGACATCGTGCGCGGCAAGCGGAGCACGCGCACCAAGCGCATCCGGCTCACCCCGGCCCGGCTCGAGGAGTACCTTGGCCCGCAGCGCTTCGGCTTCGAGCACGCCATCGGCGAGAGCCAGGTCGGCGTCGCCATCGGTTTGGGCACGACCGAGATCGGTGGCGAGCTCATCCCGGTCGAGGTCGCGATCATGCCCGGCCGCGGCTCGCTGACGATCACCGGGCAGGCCGGCGACGTGATGCAGGAGTCGGCCCGGGCCGCCCTCAGCTACGCTCGCTCCCGCGCGGAGGCGCTCGGCATCCCGGCCGACTTCCAGGAGAAGTACGACCTGCACATCCACCTGCCGGAGGGGGCCATCCCCAAGGACGGCCCGTCGGCCGGCATCACCATGGCGACCGCGCTCATCTCGGCGCTCACCAAGCGCGCCGTGCGCGCCGACGTGGCCATGACCGGCGAGATCACGCTGCGCGGCCGGGTGCTCGCCATCGGCGGGCTCAAGGACAAGACGCTGGCCGCCCACCGCGTCGGCATCCGCCACCTCATCGCGCCGCTCGAGAACAAGCGCGAACTGGTCCGCATCCCCGACAAGGTCGCGGCCGAGATGGAGTTCATCTGGGTCGAGAACATGGACCAGGTGATCGCCCGGGCGCTCGAGTTCGCCGAGCGGGCGGCCGAGATCGACCCGAGCCTGCAGCAGCAGCTCGAGCCGCCGGCCGCGCCCCAGCCGCCGCCGCTGGCCGAGCTGCCGGAGCTGCCCGTCGGCGACGCGCTGGCCGGGTAGCCGGACCGGGAGCGTTCCCCAACCAGGAGCGGGCCGCGAGGCGGGCGCCAGCCAGCCTCGCTTCGTGGTGCCAGCCGGCATGCCCGCGGGCGGTCGCGCTCGCGCTCGCGCCGGGCGGACCGGCGACGAGGGGACCCGCGCCGGAAAGGCCGGAGCCGGGAGGCTGTCCTCCCGGCTCCGGGTTCCGTCGGGCTATCCTGGCCCGGTCGGGTCAGTAGTTCAGCCCGTAGGTCGCGTCGAGGATCTGCGCGCCCAGCCGGCCGAGCAGCACGTTGTAGAGCGCCGGGTTGGTCCCCGGATGCAGCTCGAAGCGGGCCCGCTCGAAGTACTGCACCGTCAGGCCGTTCTCCACGAACGGCTCGCTGATCGGCATGCCGTAGAGGGCCAGGCCGCCGTACTGGTTCCAGTAGGACTGGAAGGCGCCGCACAGGTTGTGGCCGGTGGCGGCGAAGTAGGTGCAGCCCGCCTGGGCCGCGGTCGGCTGGAAGGGCGCCTGGGTGGCGCGGCCGGCCGTGACCTGGTCGCCGACCAGGCCGAGCTGGACATCGTAGCGGCTGGGGGCGATGCCCGGGTGCCACTCGAAGATGGCCCGCTCGAAGTACTGCATGGTGCCGCACCAGCCCTGGGGATCACAGCCGTGGAACTCCTCGGTCAGGGGGTA
>DASSZN010000339.1:0-4411 GCA_035702805.1 Thermomicrobiaceae bacterium | reverse complement strand
GAGGTCCTCTTCCGGATGGGGTTCAGGGGGATACGCGTTCATGCCGCCGAGGATGAGGGAGGCGAACCGGTCTTGCGCGTAGAGGCCAAGGCCAAAACCGATGCGAGCACCCATCGAGTAGCCGTAGAAGTGCGATCTGGGCACGCCTACATCATCAAGCACAGCCAGCACATCCGCCACGCGCTTCCGCAGGGTGTAAGCGGTCGGGTCGTGCGGCTTGTCGCTCCGTCCTTGGCCACGAGGGTCCAGCAAGATCAGCTGGTAGTTGCCCTTGAGGGCGTCCACGAAACCGTTGCGGTAATAGGCCTCCAGCCGTCCACCGAAGCCGGTATGGAGGACCAGGGGTGGCCCGCTGCCCTCAATTTGGTAGTGGATGCGAATACCGTCGTTGTCCGCGAATGGCATGGTTGCCTCCGTGGTAAACGGCTGGCGCGGTGCCGTCAAAGGTCACAGCTCGCGCTCAACGAACCACAGCCGGACCGTCCGGCTCGTCCTCGGCGACCCAGCCGACCGCCGCGCAGTACATCCAGCCCAGGAACGCGTCGGGCCGTTCGCCCCAGGCGAGGATCTCGTCCACCATCGCCTCCAGCGTCGCCCGGTCGGCCCAGCCCTGCGTCGTCGCGGCCTCGACGAACGCCGGCTGGCAGAACATCTGCTCCATGAAGCGGGCGACGAAGCGCGCTCCTCCGGTGTCCCGTAGTGCTCGGCCGCCACGGCGTGCCCCTCGCTCCGGGCGAAGCCCGCCTCCAGCAGGTAGCGGCGCAGGTGGCGTGAGTAGTACGGGCTCGCACCGGACTGCACCACGAAGCGTGTCCAGAAGTCGCGGGCCCGGTCGAGCATCGGACTGGGGGGCGTGTGGACGATCGTGCCGTAGTAGTCGTCGGCCACGCCGGCCACCCCACCCGGCTTCAGCACTCGCCGCATCTCCCGGAGCGCGGCCGGCGGGTCGCTCAGGTGCATCAGCAGCGTGTGGGCGAGCGCGGCGTCGAACGACGCGTCGGGGAAGGGGAGGTCGTAGACGCTGGCGCTCCGGAACGTCGCGTTGGCGAGGCCGCGCTGCCGGGTGCTGTCGCGGGCGACGTCGAGTTGACCGGGATCGACGTCGATGCCGACGACCGGGCCCGGGGCGACAAGTTCGGCCAGGTCGAGCGTGATCGAGCCGACGCCGCAGCCGCAGTCGAGCAGGCGCATCCCCGGGCGCAGGTGGGGCAGGAAGAAGGGAATCCAGTCGCGGGCCCGCCTGGCCTGCACGTAGGCCTGCTGCACCGCGCCATCGCCGATAACGTAGGACTCGGTGGCGCCATTCGAGGGCTGGGACCGAATCGCGTCCTGCTGGGGCATAGCTTCCTCCTGCACGGTAGGCCTAGTGAGCGGTGTAGCCGCCGTCGACCGGCAGGGCCGCACCGGTGACGAAGGACGCCGCGTCCGAGCAGAGCCACAAGACCAGCGCGGCGACCTCCTCCGGTGTCCCCAGGCGTCCGACCGGCTGCAGCGCACCCAGCTGGGCCGCGCGCTCGGGCGGCGCTCCCGCCGGGACGGCCATCGGGGTGTGGACGTAGCCGGGACAGACGGCGTTGACCCGTATCCCCGCCTGCGCCAGCTCGAGAGGGCCGTCTTCGTCAGCCCGACCACGCCGTGCTTGCTCGCGACGTACGCGTGGTGGCCCGCTACACCCACCAACCCGGCCGCCGACGCGAGGTTCACGATGCTGCCGCTGCCCTGGCGGAGCATCTGTCCGACCTCCTGCTTCATGCAGTAGAAGACGCCCGTGAGGTTGACGGCGATCACCCGGTGCCAAGCCTCGTCGGGGAACTCGGGGAGCATCCGGCGGGTGCTGGTAATTCCGGCGACGTTGCAGCCGCAGTCGAGCCGGCCGTAGCGCTCGACCGCGTTGCCGACCAGCATCGCTACCTCGTCGGCGCGGGACACGTCGGCGCGGATGAAGGTCGCCTCGCCACCCGCGGCGCGGATGCGCGCGACCGTCTCCTCGCCGCCGTCCGCGTCGATGTCGGACACGACCACCGCCGCGCCCGCCGACGCAAAGTCCAGCGCGGTCGCCCGGCCGATCCCCGAGGCCGCGCCGGTCACCAGCGCGACCTTGCCCTGCATCGCGTCCGGACTGATCGTGGCCATGGCTTCACCTCCCGCCTTCGAGCCGGTGCCGTCTCAGGCGTGACCGAACTCGGGCCAGGCTGAACCGTCACCCTGGTAGGCGACCCAGGTCTCGGCCATCCTGCCGTCCTCGACCCGGTAGACCTGGATGGCGGGGCGCGTGACCGTCTGACCGGTATCCGGATCGGTCCAGATCAGCGTGTGGCGGAACCAGGCGCGATCGCCGACGAAGGCGCGGTCGTGGATGACGAAGTGGAGACGGGTGCGCTCCCGCTGGGCAACGACCTTGCGGCCGTACTCCTCCGCCGTGTAGGTGACGGTGAACTCCGACTGGATCATCGAACCGTGGCGCGTATAGACCGGCGCCAGGCAGGTCGGGATCAGGTCGTACCGGTCCTCGAGCCAGACCTGATTCCAGCGGTCGAACAGGGCCTCCAGCTCGGGCTCCCGCGACATGGGCATCTCCTTCCGGGACGATGCGTGGCCTCCCATCGCCGCACGCTGCCCGGCCGTCAGGTCGGTACCGTCCCAACGACCAGGATGTTCGCCTGGGTGATGCAGCACTCCGGGTCATCGAGGAAGGCCGCCAGCGCCGTCGGGTCGCCGAGCCGCGCCCAGGTATCCTGGTCATCCGCCGGAAGGCCCATCTCCACCGCGGCGACCGCGAGGACGGACAACGCCGCACTCAGGTACGCGCGCGATGCCTGGTCGAGCGGCGCCGCGCGCTCGATCAACGTGGTGCGCTGCGGGACCTCCTGCAGCCCCGCTCGCCGCAGCCAGCCCGGCAGCGTGGAAGCGCGAAGACATCCAGCTGCCCACAGCTCGCCTGAGCGGGCGCGTGCCTGAGCCCAGCGCGAAAGCAAGCCGGCAGGGGCGGGCACGACACGATACAGCGTGACATCGGCCTCCTTGACAGCGATCAACCCGCCCGGCCGCACCACGCGACGGAACTCGGCCAGCGCCGTGGCGAGCTCCGCGTCGGTCAGGTACTGGCTGGTGTTGGCGAACCAGAGCGCGTCGAAGGTGTCGTCCGGGTAGGGCAGCGCCAGCACGTTGCCGACCCGGACCTCGACCGGGCACGGCAGATCCCAGTCGGCCAGCCGTCGCTCGACGATCGCCACGTTGTCGGGGGCCAGGTCGAGCGCGGACAGGTTGCCGGTGGGACCGACGAGCTCGGCCAGCCAGGGCAGGAAGGAGCCGCTACCGCAGGCGGCGTCGAGGACGCGCCAGCCGGGCTGGATGCCGACTGCCCGCAGCTGGGCCTCGTATTCGGGCCGTAAGGCCTCGAAGTGGACATCGAGCCAGCCAGCGGCCGTGAAGCGCTGACCGGTGGCGGAGGCGGTGAGGTCACGCGGCTGGGCCATTCGGCACCTCCTTGGTTCCCTGCCAGGCGATCTCGATCAGGAGCGCCGCCAGCTCACGCGGCGCGGTGACCATGGCGTCGTGGCCGGTCGCGAGCTCGTGGTAGTCGAACCCGCGCGCCCTCGCCTTCTTCGCGTGCGCGCCCAGTGAAGTTGGCTGCTGGGACGGCCCGCCGCAGCGGATGTAGCTGCGGGGGATTTGCGCGGCGCGGTACTCGGGCGCTCGCAAGGGTTCCTCCGCGGACGCGAGGGGGTGCGGCGTGAAGCGCGGCCGCACCCAGGCCACGTCCGGCGGATCGGTGATATGAAAGGCGGCCAGATACTGATCAACGATTTCCGGCGAGCCGGGAAAGGCGAGCGCCCCCCGCAACTCGATCGCCCCGGCCGTCCAGCGCTCGCGCATCCCGGGGTCGTTCTCGTACTCGGTGTCGTAGAACGACTGCCCGTCGTCGGGGAGCAACGCGTCGAGGAAGACGAGCCGATGGAGCCGCTCGGGAACACGTTCGGCGACGCCGGTGATGACCATGCCGGCATAGCTGTGGCCGACCAGGACGACGCCGGTCAAGTCCTCGTAGAAGAGCAGGCCGGCCACGTCCTCGATGTGTGTCGAGAGGTTGACGGCAGGCCCGAGCAGGTGAGCACGCTCGCCGAGCCCGGTCAGGGTCGGGGTGTGGACCTCGTGGCCGGCGGCACGGAGGAGCGGGGACACCCGCTGCCAGCACCAGCCACCGTGACAGGCTCCGTGGACGAGGACGAATGTCGCCATGGTCAGCCTTCCCTTCCGCGCCGCCGCGTCAGACCGGCACGGTGCCGACGACGAGGATGTTGCCCTCGATGAGGGCGAACTCCGGATCGTCGATGAAGCCAGCCAGCGTTTCCGGCTCTCCCATCTGTGCCCAGACGTCTTGATCGGCCGCCGGCAGATCCAGGGTCGAGGA
>DASSZN010000187.1:0-3331 GCA_035702805.1 Thermomicrobiaceae bacterium | reverse complement strand
AGGCCAGCTGCCAAGCGGGCGGTCGTCCCCCGACCCTCCCCGAGTTCGCCCTCCGCGCTCACGATCGCCCCCGGCGACGCGCGGCACGCCACGGCCGTCGCGTGCGGCCGGGCGACGGCCAACTCTATCTGAAGTTCGCCTCCATGACCACCCGGACCGGAGCGCGCCGAGCACGCGCGCGTGCCGCGGCCACCCGGCGGCGCCGCTATCGGCCAGGGGATCGGCTGCGCAAGGTGGACCGGGCACTTCTCCGGTTTCCGCGTGCGATGGTGGCACTGATTGCGCGAGCACCGAACGCCGGGGTGCCTCCGGCGCGGGCGGGGTCAGGGGTGCTCCGGTACCGTCTCGAGGGGCCGCCGCCCTAGCGGTCGGACGGCGGCGCGCAGGGCGCCTCGTCGCCCGCGTCCGAGAGCCAGTCCTCGCCGAAGCGGCGCAGCTGGTCGACGATCGGGAGGGCGGCGCGGCCCATGTCGGTCAGGGCGTACTCGACCCGGGGCGGGATCTCGTTGAACTGGTGACGGGTGATCATGGCGGCCGCCTCGAGCGCGCGCAGCCGTCCCGAGAGGATGCTCGGGCTCATGCCGGTTGAGAGCTCCAGCTCGTGGAAACGCCGGCAGCCGCCGGCCAGGTCGCGCAGGATCAGCAGCGTCCAGTGGTCACCGAGCACGCGGGCGGCGCGGGCGATGGGGCAGCTCTGGTTCGGCAGGTGCTCGGCGCTCATCGGCGACTCTCCCGTTCGTGTCGCGCCCCCCAGTATAGCGGGCCCTTGACGCCCCTCCGACGCAATGATACCATTTACGAAGCGACTTCGGTAGGCGTAGTCGATAGGTATTCTGGAGGTACTATGAGCGCGCAGTCGCAGCCGGCGACCGGCCTGGCGACCTGGAAGATCGACCCGGCGCACAGCGAGGTGGGTTTCTCGGTGCGCCACATGATGATCAGCAACGTCAGGGGCCGCTTCAGCGACGTGTCCGGGACGGTCCAGTTCGACCCGGCCGACCCGACGAGCGGCTCGGTCGAGGCCAGCATGTCGGTCGCGAGCATCGATACCCGCGCGGAGGGGCGCGACAACCACCTGCGCTCCGCGGACTTCTTCGACGTCGAGCACTACCCGACCATCAGCTTCAAGAGCAAGCGCATCGAGCGGGGCCGCGGCGACAACTACCGCATCGTCGGCGACCTGTCTCTCCGCGACACCACGCGGGAGATCGTCCTCGACGCCGAGTTCAACGGCACGCACCCGGACAACTACGGCAACGTTCGCGCCGGCTTCAGCGCGTCGACCAGCTTCAACCGCTTCGACTTCGGGCTGAACTGGAACGCGGCGATCGAGACCGGCGGCGTCGTCGTGGGCGACACCGTCAAGGTCACCCTCGAGATCGAGGCCGTCCGCCAGCAGTAGGTCTGGCTACCCCGAGCGACGATCTGCCACGGCGCTGCCATGAGGCGGCGCCGTTCGTCTTGCCCGTCGCACTACCCGCTCGCGCCGCCGTCGCCGCGCAGCCGCGCCAGCGCCTGGTCGGCCGCGCCGGCGATTTGCCGGGCCAGCCGCGCGCTGTCGGAGGTCGTCTCGGCGCCGCGCAGCACGCCGTGGGCGAAGCGCTGCGTCTGCCAGCCGTCGACCCGCGTCACCCCGAGGAAGTGCTCGACCGCCAGGTCCTGAACCCAGCGCGACACCGCCTCCTGGGGGTGCTCCGCCTGGTCGTCCTCGACGAAGTGGTCGCGCGCCGACTCCACGAGGACTCCCGGCTCCACGCGCGTCGTCAGGATCAGCGTCGCGCCCCAGCCGTAGGCCATCGCGGTCCCGCCCGCCGCGCCCTGGTGCACGGTGCGGAAGACGACCAGCCGCGCGCGCTGGATCACGGCCCCCATGTGCAGCTGCACCACCTCGGCGCCCTGCAGCGCCGCCTCGTTCAGGGACGACGTGATCTCCTCCCACAGCTCCGGGGGCACCGAGCCGGGCCGAAAGAGATCCAGCGAGACGGGTCGGTCGGTCATCCTGCCTGGCCTCCGGTCGCGTGTCGGGCTAGATGGCCGGCCCGGCGTCGCGCGAGAAGGTGAGTCGCCACCAGCGCGTGTCGAACGCGACCTCGCCGGGGGCGGGCGGGGCCGCCGCGGCCAGCGGGGAGACGGTCACCACGAGCTCCTGGAGCGTCGGGCGGCCCAGCGCGTGCCAGCGCGCGAGGGCGGCGCGCAGCCGGTCGCGCGCCACGTCGCCGCCGTAGACCAGCGCGGTGTCCTCGCCGCCATCCCCCGGGAAGGTGAGCGGCAGCAGGCAGAGGCTCGGCTCGGCCTCGTCGACGTACCCGAAGCGCTGCCCGACGAACCCCGCCTCGGTCCACGGCTCGGCGCCGATCCCCACCGCGCGGTCGCTCCAGAGCGCGGCGTAGAATGCGAAGGAGAAGGTGTCCGTCCCGACCTCCTCCCAGCGCTCGCGGCGTGGGGGCCGCGACAGCAGGTCGCGCAGCCGCGCGAGGGAGGGTGCCGCGCGCCCCGTCGCCGCGGTCAGCCCCGGCCCGAGCCCCACGAACTGGTCCGCGCCGGCCAGGCGGCCGCGGATGCGCATGAAGCCGCAGGGAGCCAGCGAGCGGCTGCGGAGCCGCCCGTCCGACTCCCTGAGGGCCAGGCTGATCTGCGCCGTGTTGAGCCAGAGCGGCGCGACCAGCACCCCGCCCGGCGCGAGCTGCTCCACCCAGGCCGGCGCGATGTCCGCCACGCCGACCGTCACCTCGATCCGGTCGTAGGGCGCCACGCCCGGGTAGCCGTCCGCGCCGTCGGCGCAGATCACGGCGACCTCGCGGTAGCCGGCCGCGTCGAGCCGCTCCCGCGCCCAGCCGGCGACCTCCGGGTCGATATCCACCGTGACGACCCGGCCGCGCTCGCCCACCAGGTGCTGCAGCAGCGCCGCGTTGTAGCCGGTCCCGGCGCCGATCTCGAGCACCTGCATGCCCGGCCGCACGTCGAGCTGCTCCAGCATCACCGCCATGATCGCCGGCTGGGAGGAGGAGCTCACCGCGACCCCCTCGATCCGTTTGGTCGCGATGGCGTCGTCCCGATAGACCTGCTCGAGCGGCAGGCCGGGCAGGAACCGCTCGCGCGGCACGGCGCGGAAGGCCGCCGCGACGGCCTCGTCGTGGAGCGCGCCGCGCTGACGCAGCGTCTCGATGAGCTGCTCGCGCAGCACCGCCGACTCGTTCACCGGCACGGCGTCCCTCCCGCCCATCACTCCAGGTCGACGAAGAGGAAGGCCTCGGCCAGCGCCAGCCCGGCCGGTCGGCCGGCCTCCTCGGCGCGCCGCCGCACCCGGTCGTGCAGCCCGCCGGGGAAGGCC
>DASSZN010000094.1:0-27823 GCA_035702805.1 Thermomicrobiaceae bacterium | reverse complement strand
GCGTGGCCGTCGCAGTCGGGCTGACGGTGGCGTTCGACACCATGATCAGGCTGCCGGTGAGCGGCGCATCGATGAACCCCGCGCGCTCTTTTGGCCCGGCGGTGGTACTCGGCGACCTGCACGGGCTCTGGATCTGCGTGGTCGGCCCGCTGGTCGGGGCAGCGGCGGCGGTTGCGCTGGTACGCGTGCTCTCCGGGCCGCCGAACTCGCCGGAGGCTAACGCCGCGCGGAAGTAGGCGCGGTCGCCTGCCTCCGGTGCCGCGTGGCACGGAAGACGCGGGCAGTGTCGTGGCGCTCGCGTCGCGCAAGACTTGCGCCGATACGCCGCGCCGACGATGATCACCGCGGCGTGACGCGCGCCGGCCGGGACGACGACCACGACGACGCTCACCGTCTCGCGAGGGAGGGTTCAACCGATGGCGGATCAGCAGACGCGCCAGGGTGTCCAGCCGGACGGCGCCGACCAGGAGCGCCTCAAGGACCTGGCGTACCGGCTCCGGCGCGAGGTGCTGGAGATGACGACCGAGGCGGGCTCCGGACACCCCAGCAGTTCGTTCTCGGCGGTCGAGATTCTGACGGAGCTCTACTTCGGCGGCATCCTGCGCTACGACCCCAACAACCCGCACTGGCCTGACCGGGACCGCTTCATCCTCTCCAAGGGGCACGCCGCTCCCATTCTCTACGCGGTGCTGGCCGAGGCGGGCTACTTCCCGAAGAGCGAGTTGGACACGCTGCGCAAGCTGGGGAGCCCGCTCGAGGGGCACCCGAACATGCGGCGCCTACCGGGTGTCGAGGCCTCCACCGGCAGTCTGGGCCAGGGGCTCTCTATCGGGCTGGGCCACGCGCTCGCCGCGCGGGTCGACGGCCGCGACTACGCGGTCTACGTGATGGTCGGCGACGGCGAGCAGGAGGAGGGGCAGGTCTGGGAGGCGGCCATGGCCGCGGCCAACCTCAAGGTCGGCAACCTGGTCGTGATCGTCGACAACAACGGCTACCAGCAGACGGCGCCGGTGAGCGCCCTGACCAACCCCACGACCTACGACGACAAGTGGCGCGCGTTCGGCTGGCAGACGGTCGAGATCAACGGTCACGACCTGGGCCAGGTCCGCGACGCCCTCGTCCAGGCGCGCGACTACCAGGACGGCCCCTTCGCTATCGTGGCGCACACCGTCAAGGGCAAGGGGGTTGAGTTCATGGAGAAGGATTTCACCTGGCACGGCCGCGCCGTCCCCAAGGACCGGCTCGCGGAGGCATTGGAGGAGCTCGATGCAACTCGGCGCTGACGCCGGACTCAAGCTGGGCAAGGCGACCCGTGACGCCTTCGGCGAGGCGCTGCGCGATCTGGGGCGCGAGAACGCGGGGATCGTGGTGGTCGACGGGGACGTCAACAACTCCACCCGCACGGAGTGGTTTGCCAGGGAGTTCCCCCAGCGCTTCTTCAACGTCGGCATCGCCGAGTCGAACCTGGTCGACGTGGCCTCCGGCTTCGCGGCGAGCGGGCATGTGCCGGTCGCGGCGAGCTTCGCCGCCTTCCTCCTCTGCAACGCCTTCGACCAGATCCGGATGGGCGTGGCCTTCCCGCACCTCAACGTCAAGCTGGTCGGCAGCCACGCCGGGATCAGCATCGGCGAGGACGGGCCGTCGCAGATGGCGGTGGAGGACGTGGCGCTGGCCTGTGCCCTGCCGGGGCTCGCCGTGGTGGTCCCGGCGGATGAGCCGAGCACGCGCGCGGCGACCCGGGCCGTGGTCGAGCACGACGGGCCGGCCTACCTGCGCGTCGGCCGCGCGCCGGTGCCGATCGTCTACGGCGACGATCTCCACTTCGATCTCGGCAAGGCGAACCAGGTGCGCCAGGGTGGCGACGTGACGGTCATCGCCAATGGCATCATGGTGGCCGCCGCGCTCGACGCGGCCGAGCGGCTCTCGAAGCAGGGGATCCAGGCGCGCGTGCTCGACATGCACACGGTCAAGCCGCTCGACGACGACGCGGTCGCGGCGGCCGCGCGCGAGACGGCCGGGATCGTGGTGGCCGAGGAGCACCTGCACCACGGGGGTCTGGGCAGCGTGGTGGCGATGGCCGCCGCGCGGCTGCACCCCTGCCGGATGGGCTTCGTCGACGTCGGCGACACCTACGCGACCTCCGGCACGGCCGAGCAATTGCTGCAGCAGTACGGCCTGACGGCCGACCGCATCGTCGAGGAGGCGACGCGGGTGGCACGCGGCGGCTGATCCTGGATAATGGCGCCGCCGCCGGCCCGGGCGTCCGGCGGGCACGACCCGCGTTCGGTGGTCCGGGTTGGAGGGATTCGGCGGGTGAGTCAGGAGCAGGCGCGGCGCAAGCGGCTGGCGGCGGAATGCGCCGTGGCCGACCTTTGCGATGGCATGACCGTGGGCCTCGGGACGGGGTCCACGGCCGACCTGGCCATCCAGGCGCTGGCGGAGCGCGTCCGTGACGGACTGCGCGTGATCGGCGTCCCGACCTCTCAGCGCTCGGCCGACCTGGCCGGGTCACTCGGCATCGCGCTCCGCGAGATCGGAGAGGTCGAGCGGATCGACGTCACGATCGACGGCGCCGACGAGGTCGACCCGACCACGCTGACGGTGCTCAAGGGACGCGGCGGGGCGCTGGTGCGGGAGAAACTGGTCGCGCTCGCGTCGGAGCGCGAGGTGATCGTGGTGGACGACTCCAAGGTCGTCGCGGTGCTCGGGACGCGCGCCCCGGTGCCGGTCGAGGTGGTGCCGTTCGGCTGGCGGGTGCCGGCGCGCGCGCTGGCGCGGCTGGGCCGCTCGGTGACGCTGCGCCTGGCGCCGGACGGTGCGCCTTATCTGACCGACAACGCGAACTACGTGCTGGACGTGGCCGTCGACCCGATCCCCGACCCGGCCGGCCTGGCCGCGGAGATCAAGGCGATCACCGGCGTGGTCGACCACGGCCTCTTCGTGGGGATCGCCCATGCGGTGTACGTCGGCACGGCGGACGGCGTCGAGGTGCTGCGCCGAGCGGAGCGCTGAGCCGGGGGACTCCGGCGCCGCGGCTCCGCGCGTTTCGCTACGGCAGGCCCACCCTGGGCTTGAAGGCGTCCGGGTCGTGGACCTCGACGCGGAACTTCTCCTGGAGCTCGCGGGTGGTCGCCTCCTCGGCGTCGGTCCGCGCCTGCTGCGCCGCGGCGAGGCGTGCCTTGATCTCCGCCTGCAGCTCCGGGCCGCTCTGGGGCGCGAGCAGCACGGCCGCCACGGCGCCGACCGCCGCGCCGACGAGCCCGCCACCGACGAACTTGAGCAACCCGCGCAGAATCCCCATCGGCTCTACCTCCTCGCGAACGCCAGCTTGAGCAGGAAGCCGGCCAGCGCGAGGCCGGCGCCGATCGCGGCGCCCAGCGCGGCGGCGCCCGGCACGGTGAAGGTGACCCGAACGTCCCCCTCGGCGCGGCCAGTCAACACCAGCGCCCAGGCGTTCTCGAGCGTGGCGTGCTCCGCGCGCACCAGCAGGGCCTGGCTGCGGACAAGCCGGACCTCCTGCCCGGCGACGCGGGCGCTGCGGCTCCGCTGGAGCACGGCACGCTCGCTCTGCACCATGGCCAGCGCGGATTTGTCCACCTGGACGCTCCGCGCGTTGACCGTCCGGGCGGTGGACTGGTCGAACCGGACGCGCTCCCCGGTGACCGTCCCGGCGGCGCTGTGGTTCACGATGACGGTCTCCGCCTGAACGTCGCCCACCGCGGTGCGGGACACCTCGGTGGCCTCGGTCGGCACCTTGCCGGCCGGCTGCTTGTAGACCGTCTGGTGGATCCCACGCGCGGCGCCTCCGGCGGGCTCGGCGCGCTCCGGGGTCTCGGGCATCTCGCTGTCCTCGCTCCCACGCGCGGCGCGCGCCGCGCTGCGAACAGCCGCGTTGCCGCCATGGTACGGGGGCGGCGTCGCGGCTGTCAAACCGGGGCACGGTGGGTCCGTCAGGCCACCCGCGCGCTCCGGGCGTGGGCGAGGATCTCGCCGAGCTCGTCGAGCATGAAGCGGGCGAACGGCTCCTGCTGGCCGGCGCGCCAGCGCGCCATGTTCGCCTTGATCTCCGCGCGCGTCTCCTCCGGCATGCGATCGAAGCTGCGGGTGACGCCGGGGAGTTCCGGGTGCTCCTTCTGGAACCGCCGGGTCTCGGCCGCCATCTCGTCGCTGGCGCGCGCCGGGCGCTCGACGAGCGAGCCGATCACGTTGAGCTGCTCGTCCAGCAGGATGAAGACGGGGATGGCCAGGTACCCGTCCTTGCGCGGGAACTGCTCGTTGAGGTCGTGGTTGGGGTCCCGCCGCAGGATGCGCAGCTCGACCGTCGGCACCTCCCGCTCCAGGCGCGCGACGACGGGCACGAACTGGGCCGAGTCCCCGCACCAGTCCTCGGTAAGGACCAGCACGCGCAGCGGCGCCTCGCCGAAGCGCGCCCGGTCGGCCGGGCTGAGCTGCGTGGCGTCGATGTTCTCGATGAAGCGGTCCCGGTTGTCTCGCATCTGGGCGACGTACTCGTCGACGGTCATCGCCCCGGCGTAGCGCTCTGCAATCGTCACTGGCGGCTCCTCGATATCGCTTCGCTCCGGGCGTTCCCGGTCGCGTTCCCTGTCCGGTCCGGCGGCGCCGCGCCGCGTGTCGGCGGGCGGTCAATGTCACGATGGCGTCGCTCCGCGTACATCGTCTAACGCCGCGCCATGCCGGATATTCCGTCAGCTCGCGCGCAGCTCGGGGAGCACCTCGCGCGCCAGCCGCTCCATGGCCGGGATCTCCTCGTCGGGCGGCATCGGGAAGATGAAGTCGGTGATGCCCAGCCGCCGGTAGCTCGCGACGACCTCGCGCAGGTGGTCGGCTGTGGTGAAGGGGTGGTGCCAGGTGAAGACGGACAGGCGAAGCTCCGCCGGGTCGCGGCCGACCCGGCGACAGGCGTCGAGGAGTTGGGCGATCAACGGCGCGGCGCGCTCTGGCTCCGCGCGTGTGTTCCAGTTGTCGGCGTAGCGCGCGGTGACCGCCAGCATGCGCGGGCCGCTGGCGCCGACGACGATCGGGATGTGGGGCTGCTGCAGGGGCTTGGGCTCGAACGGCGCCCGCTCGAAGTCGTAGTAGCGGCCGTGGAAGGTCGTCTCCTCCCGGGACATCAGGCTCCGGATGATCTGGAGGGCCTCCTCGAGCATGCCGACCCGGTCGCCGGGCGCGGGGAAGGGGTAGGAGTAGGCCTCGTGCTCGCGCTCCATCCAGCCGGTGCCGATGCCCAGCTCGAGCCGACCGTTGGTGGCGTGGTCGATGGTGAGCGCCTCCTTGGCAAGCAGGCCGGGATTGCGGAAGGTGTTGCTGCTGACCATGATGCCGAAGCGCAGGCGGTGGGTCAGCACGCCCAGGGCGGTGATGAGGGTCCAGGCCTCGTAGTAGGGGGTCTTCTCGTCGGGCCCGGCGAGCAGGTGATCGACGACCCAGGCCGTGTCGAAGCCGAGCTGCTCGACGAGCTGCCACTGGCGCGCCAGCTCGGGAAAGGGCCGGCGGTTGCCGGTGCCGATGCCGAAGCGCAGTGGGTAGTTCGACGGGAAGGGCTCTCCGGTCTGCATGCCACCTCCATGGGCGCGTATGACCGCTCGCGGAGCCGGCACCGGCTCCGGGCGTCGATCGGTTGTCCGACGGAGTCGCGTCGCGGGCGAGCTGCCGGGACGACACGGGCGGGGCCCGGCGACACCCGGCCGCCAGGCACCATACCCGAGCATCCGGGCAGGAGCAACCCGGCCGGCGAGCACTCGCCGCGGCCCGGCGTCGATGCCCCGCGATTGCCGATGCATGCTACACTGTGCCGGACTTGATACGGGCCCAATATGCGCATGGGAAATAGTGGGCCCGTTGCGTCAATAGGCAGCCTGTTGGTTGCCTAATGGCCCGTTGGGGGAGGTCGGGCAGGAGATCGGTCTCGCGCTGTACCGCCGGGGACGGGCTGTTCCGTGCCGTGGGAAGCGCGACCGATCCTGCCAGACGGAAGAGGAGGAGTCGGCATGAGCAGTCCACGTCCTCCGCGCTGGGCCGATGCGCTGTCCGGCCGGATCAGTCGTCGCGACCTGATGCGGCGCAGCGCCGCGGTCGGCCTGGCGGTCCCCGTCGCGTCGTTGCTGGCGGCCTGTGGATCAACGGGGTCGTCGGGCTCGAGTTCGACCAGCTTCGGGCCGTCGAACACCCTCATCGTGGCGACGACGGTGTCGGACGCCGTCACGCTCGACCCGAACGTGGCCTACGAGTTCTCGAGCGTCGGTGCGGACCGGCTGATGTACGACACGCTGGTGCGCTTCCCGTTCGGCAACCTGGCCCAGGTCGGCCCGTCCCTGGCGACCTCCTGGACCCACTCGTCGGACGGCAAGACCTGGACCTTCAAGCTGAAGCCCGGGGTCAAGTTCAGCAGCGGGAACACGGTCACCGCGGACGACGTGGTCTACTCCTTCCAGCGTGCCGTCTCCATCGCCAAGAACCCGGCCTCCTGGCTCATTACCCAGACCGGGATCACCGACAAGAACGTCACGGACACGGTCAAGGCGACCGACGCCAACACGGTGACCATGACGCTGCCGGACACGTTCAGCCCCGGCGCCTGGCTGGCGGTCCTGGCGAACACGGCCGCGGCCGTGGTCGACAGCAAGGTCGTCAAAGCGCACGTGGCCAACGGTGACTGGGGCCAGACCTGGCTCAACAGCAACTCGGCCGGCAGCGGGCCGTACATCCTCAACAACTGGACGCGCGACGTCAAGATCGAGATGCACGCCAACACCAACTACAACCTGGGCTCGGCGCCGGCCATCAAGCGGCTGCTCTGGCAGAACGTCGCCAACAATGCCACGCAGCTCGACATGATCAACAAGGGCGAGGCCGACATGGCGACCGACCTGTCGGCCGACCAGCTGGCGACGCTGGCGAACAACAGCAAGGTCACGGTTTTCAAGACACCGGACGAGGCGATGCAGTACGTGGGCATGGACGTGGGGAACGTCAAGGCGTTCAAAGACCCGCGCGTGCTGCAGGCGGTCAAGTACTCGATCGACTACCAGGGGATCATCACCAACCTGCTGCGCGGCAACGCGACGATCCTCCAGGGGATCATCCCGCAGGGGATCTTCGGCTACACGAACAAGACCTACTTCACGCGCGATACGGCCAAAGCCAAGCAACTCCTGACTGCCGCCGGCTATCCGAACGGCTTCAGCGTCACCATGCTCGTGCCGCAGGGCACGGCGTCCGGCGGGGTCGACGCCGCCTCGCTCGGCGACGCGATCCGCTCAAACCTGGCCGACGTGGGGATCAACGTGAGCCTGCGACAGCTCGCGTCGTCTGAGATGTACACCCAGTACCGCAACCACCAGGCGCAGATGATCCTGGCGAACTGGGGCATGGACTACCCGGACCCGCAGGACTTCGCCGCGCCGTTCGGCGACTACACGCAGCAGTCGCTGATCTGGCGTCTCCAGGACAACGACACCCAGCTCTCCAAGCTGGTGCAGCAGGCGGCGACGATGGAGAACACACCGCAGCGCCAGGCGCTCTACAACCAGATCAATGACCTGGAAGCGACGCAGGGGCCGTTCGCCCTGCTCTACCAGCCGGACGTGACGCGCGCCTACTCGACGTCGATCAAGAACTTCAAGTACGACGCTGCCAACGGCGTCAACTACCCGGATCTGTCGAAGTCGTAGCGGTCCGGGCGGGGACGGGTCGCCGGGCAGGCGCGGCGGGCGGAGGTAGGCGGTGGGGATCTTCGGCTACACGCTGCGACGAACGCTGCTGATGGTGTTCGTCATTCTCGGCGTGGTCATCATCACCTTCACCCTGTCGCACGTCGTGCCGGCCGATCCGGTCCTCGCACTCGTTGGTGACCACGCGCCGCCCGCCCTGGTCGCCAAGGTCCGTAGCGAGCTCGGACTCAACCGGCCGCTTCCGGTGCAGTTCGGCGTCTACGTGGCGAACCTGCTGCACGGCAACCTCGGCACCTCGATCGCCGACCAGCGGCCGGTCAGCGCGGACCTGGCGCAGTACCTGCCGGCGACCATCGAGCTGTCGACGGCGGCGCTGCTGTTCGCGATCCTGGTGGGGGTCCCCACCGGGATTATCTCGGCTATCTACCGTAACCGCTGGCAGGACCAGGCGGCGCGCATCTTCGCCCTGGCGGGGGTGTCGCTCCCGGTCTTCTTCACCGCGCTCCTCTTCCTGGCGATCTTCTACGTGAAGCTGGGCTGGCTTCCCGGCCCCGGCCAGCTTGGCCCCTACACGGAGGCGCCGCCCACCGTGACCGGGATGGTGGTGATCGACTCGATCCTGGCGGCGAACTGGGCGGCGCTGGGCGACGCCTTGAGCCACCTGATCATGCCGGCCGTCGTGCTCGGCTGGGCCTCGGCCGGCGTGATCATGCGTATGATGCGCAGCAGCCTGCTCGAGGTGATGGGCTCCGACTACATCCGGACGGCGCGCTCCAAGGGGCTGCACGGGCTGACGGTGATCCTTGCGCACGGCGTTCGCAACGCCCTCATCCCGACGGTCACGGTGGTCGGGCTCGCGTACGGCGGGCTGCTCCAGGGCGCGGTCCTGACCGAGACGATCTTCTCCTGGCCGGGCATCGGCCGCTACGCCACGAACTCGGTGACCAACATCGACGTGCCGGCCGTGCTGGGGGTCACCCTGATCGCCGCCATCATCTACTCGCTGGTGAACCTGCTGGTGGACCTGCTCTACGCGGTGCTGGATCCGCGGATCCGGCTGGGCTAGGTGGGATCGGGGGAGTCGAGACCGTGACGGCGACCAAGAACCACCTGGCCGAGCAGGCGCTGGCCGGCTGGCGGCCGGTCAATCGGTCGACCGACGCCTGGCGACGCGTGCGACACCAGCCGCTGGCGCTGGCCGGCGCGGCGATCGTGCTCGTCTTCGTCGTGGTGGCGGCGTTCGCGCCGCTGCTGGCGCCGGAGAACCCGACGCTGATTCGCCTCAGCCAGCGCCTGCTGCCGCCCACGCTGGCGCACCCGTTCGGGCTCGACGAGCTTGGGCGGGACGTGCTGAGCCGGGTGATCTACGGCGCGCGCATCGACTTCGTCTCGGTGCTGCTGGTCATCGCGGTGGCCGGCACGCTCGGCACCGCCGTGGGGATGGCGGCGGCCTGGTTCGGGCACTGGTGGGACGAGACGCTGATGCGCATCACCGACATCTTCCTCGCCTTCCCCGCCCTGATCCTGGCCATGGCGATCTCGGCGGTGCTCACGCCGAACCTGACCAACGCCCTGCTGGCGATCTCGGTCACCTGGTGGCCGATCTATGCCCGCATCAGCCGCGGACAGACGCTGACGATCCAGCGCCAGGACTTCGTCGAGGGCGCGCGGGCGGTCGGCGCGAGCAACCGGCGGATCTTCGCCCAGTACCTGCTGCCGAACTCGATCACGCCGATCCTGGTGCAGGCGACGCTCGACATGGGTGGCGTGCTGCTGACGGCGGCGGGGCTCTCCTTCATCGGGTTCGGCGCGCAGCCGCCGACGCCCGAGTGGGGACGCATGGTGTCCGGCGGCAGCACCTTCCTCGCAACCCAGTGGTGGGTCGCCACCTTCCCGGCGCTCGCCATCCTGCTGATGGTCCTCGGCTTCAACCTGCTCGGCGACGCGCTGCGCGACCTGCTCGACCCGCGCCTGCGCTGAGTCCCTTGGGTTCCTGGACAGCACCCGGAGCCAGGCGCGCCGACGTGCGGGTACGTCGCGGTGACCTCGTCAGCGACGCACCGCGCTCGTCGTCTCCGCTGATCCCGCGGTGCCCGCAGCATCGTCGGCCCTCGGCCCGGCCAGGTCGGTGAGGTCCTCCCATGTCAGATCCCAGCGCACCTCCCTCGCGAACGCCGCGCCGAAGGCCGCGGTGAGCCGCGGCAGCACCTCGTCAATCGTCACCGCGCGGCCGAGCCGTCGGCCGAGCGAGGTGACGCCGCGGTCGCGGATGCCGCAGGGGAACATGTAGTCGAAGTAGCGCAGGTCGGGCTCGACGTTGAGGGCGAACCCGTGGTAGGCCACGCGGCGGCGCACCGCTATTCCCAGCGCCGCGATCTTCTCCACGCCCACCCACACGCCGGGGTAGGCGGGGTCGATCGCGCCCGCGACCTCGAAGTCCGCCAGCGTCTGGATGACGGTGCGCTCCAGCTGCTCGACGTAGCGCCGCACGCTCCGCTCGGCACCGCCGAGGTCGACGATCGCGTAGGCGACGAGCTGGCCCGGTCCGTGGAAGGTGATGTCGCCACCCCGGTCGATCGCATGGCAGGTCGCGCCGACGGCCGCCAGCGCGGCGTCGTCGAGGAAGAGGTTCGACCGAGAGCCGCCGCGGCCGATGGTGTAGGTCGGCGGGTGCTCGAGCAGGAGGAGGAGGTCGGGCACGGCGCCGTCACGGCGCGCGCTCGCCAGCGCCTGCTGGAGCGCCCAGGTCTCGAGGTATGGCTGCCGGCCGGCCCAGACCGCCTGGATGGCGGCCGGGCCGGCGGTGGGGTCGGTCACGCCGCGCTCCCGCCGTTCGCGCGCGCCTGCTTGGCCTGCTGCAGTCGGCGCAGCTTGAGCGCCTCGGCCTGGCTCCCGGCGTGGAACGACGAGCGCACCAACGGCCCCGCCTCGACGTGGCCGAAGCCGAGATCCCGGCCGGTATGCGCCAGTTCCTGGAACTCCTCCGGACCGTAGTAGCGGTCGAGCGGGAAGTGGCGCTGGGTGGGGGGCAGGTACTGGCCGATGGTCAGGATGTCGACGTCGCGGGCGCGCAGGTCCTGCATGACGCCGACCAGCTCGTCGCGCGTCTCGCCGAGCCCGACCATGACGCCCGACTTCGTGACCATGGTCGGGTCGAGCTCCTTGACGTTGGCGAAGAGGTCGAGGCTCGTCTGGTAGTTGTCCCACGGCTGGATGCGGCGGAAGAGGCGCGGCACGGTCTCGACGTTGTGGTTGAGGATGTCGGGTCGTGCGTCGACGACCCGGGCCAGCGCGTCCCGGTCCCCCTTGAAATCGGGGATGAGGACCTCGACGCCGCAGCCCGGCACCCGCTCGCGAATGGCGCGGATGGTGGCGGCGAAGATGCCGGCGCCCCCGTCGGGCAGGTCGTCGCGCGTCACGCTGGTGACGACGGCGAACTTGAGGTTCAGGCGGCCGACGGCGTCGGCCACGCGCGCCGGCTCCTCGGTGTCGAGGGTCTCCGGCCGGCCCCAGCGCACGCTACAGAAGCGGCAGGCGCGGGTACAGAGGTCGCCCAGGATCATGAAGGCGGCGGTCCGCTCCTGCCAGCACTCGTAGATGTTCGGGCAGCGGGCTTCCTCGCAGACGGTGTGGAGCGCCTGGCCGTGCACCAGGTGTTTGAGCTCGACGAATCCCTCACCGTGAGCACGGCGGACCTTGAACCAGTCCGGCTTCTTCTGCATCAGGATCGGCTGGGGCGCTCCCTGGGGCATTGCGGACCTCCCGATTACGCTCGCTGGCGCGCTCGAACGCCGGCCGCGTCGCCGGCTGTCACCTGACCACGATAGCCCGCGCGTCAAGGGGCGGCAACCGGATCGACCAGCGTCGCGAACCAGTACGGTGTGGGACGCGACGCACGCCGGAGTGCCACAGAGCGCCCCGGCGTGCCGACCGCGCGGGGGTCAGGCGGGGACGATCAGGCTGTCGAGGTCACGCGGATAGAAGGTGACGAGCTCGCAGCCGTCGTCGGTGATGACGATGGTGTCGGAGTGGCGGAAGCCGGCCACGCCGACCACGTAGACGCCCGGCTCCACGCTGAAGACCATTCCGGGCTGGACGACGGTCTCGTCCCCAAGGTCGACGAAGGGCTGCTCATGCCCCTCGACGCCGATGCCGTGCCCGGTGTGGTGGCGCTGGTGCTGGCGCACGCCGAGCTCGTCGAAAGCGCGCACGACGTCGGCCTCGACCTCGGCGCAGGTGCGGCCGGGCCGGAAGGCCGCCAGCGCGGCGTCCTGGATCTGTAGCATCAGGTCGAAGTACTTGCGGAACTCCGGCGTCGGCTCACCGACGACCATGGTGCGCTCGAGCTCGCTGTGATAGCCACCGACGTTGGCGCTCGCGCCGGTGATGATGGCGTCACCGGGCATCAGCCCGCGCTCGCTGCGCAGACCGTGCGGCAGCGCGGTGTTCGAGCCGGCGATGAAGGAGGCGCTGACCGGCACGTTGCGGATGCCGCGGCCGTGGCTCTGGTACGCGCGGCCGAGCGTCTTGAGCATCATACGCGTCGCCTCGGCGGTCGCCATCAGCGTCGTCTCGATCTCGGTGCGGCCGACGGCCATGCCGTCCTGGAGGAGCCGGTGGGCCAGGTTGCCCCAGACCGCGCTCTCGCGGATCAGGTCGAGCTCCGCCTCCGACTTCACCTGCCGCAGCCCGTCGACGATGTCCGGCGCCTCGGTGGTGGCGACGCCGGTGGCCTGCGACACGGACGGTCCGACGTAGCCATTGACGTCGGCATAGCCGTCGCGGACGACCGCGACGCGCCGGCCGCGCAGGTCCATCTCGCCGAGCAGATCGGCCAGGTGGAGCATGGGGTGCTTGGTGCCGCCGGAGGGGTACTCCGGGTAGGCCTTGACGTGGGTGATGACCGGAGACTTGCGGACGTGTTCCTGCTCGAGCGCCGGCACCATGACTCCGAGCGCGTCGCGCGCCGAGACCACCAGGGCCATCGGCCGCTCGGTCGAGACGTGGGTGAAGCCGCTCAGGTACATGATGCGCGGCGAGTTGAAGAGGACGATGGCGTCGAGGCCGCGCTCGTCGAGCCGGGCGCGGACGCGCTGGAGGCGCTCGGCGTACTCCTGCTCGGTGATGCCGAAGAACCGGGTCCGCGGCCCGGCCGTCGCGCTGGTCACTGCCATGATTGATCCCTCCTGATCCCGTGGCCGTCGTTGCCGGCCCAGACCTTCCCACAGCAGGCGCCCTCCGTCAATTTGGCGGTGCCGATCCCGCCTGGCATCTCCCGGGTAACGACGTTCGTGGGCGCGGACGACGGGATGCGCGGGAAACCTACGGTGTTGCCGCCGGCGCCAGTCGCGTTCCACGCCGTTGCCTGCCGGCTGGGTGGTGCTACAGTGGCCGGTGGTCGCGTTGTCCGCGCGTTGCTCGCGTCCCCTGGTCACCTCCTGCCTCAGGACCCCGCACCGCATGGTGGAGGGGCTGCCGTCGCCGGGCGGGCCCGTTTGCCCGGCGATGGCGGTCGGGCCGGCGTAGGTGCAGTGCTGGGTTCACCCGGCCTGACAATCGATGAAGATAAGCGCGGGATCGGCATGGACAGGGAGATCGCGACCAACGTGACGAGCCAGAAAAGGGGCGCGCGCCTTGCCGGATAGGAGGTCCGGCTCCGGCGGCGTTGGCGACGGCGTGCACCTCGAGGAATCACGCACCGGCATGGCGTCCGAAGCCAAGCCGATCGTCGTGCCCGATCGCAGAAAGTGGCTGGTGTTGATCGCCGTCTCGATCGGCACCTTCATGGCGACGCTCGACAGCAGCATCGTCAACATCGCCCTCCCACAGATTCAGTCGGCCTTCGGCGTCCAGCTCCCGACCGTCGAGTGGGTCGTGGTGACCTACCTGCTGATCCGCGGCGCGCTCCTCTTGCCGTTCGGACGCCTCGGCGAGGTGGTCGGCTACAAGCGGGTCTACGTGACCGGCTTCGTGATCTTCTCGATCGCCAGCGGGCTCTGCGGCATCTCGTCGGGCATCTGGATGCTGGTCGGCTTTCGCGCCCTTCAGGCGTTCGGCGGTGCCATGCTGTCGAGCATGGGACCGGCGATCGTCACCGGAACCTTCGGGTCCGGCGAGCGGGGCAAGGCGCTCGGGCTCAACTCGGTCAGCGTCTCGATCGGGCTGAGCGTCGGTCCAACCCTCGGCGGGATCCTGACCCAGTACGGGTCCTGGCACTGGATCTTCTTCGTCAACGTCCCGATCGGTGTGGTCGCGATCTTCTGGGCGATGCGGGTGCTGACGAACGAGGCTGGTGGGAGAAGGCAGAGCTTCGACCTCCTTGGTGCCTTCCTCTCATTTTGCGCGCTCCTCGCACTGCTGCTGGCGCTGGTTCAGGGCGAGGCCTGGGGCTGGCTGAGCGTGCCGATCGTCGCATTGATCGTCCTCTTCGCCGTCCTCGGTACCGGCTTCGTCATGGCCGAGCTGCGCCTCAAGGTGCCGATGCTCGACCTGGAGATGTTCAAGAACCGGGTCTTCTCGGCCGGCAACGCGGCGCTGCTCATCTCCTTTGCCGGCTCGTTCATGCCTCATTTCTCCTCCCCTTCTTTCTGGAGCAGGGGCAGGGCTTCTCGCCACTGCGGGCCGGTCTCCTGCTGACGCCGATCCCGCTCACGACGATGCTGATCGCCCCCCTGAGCGGAACGCTGTCGGACCGGATTGGGGAGTGGATCCCGGCAACTTGCGGCATGGGGGTCACCGCCCTCGGCTTCTTCTTCCTGACGCGCGTCAACATCGGCACCTCGACGTTCAACTTCATCTGGCCGCTGGTGATCATCGGGGTTGGTCAAGGCGTCTTCAGCAGCCCCAACTCGAGCGCGATCCTCGGCTCGATCCCGCCTCAGCGGCTCGGCACCGCGTCGGCAACGTTGGCCCAGATGCGGACGAACGGTCAGACCATCGGCATCGCGCTTGCCGGCCTGATCATTGCCGCCCGACTGCCGGTCTACGTCGCTCGCCTGCTGGCGTCGCACTCGGTCGCCTCGAACATGGTCCAGACGACGGCGCTGGTGATGGCGATCCACGACGCCTTCTTCTTCGCGATGGCGATCTCGATTGTGGCCATGGTCACCAGTATGGTCCACGACAGTCGTCGCCGCGGCGGCAGGCGCGCATCCCTCGGGCCGGTGAGCGTGGAGTGAGCCGGCGGAGACCCGAGCGCGGCGACCTTGACACGACACGGTGCCGTCCGGATAGTTCGCGAGGTCGAGAGGAAGCCGTGACTGGCTGCCCCCCTGGGTACGCCGGACCAGCATCATTAGCGGCACGCGACGCAGCCTGTGGGGCCGGGGCGCCCACCTTGCGCGTGTCCCGGCGAATCGGAGCGGGAGACGGATGGCAACCACGCCTTCACAACGGAGTACGGGAACCGGCGGCTTGATGCGCTGGGGCATCGTCGTTGCCGCGACGGCGATCCTCGCGGTCGCGGCCGGCGGCCGCTTCATGATCGGCGTGGTCTTCGACGAGGTCCTCAAAGCGTTCTCGCTCGACCACGCGACACTGGGCGCGATTGTCTCGATCAGCGTCCTCGTCGTCGGCGCGGGGCAGCCGGCCATCGGCTGGCTGGTCGACCGGCTGCAGGCGCGGGTGGTGGCGGCGGGTGGCCTGGCCTGCCTCGGCATCGGTCTGGTCGTGACCGGTCGGGCCACCACGGTCTGGGAGCTGGTGCTCGGCTACTGCGTCTTCATGGCGCTGGGGCTGGCGGCGGTCTCGCCGGTGACGATCACCCCGCTGGTATCGGGCTGGTTCGTCAAGCGGCGGGCGACGGCCCTCTCGATCGTCAACGCCGGCGGACCGCTCGGCCAGCTGGCGATCGTGCCGGGCCTGACGGTGCTGGTCACCGTGATCGGCTGGCGCTACGGCTTCGCCGCGCTCGGCGTCGGGCTCGTCGTGGTCGGCGTCCCGCTCATCCTGTGGCTGCTGCGCGAGCGCGACTCCTCCGAGGTGGACGAGGATGTCGCGTTCGGCTGCTCCACGCGCGTAGCGCTCGGGAGCCGCGCCTTCTGGCAGTTCGGCGTCGGCTTCTTCGTCTGCGGCTTTACCATGGCCTGGATCATGACCTACTTCGTGGACTACGCGGTCATCCACGGCATCAGCCGGGAGACGGCCGGCCTCGGGCTGTCGCTGATGGGTGGGATGAGCATCCTCGGCACGCTGCTTACCGGTGCCTGGACCGACCGCAGCCACAATTCGATCCCGCTGGCCGTCGTCTACGCGCTGCGCGGTATCGGCTTCGCCTTCCTCTTCGTTGCCGGGGCCAACCCGCTCTTCCTCGCGGCCGCGCTGGCGGTGATCGGCTTCTCCTGGAGCTCGACGACGCCGCTCACCTCGGCCCTCTGCGCCGACATCTATGGCCGTCGCGCGCTGGGCACGATTTTCGGCCTGCTCTACGCGATCATGCCGCTTGGCTCGGCGGTCGGCTCCGCTCTGGCCGGCGTCCTCTTCGACCAGACGGGCTCCTACACGTCGTCGATCCTGATCAACGTGGCGGCCGGGCTGATCGCGGCGGTCACCGTGGCGACTGCGCGGTCGACCCCGCTCTTCGAGCGCCAGCCGGTGCGCGAGAGCCGGCCGGCGCCGGCACTCGGGGACTGACGCCGGCAGGCGGCTCGGCCTCGCCCGGGCGGAATAGCCGGCGGGCGCGCTCCGTTGCGCGAGGGTGGCGCCCGGTAGTGGGCGCAACGCGGAGAGGAGCAGCGCGACGATGGACCGACCGTCTCCCCTATTCGGCCTCAACGTCCACCCCGGGGTCGAGGACCCCGCCGACGCGTTTCGGCGCGCCCGGATCGCCGACGCCAGCGCCGCGATCGAGCTAGTGATGATCCAGGACCACCCGTACCTGGCGAACTTCTTCGACACCTGGACGCTATTGACGCTGCTGGCGGGAGCGACGGAGCGGGTCCACCTCGGCACCAACGTGTCGCCGCTGCCGCTGCGGCCACCGGCCATGCTGGCCAAGGCCGCCGCCACGCTCGACGTGCTGAGCGGCGGCCGGGCAGAACTGGGGATCGGCGCGGGCGGGTTCCGCCAGGCGCTGGAAGGCTTCGGCGGCGCCATGCCGGACCATGCCGAGATCGTCGACGCCTTCGCCGAGGCGATCCAGGTGATCCGGGGCCTGTGGCGGGGCGAGCGCGGCTTCACCTTTGCCGGCAAGCACCATCACGTCCACGGCGCGCACTTCGGCCCCGCGCCGGCGCATCCCATCCGACTCTGGATCGGGGCGAACCGGCCGCGCATGCTGCGCCTGACGGGGCAGTACGCGGACGGCGTACTGGTGAGCAACGGGTACGTCGGCGAGGATGAGCTGGCGGAGGTCAACCGCGCGATCGACCGGGGGGCGGAGCGCGCGGGCCGGTCGCCCGAGGAGATCCGCCGCGGCTACAACGTGATGGGGATGATCGACCTGCCGGGGTTGCGCCAGGACACCGGCCAGCTGCGACGGGGCACGCCGCTGCTGCCGGCGACGGGCTGGGTGGACTACCTGGTCCGCCTCTACCGGGAGCGGCGGATGGACACGTTCATCTTCTGGCCGCTCGGCGAGTACCAGCTCGAGCAGCTGGAGGTGTTCGCGGGCGCGGTGGCCCCGGCCGTGGCCGCGACCGTAGCCGGGTCCGCCGCGCCCTGAGCAGGGTGCGGTGAGGCGTGGGCCGGCACGCTGACGCGCCGGCCGTGGCCCGCGACTAGCGCGGCTCCTCGATCGGGCCAGTATCCGGCCGCATCTCGGCCGGCCGGTCGCCCGTCTCCTCGGCGAGCACATCCTGCGCCTCGGGCAGGACCGGCTCCTCCACCGCGGCCGGCGTCTCGAGCGAGACGATGATGTCGTCGCCCGGCGTCAGCAGCTCGACGCCCGCCGGCATGGCGAGGTCCGCGACCATGATCGCGCGGTCGACATCGCTGAGTGCCGAGAGATCCACCTCGATCTGCTGCGGCAGGTCGCGCGGCAGGGCGCGAACGAGAACTTCGGCGCGGTGGTGGGTCAGGATCCCGTCGACAGTACCTGGAAGCTCACCCACCGCGACGACCGGGACGTTGGCGTCGATCGGCCGGTTGAGCGCCGGCGCGTAGAAGTTGATGTTCAGCGGCGCCTTCTTGACCGGCTCGCGATCTACCTCCCGGATGAAGACGACGTGCGTCTCGCCGTCGACGGTCAGGTCGACGAGCGCGGTCGCGCCGGTCCGACGATAGACCTCGTCGAACTCGTGGGCGTCCACGGTCACCGGACGCGCCGGGCTGACCACCGGACCGTAGACGATGCCGGGCAGCTGGCCCGCCCGGCGCAGGTGCTTCACCTGTTTGCCCAGGATCGAACGCGGCTGACCGTGCAGCGTCGGATTCTCAGCCATGGCATGCCTCCCTCTTCGCTCCCTGCGGCGTCGTGCGTACGGGTCGCGGCACCCGGTGTCCCAGGCGCCCCAGCCGACCAACCATATCAGGTCGAGGTCCTTGACGACCGAGGGACGGCGTACGGTCGTTCACCTCGACAGTCAAGGCTGGCGCGGATGCAGGATTGGCGTGTCGGGGCCAGTTCGCCGGAGGATAGGACCAGCTACGTATAGCGCGACCGAAATGAGAACCGCTATACTGGCAATTGGGGAAGACGTTCCGGTCGTGCCGGTGATGGGTCCGTGGCCGACCGGTCGAGGAGAGGACTCTCCGGGGCCACGCGCTGGGCGGGCCACGGGGGAGGAAAGGGCGGGCAAGCCGATGACAGCGACCGTGCTGGCGAGCGACCAGCAACACCCGGTGGCCGACGCAGCCCTCGCTGCCCTGCTCCGGCGGGTGTTCATACAGCTGCAGCCGGGGCCGGAGGCACTCTCGGACGGGTGGCCCAACCTCACGATGCAGCAGTTGCGCGTGATGCGCATCCTCTACCTGGAGGGGCCAACGCGCGTCTCGATGCTCGCGCGGCAGCTCGCGGTCTCTACCCCGACCGTCACCGGCATCCTGGACCGGCTGGTGCGACAGGGCCTGACCTTTCGCGCCGACGACCCGCGCGACCGGCGCGTGGTTCTCAACGACCTGACGGACGACGGACGCGCCGTCATCGAGCAACTTCACCCGGTGAACCCGGAGCGAACGAGCCAGGCGATCGCCCGGCTGGACGCGAGTACGCGCGAGGCACTTGCGCGCGGGTTGAACGCGCTGCTGGCCGACGAGGGCGTGCTGCTGGGCTGAGTGCCGTCCGTCACTCTAAGCGCACCACTTTGAGCGCCTCCGCGAGCGGGATGCCGACTCCGTCGCCGAGCGCAGCCGCGCATGCGCGGTAGCTGTGCTCCGGCGCGGCGGGGCCCGGTACCTGGCACGCGTCGGCGAGGCGTGCGGCCAGGGCGACCCGCGCGGCCCGCCCTGCGTGAGGTGGAGCGCGATGCCTCCGCGGTGCGCCTTCGGATCGTCCGGGTGCGCCACCGCGACCAGAGCCCGCCGGACGGCGTCGAGCGGTTCCGCACCCCGATGTGCCGTCCCGTCATCGCCTCCGAACCCCGTCTCAGCCGCAACGCACCCGTTCTCTCTCCCTGACGGCCTCATGTCCCCAAGGTCCAGCGTGCACCGGCCGCCGTCGGCGGGAGCCGACGCGCTCGTCGGGAGCTCATGGGCGTGCCGGGTTGCCCAGCGGGCACAGTGGTGCTAGACTCGAGCACAGTGTACGTACAGCTTGTACGGCCGGACAGGTCGGTGGAACCTCGGAGGGAGGCACGATGGCGAGCGAGACGGTGCGGGACGACCGGAATCTCGTCGCCCTCTATGCCGGGCGGCTGGGAGGTCGGGACGCCGTCATGGTGGAGTCCGCACCGCGAGCGTTGCGCGTGGCGCCGGGCGTCCATCAGTTCGGCCGCCGCGCCGCGCGAACGCGCCGGTCGCGAGCACACCGCGGCGGCGCGGTGTCGGCGCTCGTGGCGACGGCCCTGCTGGTCGGGACCCAGACGGCCGCCGCGGCCCAGACGCACGTGGTGCAGCCGGGCGATACGCTGTCGGGCATCGCCTCCGAGTACCAGGTGAGCGTGCAGCACATCGCCTCCCTCAACGGCATCACGAACCCCAACCTGATCCAGGTCGGCTCGACGCTGACCATCGTGCCGTCGGCGCCGGGCAGTCCGGCCGCCACGGCCCAGGAGGTCACGATCGGCCCGGGGGACACGCTGGCGGGCATCGCCGCGCAGTATGGGATGACCGTCAACTCTCTGGCGCAGCTCAACGGTCTGACCAACCCCAACCTGATCATCGCCGGCGGTCAGCTCGCGGTGCCGAACCTGTCGCCCTCCTCGACCCAGCCGGCCACGACGTCGGGCACGACCGGGAGCGTCCCGCTCCACCTGGTGGTAGCGGGTGAGACGCTGGGGCAGATCGCCGCGCAGCACGGCATCACCGTGGCCGCCCTGTCGCAGGCCAACGGGATCACCGACCCGAACCAGATCCAGGTGGGGCAGTTGCTGCGCATTCCCGGCGCGGCCACGATCGGTAACAACGGCCTGGTCGAGCTGCGCGGGATGCCGGTGCAGCGGCAGTCGCTCCCGCTCAGCTGCGAGGCGGCGGCGCTGAGCATCGCCACGGCCTACTGGGGCAACCAGGTCTCGGAGTGGGTGTTCATCGAGAACATGCCGTACAACGCGAACCCGCACCTGGGCTTCCGCGGCTCGATGACGGGCGCCTTCGGCGGCACTACCGACTACGGCGTCTACCCGGAGCCGCTGGTGCCGATGCTGAACCAGTACGGCTTCAACGGTGACGTCTTCTACGCGAACGGGAACGCCGACCTGCTGAAGCAGCAGATCAAGGCGGGGCACCCGGTGATCGCCTGGATCACCAACATGACCTCCGTGCAGACGCGCTCCTACCAGTGGGTCAACGGGCAGCGCTTCGCCCTGGTCCCGCAGGAGCATGCCGTCGTGGTCTACGGCTACGACGCCAACGGTGTGTACGTCGCCGACCCGGGCGACGGTAGCTACCGGACGTTCGACTGGGCCGACTTCATGCGCTCCTGGGGCTACTTCAACGGGATGTCGCTGGCGGTCTACCCCCAGGCGAACTGACCGTGACGGCGGAGGTCTGCTAGACTGGCCCCGGCGATGGGGCTCGCGACGGCGTGCGCACGGCGCACTGATGGCTCCTACCTTCCGGGTAGGGGCCTTTTCGTGTGGTGCTCGGGCGGAGCAGGGGAGGTGACGTGGAGTTCCTGCTGGTCGGCATCGGTGGCGCGCTCGGGGCGATCTCCCGGCTGGTCGTCAGCACCTGGGTCGCGCAGAAGTTGGGCGCGACCTTCCCCTACGGTACCCTCGCCGTCAACGTGACCGGCTCGCTCCTGCTCGGCTTCATCATGACGCTGGCGACAGAGCGCGCCAGTTTCCCCGCCGAGATCCGCCCGCTGATCGCGGTCGGTTTCATCGGCGCCTACACGACCTTCTCGACCTTCTCCTACGAGACGATGCAGCTCCTGCTGGCGGGCAGCATCCTCGAGGGTACCCTCAACATCGTCGTCAGCCTGGCAGCCGGGCTGGCCGCGATCCTGGCCGGCATCGTGGTGGCCCGCGCCATCTGACACCGCGTGGCTCCGGCGACCGCGCCACCCTCGGTCCACTCGGTCCACCGCGGTCGGCGCCGTTCAGGCGACGAGCGAGGCCGCCAGGAGCACGATGACGAGGTTGAGCAGGAGATTGACGCTGGACAGGAGGATCGAGGCACGCTGCAGGCCACGGCGCTCCCGGGTCGCTGCCTCGTCGACGGTGGTCGAGGATCTCGCCCGCTCCGCCAGTGTCGTCAGGCGCTGGCCGAAGTAGAGCGCGTGGACCAGGGTGATGACGATCACGACCGCCACCAGTCCGAGCTTGATCGCCAGCCGCTGGCCGTAGCTGCTGTCCAGGAGCTCACCCCAGACGATCCCCCGGCGCTCGCCGTTGAGAAACCCGGTCACGACCAGCAGCGCCAGGGCCACCCAGGAGACCACCGCGAAGCGCTCGCCGACCTTCGCGAAGAGGAGCGTCCGCTCGTCGGGCGGCAGGGCGGCGCGCATGATCGGCAGCAGCACCAGCACGATGAAGAGCTGGCCGCCGATCCAGGCGATCGCGGAGAGGAGATGGATCCAGCGGATCGTCGCCCAGACCCAGAGCACCGGTTCACCCTTCCGTTCACCCGCGCGGACCCTAGCGCGCGGCCCGACCGAGCCGGCGGCTGAGCCCGCGCTGGATGGTGCGGACCTCATCGACGCCGAACAGGTGGAGCCCGGCGACGTAGACTGCCGCGCCGACCGCCACCGGCAGCGCCACCGCCGCCAGCCGATGCGGCACGCTCCCGCCCGGCGTCAGCGCCAGCGCCGCGAGCGGTACCCCCTCGATCGCGCGCGCCAGTGCGAAGACCGCCGCCGCCATCACCACGCCGACCGCCACGGCCACGCGGATCGTCCGGCCGACGGTGGCGTCGCCGACGCGGCCGAGGTCGTGGTGCATCAGCCACCACATGGCAAGAGCGTGGAAGGTGAACTGGGCCGAGTTGGCCAGCACCAGCCCGAGCATCCCCAGTGGGTGGACCAGCGGCAGCGCGACGGCCAGGTAGACGCCGACCGCGATGACGCCCACCACGACCGGCTTGGTCGTGTTCTGCCGTGCGTAGTAGCCGAAGATCAGTACCTGGTCGAACGCGGCGAAGAAGGTGCCGGGCAGGTAGCCGAGCAGGGCGACCAGGATCGCCTGGGCACCGGCCAGCGTGGTGGCGCCGTGGAAGAAGAGCAGGTCGACGGTGGGCCAGGCGATGGCGGCCATGCCGAAGGTGGCCGGCACGACCATGACGGTCACCATCTTCAGGCCGTTGGCGAGGGTGCGCTGGTAGGCATCCTCGTCGCCGTTGTTGAAGTGGCGCGACAGGGTGGGCAGGGCGGCGAGCGAGGTGGCCGCCGCCACGATGCCGAGAATCAGCTGGTTGAGGGTGGTGGCGTAGCGCATGCCGCCGAGCGCGTTCGGCCCGGCTCCCCAGGCCAGGTTGCGGTCGATGACCAGCGCGACCGTGTTGCTGACCAGGCCGATCGCGATCGGCAGGTAGAGCGCCAGGATGCGGCGGACCGCGGGGTGGTGGAAGTCGAGGTTGGGCCGGGGCAGGGCGTCGCGCAGGCCGGGGAGCATCAGGGCGAAGAGGAGGGCCGCGCCGATGACCAGGCCGAGCGCCAGGCTGCGCACGCCGAAGGCGGTGCCGCCCAGGACGAGCGCCGTCACCACCACCGCCGCGTTGCGCACGGCGAGGGACATGGCCGGCCGGGCGAAGCGGTGCAGCGCGTAGAGGGTCGACATCAGGATCGTCGACAGCGCCAGCAGCAGCACGGCCGGCAGAATCATCCGCACCAGGGTCAGGGTAAGGGCCAGCGTAGCGGCGCCGTGGGCGCCCGGATCGCCGCCGATGGCGGTCATGACGACCACCACCGCCGGGGCGAAGATCTCCATCAGCACCACTGCGGCGCCGATGACGATGAGGGCCAGCACGAGGAGCGCGCCGACGATGCGCCGCAGTTCCTGACGCAGCTCCGGCACGGCGTAGGCGGTCAGGACCGGCACCAGGGCCGCCTCCATCATGCCGCTCATGACCAGGTTGTAGAGGATCGTCTGGATGTTGTCGGCGATGGTGAAGGCGGCAATCGGGTCGCCGGTGCCGAAGAGCCAGGAACTGATCTGCTCGCGTCCCAGGCCGAGCAAGCGGCTGAGGATCGTCCCGACCATGATGATGGCCGCGGCTTTGGCGATCCGGCCGCGGTCGCTCGCCTCGGCCTCGGCGGCGGCTGCCGCCGACTCCTCCGCGCTAACCATCAGGCGCGCTCCGCGGCGAGGCGCTGGGCGATGCGTCGCTCGATGTCGGTGGTCGACCGGCCGGGGATGAGCGGGACGATGTGGACCTCTCCGCCGTAGCCGCGGACAGTTCGCGCCTCCGGCAGCGGCTGTCGATCGGCCGCCTCGCCGTCGGCGTCGGCGGCGTAATCACCCCCCTTGACGTAGACGTCGGGGCGCAGGCGCTGCACGACCTCCTCGGCGGTCTCCTCGTGGAAGATCGTGACGTAGTCGACGCAGGCGAGGCCGGCCACGAGCTCGGCGCGCTCCGCCTCGGGAACGATCGGTCGGGTCGGACCCTTGCGTCGGGCGGTGACGCGGTCGTCGTTGATGCCGACGACCAGGACGTCGCCGAGGGCGCGCGCCGCCTGGAGGTAACGCAGGTGGCCAATGTGGAGGAGGTCGAAGTGCCCGTTGGTGAAGACGACGCGCTTGCCCTCGCGGCGCAGCCGCTCGCCGAGCGCCTGGATGTCGTCGAACGGGATGACCTGGCCCATCGTCCCTCGCGCCGCGTCGCGGAAGCCGGGCGCCGTCGCGCGCCGTGAAGCGGAATCGTAGCACGCCGGGCGCGGACGTCGCCGAGGGCTCGGCCGGCCCGGCCACCCGGAAGCGTCGACGCGGCGCTTCGACGAGGTTGGGCTAGAATCGCGAGTGCCGACCGCGTATGCCGCCGCTCGCTCGCACGCCCAGGGGAGGGACCACGTGACCAAAGTCACTTTCATCGGCGCCGGCAGCTTCGTCTTCACCCGGAATCTGGTGCGGGACCTCTTGACCTTCCCGCTGCTCCAGGACGCCACGATTGCCCTGATGGACATCGACCCGCAGGGGCTTGACTTCGCCCGTCGCGCGACCGAGCGCTACGTCGCGGCCAGTGATGTGCCCGCGCGGGTGCTGGCGACGCTGGACAGGCGAGAGGCGCTGGAGGGCGCCGACGCCGTGGTCTGCACCATCCTGCCGGGCGGCATCGACGTCTGGCAGCACGACCTCCTCATCCCGGGGCGCTACGGCGTCTCGATCAACGTCGGCGACACGCGCGGCCCCTCTGGAGTCTTCCGGGCGCTCCGAACCGTCCCGGTGATGCTCGACATCTGCCGCGACATCGAGGAGGTCGCGCCTGGCGCCTACTTGCTCAACTACACCAACCCCATGGCCATGCTCTGTCGGGCGATCCAGCGTGAGACGCGAGTGACGGTGACCGGCCTGTGCCACTCGGTGCAGGGTACGGCGGCGATGCTGGCGCGCTGGATCGGCGCCCCGATCGAGGAGATCACCTACACCTGCGCCGGGATCAATCACATGGCGTGGTACCTCCGCTACGACTGGAACGGGCAGGACGCCTACCCGCTGATCCGCGAGGCGGTCACGACGCGGCCGGAGGTCTACGATGAGGAGCAGGTCCGCAACGAGATGTTCCTGGCGTTCGACTACTACGTCACCGAGTCGTCTGGACATAACTCCGAGTACAACGCCTGGTTCCGCAAGCGGCCCGACCTGCTGGAGCAGTACTGCACGCACGGCACCGGCTGGAACCCCGGGCACCACCAGTTCAGCCTGCAGCGGCGGCGCGCGCAGCGGGACCACTGGCATGAGACGGTGGACGCCTGGTTCCGCGAGCCGCTCGACCTGCGCCGCGGCACCGAGTACGCGGCCCCGATCATCAACGCGCTCCTGGGCGGTGAGCCGGTGGAGTTCAACGGCAACCTGGCCAACACCGGCCTGATCACGAACCTGCCGCCGGACGCCTGCGTGGAGGTGCCGGCCTGGGCGAGCAAGAAGGGGTTCAGCCCGACCTACGTCGGGGCGCTGCCGTCGCAGGTGGCGGCGTTGACGAGCCTGACGTCGCAGATCGAGGAGATGGCGGTCGAGGCGGCGCTGACCGGCGACCCCCGGCTGGTCTACCAGGCGATCTGCCACGACCCGCTGACGGCGGCGGTCCTGTCGCTGGCCGAGATCCGGGAGATGGTCAACGTGATGCTGGCCCAGAACCGGGAGCACCTGCCGCAGTTCTCGACCTTGAGCGCGTGACGGAGGAGCGCCACCAGCGCTCAGCCGTGCGGTGTCCCGCGCGGGCCAAGTTCGTCGCGTCATGCGCTGGAGTCGGCCGGTTGAGGCAGGTCGGCCCATTCGGCCGGCTTCGCCGCTACTCCTCGTCGAGGGCGGCGTCGATCTCGGCACGGTCGGCCTGAGCGTTGCCCCACTTGGCGATCACCAGCCCGGCCGCGACCTGCGAGAGCTGCAGCGCGGAGACCGAGTCGGCTCCGGCGGCCAGCGCGGCGGTCATGACCGCGATCACGGTGTCGCCGGCACCGGTGACGTCGAACACCTGGCGGCGCACGAGCGGCGGGACCTCTCGGTAACCGCCGTCGTCGGTGACGAGCGCCGCGCCGGCCGGGCCGAGCGTGACGACGAGCCGCCGGCAGTCGAGCCGCTCGCGCAGGGCCGTCAGGCGCTCACGCCGGTCGTCGCCATCGAGCGGCCGGCCCAGGTACGCCTCGGCCTCGGCCTGGTTGCACTTGACCAGCCCCAGCCCGCGGAAGTCGGCCAGCGCTCCCTGCGAGTCGACGGTCGCCAGCGGCGAGGCGTCGCGGGCGGCGGCGATCACGTCGGGCACGATGACGCCGCTGCGGTAGTCGGAGAGGAGCACGGCGTCCACGGACGCGGCGGTGGCCTCGACGTAGGCGGCCAGGCTGCGGGCAATCGCGCCGTCGATGGGGCGGCGGTCCTGGCGGTCGACGCGCACCATCTGTTGCGGGAAGACGTTGAACGGCCCCTCGGCGACGACCCGGTTCTTGGTCGTGGTGGGGCGCGTCGGGTCGGTCAGGATGCCCTCGACGTGGATGTCGCGCTCGTCGAGCATGCGGCAGAGCTGACGGCCCTCGTCGTCGTTGCCCACGACGCCGCTCTGCCAGACCTCGCCACCCAGCGCTTTGATGGCCAGGGCGGGCGCGGTACCGCCGCCGGGCCGGTCCTCCCGGCGCGTCTCCTCCAGTACCGGTACCGGCGCCTCACGCGAGATGCGCGCGGGGTGGCCGAAGACGTACCGGTCGAGGTAGAGGTCTCCGACGACGAGGACGCGACGGCCGCGGACCGCGTCGAGGATCGGGCGCAGGCTTCCGAGATCGCTCATCGCCGCCCTACCGGAATCGAACGATGGGGATGATGACCGCGAGCGCGGCGAAGAGGAGGTCTGGGAGCGGCTGGAACTGAAGTGCCTGCGACGTACCGGGCTCGCCAAGCACGCTCGGGAGAGCGGTCGGCGGGATGCCGAGGCGCTGTGCGAGCACCACGCGCGACACGGCCAGACCCCCAAGCACGCACAGGACGGCGATCGCCTGGAGGTCGCCGCCGCGCTTGTAGTTGGCGGCCCAGGACATCCCCTCGGCCACGCCGAAGCCAAGCAAGAGCGAAAGGTAGAACTCCCAGGCGGGGAAGTACCCCCAGAGGAAGCCGACGGCGATGGCGACGACCGCACCCACCAGGATGCTCTTGACGAGCGCCTGCGGCGTGGTGCGGTAGGTAGGCAGGCCGCGCACGGCGGCGCAATCCGGGCAGCGGTAGCCGACCGGCGTCTCGACCGCGCAGCGCGGGCAGATCGGCGTGCCACACTTGCTGCAGCGCAGGCGCGTGCGCACGTTGGGGTGGTAGGTACACTGCCGCTCGTCGATGTCGGAGATCACCACGTTGTTCCGTCACTCCCGGGCCCGGTCCGGCACCCAGCTAGGGCGCTGCCGGAGGACAAGCACCACGAAGCGCGGCAGCGCCAGCTGCCGCCGCCAACGCCAGGGCTGGCGGATCAAGCGGTAGAGCCACTCGAAACCGAGCTGGCGCACCAGACGGGGTGCCCGGGGCACGGCCCCGGCCAGGTAGTCGAAAGTCCCGCCGACTCCGGCAGCTACCACTATGCCACAGGCGGCAAGATCCGTCGCGTGGTTGGCGATCCAGCGGTCCTGCGCGGGCGCGCCGAACGCGACGAGCAGCACGGTCGGCCGGGCGGCGGCGAGCGCGGCCAGGATCGCCGGCGCGTCGGCCGGGCTTGGCGAGCCGGACAGCGTCCCGGCGACGCGGCAGGCGGGGTGCTCGCGAACGAGCGCGTCGGCGGCCCGCGCGGCGATGCCGGGCGCGGCGCCGAGCAGGAAGAGGCGCACGTCCGGGTCGTCGCGCGCGGCGAGCGCCGCGACCAGGTCGACGCCGGCGACGCGTCCCCGCAGCGGTCTCCCGGCGAGGCGCGAGGCGAGGATCACGCCGACGCCGTCGGGGGTGGCCAGGTCGGCGGCCCCGAGTGTCTCCCGGAAGGCC
>DASSZN010000077.1:0-7703 GCA_035702805.1 Thermomicrobiaceae bacterium | reverse complement strand
AGGCGAACTTCAGATAGAGTTGGCCGTCGCCCGGCCGCACGCGACGGCCGTGGCGTGCCGCGCGTCGCCGGGGGCGATCGTGAGCGCGGAGGGCGAACTCGGGGAGGGTCGGGGGACGACCGCCCGCTTGGCAGCTGGCCTAGAGGAGAGCGCGATGGCGAAGAGCTCCATCCTGGGATACCCACGCATCGGCAAGCACCGGGAGCTGAAGAAGGCGGTCGAGAGCTACTGGTCGGGCAAGGTCACGGCGGAGCAGCTCGCCGAGACGGCGCGGGGCATCCGCCGCGCGGCCTGGGCGGCCCAGCAGCAGGCCGGCATCGACCTGATCCCGGCCAACGACTTCAGCTACTACGACCAGGTGCTCGACACCATCTGCCTGACCGGCCTGGTGCCGGCCCGCTTCGGCGCGGTGAGCGGCGACGTCGACCTGCCGACCTACTTCGCCATGGCGCGCGGCGCCGACGAGACCCCGGCGCTCGAGCTGACCAAGTGGTTCGACACCAACTACCACTACCTGGTGCCGGAGCTCGACGCCGGCGCGCCGCGGCTGGCCAGCGACAAGCCGTTCGCCGAGTTCGCCGAGGCGACCGCCCAGCTCGGCCGGCCGGCCAAGCCGGTCCTGATCGGCCCGGTCTCCTTCCTGCTGCTGGGCAAGCACCACAGCCGGCCCCTGGACGAGGAACTGGATGGGCTCCTGCCGGTCTACGCCGAGGTGCTGGCGCGGCTGGCGCGGGCCGGCGCCGAGTGGGTGCAGATCGACGAGCCGACGCTGGTCCAGGACCGGAGCGCGGCGGAGCTGGCCCTCTTCACCCGGGCCTACGCCCGGCTGGCCGAGGGCGGCGAGCGGCCCCGGCTGATGCTGCAGACCTACTTCGAGTCGCTCGGCGGCAACTGGGACACGGTGATGGGGCTGCCCGTCGAGGGGGTCGGCCTCGACTTCGTGCGCACGCCCGACAACCTGGACCGGCTGCTGCAGCGGGGCTTCCCCGCCGACAAGACGCTGGGCGCCGGGGTCGTCAACGGCCGCAACGTCTGGCGCGCGAACCTGGACGAGACGCTCGGCCGGCTCGAGCGGATCGCCGCCCGCGTCGACAGCGACCGGCTGTGGGTGCAGCCCTCGAGCTCGCTCCAGCACCTGCCCTACGACGTCGCGCTCGAGACGGGGCTCGACGCCGAGGTCGCGCCGCTGCTGGCCTTCGCCGAGCAGCGCCTGGGCGAGGTGGCGACGCTGACGCGCGGCCTCAACGAGGGCCGCGCCGCGATCGCCGAGACGCTCGAGGCCGACGCCGCCCTGCGCCGCGGCGCGCTCGACTCGGCGCGCATCCACCACGCGCCGACCGCCGCCCGCATGGCGGCCCTCGACGAGGCGGACTTCCGGCGCGCGGCGCCCTTCGAGACGCGCATCCGCGCCCAGGCCCGCAGCCTGAACCTGCCGGAGTACCCCACCACCACCATCGGCAGCTACCCCCAGACGGGGGAGGTCCGCGCGATGCGCGCTCGCTGGCGCCGGGGCTCCATCTCGGACGCGGAGTACTGGGACTTCATCCACGCCCAGATGCGCGAGCTCATCCGCCACCAGGAGGAGATCGGCCTCGACGTGCTGGTCCACGGCGAGTTCGAGCGGACCGACATGGTCGAGTTCTTCGCCGAGAAGCTGGGCGGCTTCGCCGTCACCGAGCACGCCTGGGTGCAGTCCTACGGCAGCCGCTGCGTGCGCCCGCCGATCATCTACGGCGACGTCTACCGGCCGGAGCCGATGACGGTCGACACGATCAACTACGCGCAGTCCCTGAGCGGCAAGCCGATCAAGGGGATGCTGACCGGGCCGGTGACGATCCTGAACTGGTCCTTCCCGCGCGAGGACCTGCCGCGGCGCGACGTCGCCTTCCAGATCGCGGCGGCGCTGCGCGACGAGGTGCGCGACCTGGAGTCGGCGGGCATCCGCGTGATCCAGATCGACGAGCCGGCGCTGCGCGAGGGGCTGCCGCTGCGGCACGAGGACTGGGGCCGCTACCTCGACTGGGCGGTCCAGGCCTTCCGGCTGGCGTCCTCGGGCGTGGACAACGACACGCAGATCCACACCCACATGTGCTACAGCGAGTTCAACGACATCATCGAGTCGATCGAGGCGCTGGACGCCGACGTGATCTCGATCGAGAATAGCCGCAGCAACGCCGAGCTGCTGCGCGCCTTCATCGACCACCGCTACGGCCGCCAGATCGGCCCGGGGGTGTACGACATCCACTCGCCCCGCGTGCCGAGCGCGGACGAGATGGTGACGCTGCTCGAGCAGGCGAGCGAGGTGCTCGACCCCGGCCAGATCTGGGTCAACCCGGACTGTGGGCTCAAGACGCGCGGCAACGCCGAGGTGTGGCCGTCGCTCGAGCACATGGTCGCGGCGGCGCGGACGCTGCGGGCGCGGCACCCGGCGCGGGTCGGCTGAGCGCTCACGACACGGGAAGCCCGAGACCGGGAGGGGTGCCGGGATCCGGCACCCCTCCCGCCTATCCGGGCGCGGGACGGAGAGCGGGAGGGCGGGAGAGATGCGGCGCATCGCGGCACGGCGGCTGGAGGACTTCGGCACGTCGGTCTTCAGCGAGATGAGCCGGCTGGCGATCGAGCACGGCGCGATCAACCTGGGCCAGGGCTTCCCCGACTTCCCGGGGCCGGAGCTGGTCAAGCAGGCCGCGGCGACCGCCATCCAGGCCGACCTCAACCAGTACGCCCCCAGCCACGGCATCCCCCGGCTGCGCCGGGCCGTGGCCGCCGGGTTCAGCGCGGACCACGGCCACGCGGTCGACCCGGAGGCCGAGGTGACGGTCACGACCGGCGCGACCGAGGGGATGCTGGCGAGCTTCCTGGCCTTCCTCGACCCCGGTGATGAGGTGATCCTGCTCGAGCCGTGCTACGACGCCTACCCGGCGCAGGTCGTCTTCGCCGGGGGCGTGCCCCGCTACGTGCGGCTCGAGCCGCCCGACTGGTCGCTCGACCCGGCGCGCCTGGCGGCGGCCGTCGGACCCCGCACGCGCGCCATCGTCGTCAACAGCCCGCACAACCCCACCGGCAAGGTGTTCGACCGCGCCGAACTGGAGATGATCGCGGCCGTCTGCCGCGAGCACGACCTGCTCGCGATCACCGACGAGGTCTACGAGCGGATCATCTTCGACGGCGCCGAGCACGTCCCGATCGCCACCCTGCCGGGCATGTGGGAGCGCACGGTGACGCTCAACTCGACCGGCAAGACCTTCTCAATGACGGGCTGGAAGATCGGCTACGCGATCGCGGCGCCGGAGCTGACGCGGGCGATCCGCGGCACCCACCAGTTCATCACCTTCGCCACCGCCACGCCGCTGCAGGAGGCGATGGCGATCGCCATCGAGCAGGCGCCGGCGAGCGGCTACTACACCGAGCTGGCGGCGCGCTACACCGACCTGCGCGACCGGCTGCGGCGCGGCCTCGAGGCGGCCGGCCTGCCGGTGCTGCCGGCGCGCGGCAGCTTCTTCCTGATGGCGGACATCGGCGGGCTCGGCTTCGCCGACGACGTGAGCTTCTGCCGCTTCCTGACGACCGAGGTCGGGGTCGCCGCGATCCCGCCGTCGGCCTTCTACGCCGACCCGTCAACCGCGCCGCTCCAGGCGCGCTTCTGCTTCGCCAAGCAGCCGGAGACGCTGGAGGAGGCCGGCGAGCGCCTGGCGGCGCTGCGCGCGTTCCGGCGTCACGGCGGCTGACGCCCTGCCGGGTTGGCACGGTCGGCGCGGCGCCACGACGGGCAACGACTCCGGTAACCCGTCTGAGCCCGGCCAGTGCCCCGCCGGTGAGTCATTGGTGTTGTCTCCTGTTCCCTCGTGTTACTATAAATCTGAATCAACACGTCGCCTCGATGAGGGAGCACCCGTGGACCGCACCCGCAACGACGAGTTGCTGACCATCAAGGAGGCCGCGGCGCTGCTGAAGGTCAGCACCATGACGCTGAGCCGCTGGATCAAGCAGGGCCGGCTGACGCGCTACCGCATCGGTGTGCGTGCCGTGCGGCTGCGCCGGAGCGAGGTCGAAGATCTGCTGGTTCCCGACGACCTCGTGATCGAGCCCGCGTTCGACGACGACCTGGAGATCCCGCCGCTCACACCGGAGGAGATCGCCGAGCAGTTGGCGGCCATAGAGCGGGCGAACGCAGTCCGGGCGCGCATACTGAAAGCGCACGGAGGGAGGCCGTTTCCGTCGTCGGCTGAGCTGATCAACGAGGAGCGAGACGCGCGCTCATTTGACTCGTGAGCGTGCGCCTGGTAGACGCCAGTGTCGCGATCAAGTGGGTGCTCCCCGAGGAGCACGCACAACAGGCAGTGAGGCTACGCACAGACACCGTCATCGCCGGGGGACAGTTTGTCTGCCCGCCGCACATGACGAGCGAGGTGATGAACGCCATCTATCGACGCACCTCGCGTGGAGACCCAGACATCCGTCTCACCGTCGATCAGGCGAACGACGCGGTAGCGGCCTTCTTGAACCTCACCATCCGGAAAATCCACTCGCAACGGCTCTACCGTCAAGCCTGGACATTGGCCCAGCGCCACGCCATTTCGTCGATCTACGACAGCCTGTACGTCGCGCTCGCCGAACTCCTCGGCACTCCGGTCTGGACGGCCGACCGCCGGCTCCAGCGCACCATGGGCCCGGACTACCCGCTGGTCCGCTGGATCGGCGACTACGGCTCGTGATCCCGGTCGAACCTCGCCACCGATGACGCCCGTCGCTTGACACAACCGCGCCTCCTGGCTAGGCTCGTGTAGCGAGTAGAACGAGTGAGCGCATTCGGCAAGGGAGCGCAGCGTGTCGACCTCCGACGCCGTCCGTGACGAGGACGCCGCGCGCGATCCGGCCGGCCGGCCGGTCCAGCCGGCCCTCTTCGACCTCGACCGGGACGGGCGCCTGCGCGGCCACGTCGCCATCATGCCGGAGCTCACCGCCGACTCCAGCCTGGACGTCGCCCGCTACTGGTACCGGCGCTATCTCGAGCAGTCCGGCCACCCCGCCAACACCGTCAAGTCGTACAGCTACGACCTGGCCGTGTTCGAGCAGTCCATCGGCCCCAAGCCGGTCGGGCAGATCCGCCCGCGCGACGTCGGCCACTTTCTGGACGAGAGTAACAACCGCTCGACGCGCAAGCGCCGCCTGACCTCCATCTCCGGCCTGTTCAAGTTCCTGATCAAGCGGGCGCGGGTGCTCGAGGCCGACCCCAGCGAGTCCTTCTACCCCGAGCACATCCCCCTCAAGACGCCGCGGCCCCTCTTCGCCGAGGAGCAGGAGCGCCTGCTGGAGGCGGCGGACGCGGACGGCCCGCGCGCCCGGCTCGCGGTCTGGCTGATGCTCAAGCTGGGCCTGTCGCGCGCGGAGGTGCTGCAGCTACGCGCCGAGCACCTGGACCTGTCCGACCCGGCCCACCCGGTGGTCTACGTCTTCTACGAGGACGTCCGCCACCGCGGCCGCGAGCGCAAGCTGGCCGGGGACGCGGCGCTGACGGCGATCTACCAGGAATTTCGGGCGGCCTACCCCGACGCGGAGCGGCTCTTCCCGATCTTCCCGCAGTCGCTGAACAAGCTGGTGGAGCGCGTCGCCACGGCCGCCGCCCTGACCAAGCACGTCTCGCCGCAGTCGCTGCGCGACACGTTCGCGGTCGACCGCGCCCATGAGGGGGCCACCGAGGAGGACCTGCTCAAGCTGCTGGGCCTGGCCGACGACGCGCGCAACCGGATGAGCGTGCGCCGCTACCTCAAGCTGGCCGAGCCGCCGCTGCTGAGCGACACGGACGGCGCGGCGACGGCGTAGCCCCGGGCAGGCCGCTGGTCGGGTCAACCGGCGTGATGGGCCGTCAGATCCGCCGCCGCAGCTCGACGTGCTCCAGCAGCGTGTCGAGCACCGCGGCCGACGGGCGGTCGGTGTCGACGATCAACTGCGGCAGGCGGTCGACGGCGACGAGCGTCTCGCCGTAGCGCTCGCGCTGGCGCTGGTAGACCGCCCAGTCCGCCTCGCTCGCCTCGGCGGCCACCCTGCCGCGGCGGGCCAGCCGCGCCTGGACCACCTCCGGCGCGCAGCGGCACTCCACCAGCAGCATGTCCGCCCCGGCCAGCCCGGCGGAGCGGGCCGCCTCCTCGCGCCAGCGTGGGTCGAGGAAGGTCGCGTCGAGCACGATCGAGCGGCCGGCGCCGAGCGCCTCCCGGGCGCGTTCCAGCAGGACCTCGTAGGTGCGCTCGGTCGACTCCCGCGAGTAGATGCCCGCGCCGAAGGCGGCGGGCTCGTGGCTCTCGGGCGCGCGGCCCGCGAGCGCCTTGCGGACCACGTCCGAGGAGACGTGCGACGCGCCGAGGGCGCGGGCCAGCCGGCGGGCGATCACGCTCTTGCCGGTGCCGGAGAGCCCGCCGACGAGGAACAGGGTCGGGCGGGCCGGCTCGACCATGTAGGAGGTCGCCAGGTCGATGTAGCGCTCGGCCTCGCCCTTGACGGGCAGGTACTCGGGCAGCTCGGGCGCGATCTCGTCGAGGCGCAGGCAGGCGACCTTGGCCCGCACGTGCGCCCGGTAGATCGAGAAGAAGTGGACGAGCCGCTCCAGCTCCGGATCGCCGAGCCGCTCCGCGAGGAGCGCGACGAAGCGGCGCGCCAGGTCCGAGCGCCCGTGGTAGTCGAGGTCCATCGCCAGGAAGGCGACGTCGACGGCCACGTCGCCGCAGCGCAGGCGCGGGTTGAACTCGACCCCGTCGATGATCTGGAGGTCCTCGGGGCGGTCGCCGAGCACGCAGATGTGGGCCAGGTGGAGGTCGCCGTGCCCCTCGCGGATGCGCCCCTCGGCGAGGCGCCGCGCGAAGAGGTCGGCCTCCCGGGCGAAGAACTCCCGCGACACCTCGTCGACCAGGCGGAGCTGGAGCGGGGCGATGATGGTCCCGGCGTAGGGCTGCGTCTGCTCGACGTTCTCCTGGATGCTGAACGCGGCCGCGTCGGCGGTGCCCCACTCGTCGACGCCCGGTCCGGTAACGGCTTCGCGGTAGAAGCGAGCCAGGCGCTCCGCCAGCACCGGGAAGACCGACTCGTCGACCTGCCCGGTGTCGACCAGGTGGGCCAGCATCCGGTCGTCGGGCAGGCGGCGCATGCGGACCGCGTCCTCGACCACCGGGCCCTCGCCGAAGACCTGGAGGCGCCCGCCGACCTCGACCACCGGCACGACGTCGAGGTAGACGCCGTCGGTCAGGCGCCGGTTGAGCCGCAGCTCCTCGCGGCAGTAGAAGGCGCGTTTCTCGAAGGTGCTGAAGTCGAGGAACCCGAAGTCGACCGGCTTCTTGACCTTGTAGACGTAGCGGTCGGTGAGGAAGACGACCGAGGCGTGGGTCTCCTCGAGCGCGACGGCGCCGGTGGGGTCGGGGTAGGCCTCGGGACGGCTCAGGTCGGCGACGATGCGGGCGACGTGCTCGCGCGCGGCCTCTTCGCGATCCAGCATGGGGCTCTCCTCAACGACTCCAACGGCGACGCGGTGCCGGCAGTCGACCGGCGCGATCGGGCGGCGCGGCGGGCGCGGCGCGTCCCCTAGTATGCCGCACCGCCGGCCGTTCGCGGTCGATGCCGCAGGCATGCGTGCCCGCGTGCCCTAGCATGCGGACGCGGCTCTAACGCGGGTCACAGGGTCGCGGTGGTATGGTGGGTCTCGCGGCGGCGGTCCG
>DASSZN010000007.1:0-3294 GCA_035702805.1 Thermomicrobiaceae bacterium | reverse complement strand
GTTGGCGACCATGACGCCGCGCGCGAGGTGGCCCCGGTAGCGCACGGCCGGGTCGATGGCCACGCTGTGTTCGATTACCATCGTCGTCGACCGGCCGCTGTCCCACATCATTCGGTTGTAGTGGGTGACGTGGACGAGGAGCACGCCGGGGTCGTCGATCGAGTGATGGCTGTTGACCGCGTCCGGCTTCGGCGTGTTGTGCTCGAGGTAGATCGCCGGCAAGCGCTGCTGCTCCGGGCTCAGGATCTCCGCCCGGTCCTCGCGCCAGTTCTTCGGCGTCTGGTAGATCACCAGGTCCAGGTCGAGATCCCGCACGTGCTCGGCGGGCACCTCGCGCACGTTGTACCCGAGATCGAAGGTCGGGCCGCGCCCGCCGTAGCCCTCCGGCCGGCCCGGCCTGGTCGGTAGGTACCAGTCGTGGTCCAGCCGGGCCAGCGTGTTCAGGTAGCTACCGTGGATGTGCCAGATCAGGATCTTGAGCCGTCTCACCGGAACGCTCCCATCGTTGCCAGCGACTCGGCCGCCGCGCACACCATGTCGGCCGAGATCCGGCGCAGGCAGCGGTGGTCGATCGGGCACTCCCAGTACGGACACGGACTGCAGGCCACCGGCACCCGCACCGTCGCGTGTCGGCGAGGCTCCAAGGGCGCCCAGCGACGGTGGTCCGCCGGCCCGAACAGGACCACGCTGGGCGTGTCGACCGCGACCGCCAGGTGCGCCGGACCCGTGTCGTTGCCGACGAAGAGGTCGCAGGCGGCAATCAGCGCGGCGAGCCCGCCCAGGCTGGTCCGGCCGGCCGTGACCAGCGGGACGTTCGCCATCACCCGCGCCACGGCCCGTACCGTCGCCAGTTCGTCGGCGCTCCCGGTGAGCACCACGCTGCCGCCGGTGCGCGCGACCAGCCGGTCCGCGACCACGGCGAAGCGCTCGGGAGACCAGCGCCGGGCGGGCGGCCGCGCGCCCGGGTGGATCCCGATCCACGGTCGCGGCCCGATCCCCTCCAGCAGGGCATCCGCCTCCGCCCGGTCGTCGTCCTCGATCGGGAACTCGAGCGACGTGCCGGTGTCCGGGCAACCGAGGAGCCGGGCCAATCCGAGGTTGCGCAGGATCTCCGGCGCACCGCTCGGGTAGGGCGCGCCGATCGCCAGGCCGGCCGGCTGCTCTCCCTCGTAGTAGCCCGCCGTCGCCGCGCCGCCGAGCGCCAGCGCGCAGGGGTTACTCGCCCGGCCGCTGCCGTGAAGCTGCACGACCAGGTCGAAGCCGTACGCCCGCTGCTCCGCCAGGAAGCGCGCCGTGCGGGCGGGCTCGACCGGCACCTCGGCGATGCCGGGATAGCCCGCGAACTCGACGAACCGGTCCAGGTAGCGCGGGTAGCGCCGGGCGAAGGCACGGGCCCAGGGCAGCCCGATCAGCGTGATCTCGGCGTCCGGGAAGCCCGCCCGCAGCGAGCGAAGTGCCGGCACCGCTACCAGCATGTCGCCCAGCTGCAGCGCCCGCAGCACCGCGATCTTGCGTACCTGCTGCCGGTGTGGGGCGAGCCGCTCGTTCATCTCGCCGCCCCCGTCCGCGGCGTGGCGACCGCCGACGCCAGCAACTCCTCCGCCGCCGCGACCACCTCGTCCGGCGGGATCGCCAGGCACGGCTGGCCAATCGGGCAGTCGAACCGGTAGCACGGGTAGCAGGCCGTCTCGCGCCGGAGCAGCCGGGTGGAGGTGTACCGCGCGCGCCACTGCTCGTCGGCGTCGGTACCCGAGTAGAGCGCCAGCACCGGCGTGCCCAGGGCGTCGGCCAGGTGCAGCGGCAGGGTGTTGCCACAGATGACCAGCGCGGCATGCTCCACCAGCCCCGCGAACTCGGCGAGCGTCGTCCGGCCGACGAGCGGGTGGACACCCGGAGACCCGGCGGCGGCCCGCTCAACCAGGTCCGCCTCACGTGCCACGCCGGTCACCAGCACCGGCCACCCGCGCGCCGCCAGCCGCCGGGCGACCTTGGCGGCGCGCTCGGCCGGATAGCGACGCGCCGCCGCGCTTGCCCCGGGGTGGAGCAGCACGAACGGGGCGTCCGGGTCGATCCCGGCCTCCCGCAGCAGCGCCGGCACCGCCGCGCGGGCCTCGGGCCGGAGCGCGACAGCCAGCCGGCCGTCGCGGACGGGAAATCCGACGTGCTCGACCAGGCGCAGGTTACGCTCGACCTGGTGCAACTCGTCGGGAGCGCCCCGCAGCTCGTCCGTCAGCGTGCTGCCGCCGAACTCCTTGGACTCGCCCGCCCGCAGCGGGATGCCGGCCAGGTAGCAGACGTAGCCCGGCACGTGCGGGGTCTGGCTGAACGAGGTGAAGATCAAAGCGGCGTCGAAGCGGCGCGCCGTGAGCTCGTCGACGAGCGCCCTCTCCCGCGCCGGGTCGAACGGGATGCGGTTGCCGACGTCCTGCCAGACCGGCTTCCAGACCATCACGTCGTCGACCCACGGCAGGAGCGGCGCGGCGGTCGCCCCCGCGCGGCTGGCCAGCAGCGTGAGGCGAGCCGACGGCGACGCTTCCTTGACCGCCCGCAGCGCCGGTCCGAGCATGATCACGTCGCCGATGTTGTCGAGCCGCATCGCGACCAGGTTGCGCGCGTCCAGCCAGGGGTTCGGCGTCATGCCCGCCTCCCCTCGCCGCCCACCAGGCTGACCGGCCGGCCGGCCGCCTCGGTTAGCAGCTCCTCGGCAGCCGCGACCACCATCGCCGGCTCGACCAGCCGCAGGCACTCGTGGCCGTGCGGGCAGACCCGGCTGTAGCAGATGCGACAGGGCACGTCGTGGTAGAGCTGGCGATGGGGCACCTGCCAGGGGCCCCACTGCTCGGGCGGGTTGGTCAGCGCGAACAGGGCGACGACCGGCGTCTTCAGCGCCGCCGCGACGTGCATCGGTCCGGTGTTGTTGGTGATCGTGAGGTCGGCCGTGTCGACCAGCGCACAGAAGGCCGGAAAGTCGAGCTCGCCCGCGAGCTGGAGCGCCGCGCGGCGCCAGCGCGGGTCGATGCGCCACCAGACGCGCGCGACCAGCTCCCGCTCGTCCTCGGTGCCGGTCAGCGCCACGGTCGCGCCCAGCCGCCGGGCGAGCAGGCCCGCCACCTCGGCGTACAGCTCCCAGGGGTACGTCCGCGCCGGCATGCTGCAGCCGGGGTGCAGCACGACCAGTGGCCCACGCCCGTCCAGGCCGCGCGCCGCGAGCACCCGCGCCAGGCCGTCACGCGCCTCCTCGGGCACCCGCAGCACCAGGTCGCGCGCGTCGGTCGCCATCCCGATCGCGCCGAC
>DASSZN010000350.1:0-8179 GCA_035702805.1 Thermomicrobiaceae bacterium | reverse complement strand
GTGCGCAGCGGGCTGATCTCGTCGGTCCACGCCTTCGCCGTCTCGTCGATCGGCCCCTGGTTCCTCGGCTACCTGGCGGTCGTGATCGTGGTCTCGGTCGCCTTGCTGATCTACCGCCTGCCGGGGCTGCAGAGCGACCGGGCGATCGAGTCGGTGGTCTCACGCGAGTCGGGCTTCCTGCTCAACAACCTGATCTTCGCGGCGATCACCTTTGCCACGCTGTGGGGCACGATCTTCCCGCTGGTGACCCAGCTCTTCAAGAACCTGCAGCTCACCATCGGGCCCCCGTTCTACATGGAGGTCAACGGGCCGCTGATGCTCGCCCTGATGTTCCTGATGGGGATCGGGCCGCTGCTGGCCTGGCGGCACTCCTCGTGGCAGCTGCTGCTGCGGAACATGCTCTACCCGGTCGTCGCGGGCGTGATCGCCTTCCCGATCCTGCTCTACCTCTGGCGGGAGTGGGTGCCGTCGATGGCGGCCTCGGTGGTGATCTTCGCCATCGGCACGACGGTGATGGAGTACGTGCGCGGGGCGCGCGTGCGGCACAAGAACACCGGCGAGATCTACCCGCTGGCCGTCGCGATGCTGGTGCGCAAGAACGGGCGGCGCTATGGCGGCTACATCGTCCACATCGCCATCGCGATCATGGCGCTCGGGATCATCGGCTCGAACTTCTTCCAGGTAGAGCGGGAATTCACGTTCAAACCGGGCCAGACCGGCACCATCGACGGCTACACGCTGACCTACCAGGGCCTCGACAACCGCATCACCGCTCAGGGGCAGTCGGTCGGGGCGGTGTTGAACATCTCCCAGAACGGCGTGTCCGAGGGGTCGGTCGAGAGCTACCGGTTCTTCTACACGGGGTTCACGTCGCAGCCGACCGCGGAGATGGGAATCCGCACGATCGGCGTCAACGACGTCTACGTGGTGCTGGACCAGTTCCAGCAGGACGGCACGGCGGGGTTGCGCGTCTTCATCAACCCCATGGTGAGCTGGATCTGGATCGGCGGCCTGGTCTACGTGATCGGCATGCTCACGCTGCTCTGGCCGTCGCCACAGCCCATCCGCCGGGAGGTGGTCCAGCCGGTTCGAGAGGCGGCGCTCAGTGAGGCGTAGCATCCTGCTCGCGGTGTTGACGGTCGTGCTCGCGCTGGCGCTGGTGCCGGGGGTGACACTGGCCGACCAGACGCTGTCGCCAGAGGCGCTCGACATCGCGAACTCGTTGAACTGTCCGGTCTGCGAGGGGCTGAGCGTCCGCGACTCGACCTCGCAGCTGTCGGGCGAGATGCGCCAGCTGATCCAGACCAAGCTGGACCAGGGCGAGTCGCGCCAGCAGATCATGGACTACTTCGTCCACAGCTACGGCGTGGGGATCCTGCGCCAGCCGCCGAAGCAGGGGATCATGGGGGTCCTCTGGCTCGGCCCGGTCGTTGGGCTGCTGGTCGGCGTCGTGCTGCTGACCGCGTTCTTCCTCCAGCGGCGCGGCCGTGAGGCGACCGCCGACGGTGCCGCGGGACCGCCCATGGATCCGGAAGAGCTGCGCCGGTACGAGGAGCGGCTCATGCGCGACCTCGACAGATTGGACGCGGGCGCATGACGATCGGCTACATGATCCTCGGCGTGGTCACCGTGCTCGTGTTCGCGTTCGTGCTGCAGCCACTGCTGGGAGCGCGCAAGGGCGCGGTGGTCGTCACGCCGCAGCGGCTGGCGGACCTGCGCGCGCGCCGGGTGTACCTGCTCGACGCGATCCGCGACGCCGAGTTCGACTACTCGCTGGGAAAGGTCGGCGACGCCGAGTACCACGAGATGCGCGCCCGCTATATCCGTGAGGCGGCCGAGGTGCTGCGCGAGCTCGAGCAAGAGTCGGGGGCGGTCGACCGGGAGATCGACCGCGAGATCCTGCAGTTGCGCGAGCTGGCGCGACGGCCCGTGTCGCCACCGGAAGCGGCCCCGCCCACGTCGTGAACGAGGTGCAGGCACCGACGGCGGTCGAGACCTGGGAGGCGGCGCCCGTCGAGGCGCCGCTGCCACGCATCCGTGCCCTCGGCATCACCAAGCGGTTCGGCAACCGCATGGCGCTGCGCGGCGTCGATCTGCTCGTGCGACCGGGCGAGCGTCTGGCGCTGCTCGGCCCGAACGGCGCCGGCAAGACGACGCTGTTGCGCATCCTGGCCACGCTCAGTCGTCCCACCGGCGGGCAGCTCGCGATCGATGGCCTGCCGGTCGAGCAGGCCGCCCAGGCGGCGCGGCGCCGGATCGGCGTGGTGGCGCACCAGCCCTACCTCTACGAGGACCTGACGGCCGCCGAGAACCTCGCCTTCTACGCCCGCATGTACGACGTCCCGGAGCCGGACCGGCGCATCACCGAGGTGCTGACGCTCGTCGGCCTGGAGGATCGCCGCGGCGACCGCGTGCGCACCTTCTCGCGCGGCATGCAGCAGCGGCTGGCGCTCGGCCGCGCGCTCCTGCACCGGCCGTCGCTGCTCCTGCTCGACGAGCCGGACTCCGGGCTCGACCGCGGCGGCATGGCCCTGCTGGCGGACGCGATCGCGGGGCACGCGGCCGAGGGCGGCAGCGCGGTCATCACCACGCACGACCTGGGGTTCGGTCTGGCCACCGTCGACCACGTGGTGGTGCTGCGGGCCGGACGGGTCACCCTGACGGCGGACGCGGCCGACCTCGACGTGGTCGGCCTCGACCGGGCGCTCGGGTTCTCACGGTGAACGCGCTGGCCAAGGTCTCGGCGGTTGCCTGGAAGGACCTGCTGACCGAGGTCCGCACCAAAGAGCTGTTCGGCGGGATGTTCGTGTTCGCGGTGCTGACGATTATCACTTTCAACTTCGCGTTCGACCTGACCGGGGTAAACCGGGCCGCCAGCGGAGCGGGCGCGCTCTGGGTGGCCTTTACCTTCGCCGGGATGCTCGGGCTGTCGCGGTCGATCGCTCTCGAGCGGGATCGCGGGTCGCTCGACGGGCTCCTCCTCTGCCCCGTCGATCGCGGTATCCTTTACCTCGGCAAACTCGCGGGGAACCTGCTGTTCATCCTGGTCGTCGAGGTGATCGCGGTGCCGATCTTCGGCGCGCTGTACAACCTGCCGGTGTACCGCCCGCTGCTGCTGGCCGCGCTACTGCTGGGCACGCTCGGCTTTGCCAGCATCGGGACGCTCTTCGCGGTGATGGCGTCCGGCACGCAGGCGCGGGAGGTGCTCTTCCCGGTGCTGCTCTTCCCGCTGTCGGTGCCGCTGGTGATCGGCACGGTGAAGGCGGCGGAGCTCGCACTGACGGGGCAGACCGGCGAGGCGGTCCCCTGGCTGAATCTGCTGGTCGCGTTCGACCTGATCTTCCTGTCGCTGGCGTTCGTCTTGTTCGAGCGAGTCGTGGAGGAGTGAGGATGGGAGCGAGACGCGGAACGACGCTGGGTCGCGTGACCGCCGGGATCGGGGTCGTGACCGCGGTCCTGATGGCGGTGGCGATCTACATGATGTTCCTCTATGCGCCGACCGACTCGGTGCAGGGACAGCCGCAACGCATCTTCTACATCCACGTGCCGATCGCCACCATGGCCTTCCTCTCGACGTTCCTGGTGGCGATCGGCGGGATCGGCTACCTGGTGCGCCGCACCCAGCCGTGGGACCGGCTGGCGCGCTCGTCGGCGGAGATCGGGCTGATCTTCACCACGCTGGTGCTCCTGACCGGCTCTCTGTGGGGACGGCCGATCTGGAACACGTGGTGGACCTGGGACGCGCGCCTGACGACGACGCTGATCCTGTGGTTCATCTACCTGGGGTACTTCATGCTGCGCGCCTACGCCGGTGACGCCGACCGAGCGGCGCGCTACTCGGCGGTGCTGGGCATCATCGGGGCGGTCGACGTGCCGATCATCTACATGTCGGTCGAGTGGTGGCGCACGCTGCACCCGCAGCCGGTGCTGCTGACGTCCGGTGGGCCGGCCATGCCGGCCAGCATGTTCGTCACCTTCATGGTCTCGCTGGTCGCGTTCACGTTCCTCTACGTCTGGATGCTGCTGCAGAAGTACATGATCGAGTCGCTCAAGGACCGGGTCGCCGAGCGCCAGTTCCAGCTGGCCGAGCGGCAGGCCGAAGCTCGGGAGGGGATGGCCGTCTGATGGATCGCAACCTGGTTTACCTGTTCGCCGCGTTCTTCGTGAGCTGGCTGGTGATCGGCTTCTACCTCTGGTCGCTGGGCCGTCAGGTACAGAACCTGCGCGACGAGGTCGAGGCGATGGAGAGCACCGAGCTGCCATCGGGGGTCGAGGCGGGCATGATCGCCGAGACGCGGGCGCAGCCGGACCCCACCAAGGCGTAGCGACCGGCGCTTCGCGCCCATTTCGCCGCGACGGGACACCTCACTCGGAGTGGGAACGCTGCCGCTCTGTCCCTCAGGTGTACGATGGCGGGCATGCGGTGGCACGCCCATCGGCTGTTTCACGTTTGGATGCTGCTGGTCCTCGGGGCCGCGACGCTCGCGGCGCTGGTCCCGGCGGCGGCCTCGGCCGCTCCGCCGCCGCTTAACCTGTCCAGCGCCACCCAGCTGGCGGCGTTCGTCGATCCCTACGTGACCCGGAGCATGGCCGCGGCCCACGTACCCGGCGCCGTCGTCGCTTTCGTCGACAACGGCACGGTCGTCTACGAGCGCGGCTTCGGCTACGCGAACCTCGCCCAGAAGACACCGGTCGACCCCCAGACGACGCTCTTCCGGGTGGCATCCGTCTCCAAGGTCCTGACGACCGCGGCGGTGATGCAGCTGGCCGACCGTGGCCGACTGCGGCTCGACACCGACGTGAACCGGTACCTGCGCGGCTTCCAGGTGCCGCCGACCTATCCCGAGCCGGTGACGCTGTCCGAGCTCCTGACGCACACCGCGGGTTTCGAGGACCGTACCCTGGACATCGCGACGTTGAACGCGAGGGATGTGCAGCCGCTCGGTGTCTACCTGGCGACCCGCATGCCGGCACGGGTGACGCCGCCCGGCTCCATCTTCAGCTACTCCAACTACAGCTTTGCCCTGGCGGGGTACGTCGTCCAGTCGGTGTCGGGGCAGCTCTTCGACCAGTACCTGGCCGGCCAGGTGTTCGGGCCGCTCGGGATGGAGCACACGTCGTTCGCCCAGCCGCTGCCGCCCTCCCTGGCGAGCCGGCGGGCGACCGGCTACGACGTGACCGGCGCGTCGGTCACACCGGCGCCGTTCGAGTACTTCGACGACGCGCCGGCCGACGCGATGAGCACCACGGCGGCCGACATGGGCCGCTTCATGATCGAACAGCTAGGTGCCGGCAAGGATCCGGTCCTCTCGGCGTCGGCCCGCGCCGACATGCAGCGGGCACACTTCCAGGCGGTCCCCGGCCCCAGCTTCGACGCCATGGCGTACGGCTACCAGCGCTACCAGCGCAACGGTGTGACGATCCTCTCGAAAGAGGGGGACGTCCGGGGCTACGCCAGCTACCTCAGCCTCCTCCCGGACCAGCACTTCGGCTTCTTCGTCGCCGCCAACTCGAACGACAGCAGCTGGATGCAGGACCTCGAGCACCAGCTAGTCAGCCGAGCCTTTCCGAAGCCCCCGGAGCCGGCACCGGTGACGCCGCCGGGTCTGCGCGGCGCGCTGGGCGAGTTCACGGGAACATACATCCCGGCGCGGTCATCGCATACCACGGTCGAGAAGCTGCGCGTCGCCACTGAGGAGATCACGGTCGCGGACGCGGGAGGGGAGCGCTTGATCGTAACCTACCCCGACGGCAGCGCGCTGCGCCTCACGCAAATCGCGCCGCTCGTCTTCGCGTATGCCGTTGACGGCGTGACGTTCAGGTGGCCGTTCTTGAGGGGCAGTCGCGGCCGCGTAGACCGCTTGCTGATCGGAAACGACACCTACAACCGGCTTCCCTGGTACGCAACGAACCCGGTACAGCTGCCGTACGTCGCGGTGCTCGTCCTCGTCTTCCTGTCCCTGCTCGGCGCGTGGATGATCCCGGCGTCCGTCCGACGGCTTCGTCGATGGACAACGCGCGCGCGTCTGCCGGTCGTGCGCAATGGGCGAGCGGTGGCCGGACCCCGTCCGCTCGGGGCGCTGATCGGTGCGCTGAACGCGGTCTTCGTCGTGGCGCTCGTCGTGGTGCTCCTCAGCGCCTCCGCGACGCAGGACCTGGGCTACTCCTGGTTGACCTACGACAGACCGACCATTCTGTACGCTCTGCTTTGCCTGCCACTGCTGTCCATCGCAGCGACGGTGGCGCTGATCGCACTGACGGCCGTGCGATGGCGGCGCCAGGCCTGGACCCGGGGCCAGTTGGCGTACGGTGCCATCGTGTTGCTGGCGGAGGCCGCCTTCATTCCTCTCCTGCTGTACTGGAATCTGCTCGGGTTCCACGTGTAGCCTGCGGGCGCAATGCACCGCCCCGGAGGAGCGACGGGGAGGCCGTTGCTCGCCCGGTGCCGGGTTTCCGCACGCGAAGACGAGAGCCGGCCCGGAGGCCGGGTCGAGGGGTCCGGATCGCGGGGTCGAGGTCGTAACCTACGCGTCGTCCTTCTTCGCGACCTGCATCGCCGACCAGATCGTCTCGGGCGTCAGCGGCATGTCGAGAGCGGTTACGCCGAGGGGAGCGAGCGCGTCGAGCACGGCGTTGACCAGTGCCGGCGGTCCGCCGGTCGTCCCCGCCTCACCGACCCCCTTGACGCCGAGCGGATTGAACGGGCTGGGCGTGACCGTGTGGCCGGTCTCGATGGGCGGCATCTGAGCCGCGCGGGGCGCGGCGTAGTCCATGAACGACCCGGTGAGGATCTGTCCGCTGTCGTCGTAGACGATGTGCTCCTGAATCGCCTGACCCAGCCCCTGGGCCAGTCCGCCGACCACCTGCCCCTCGACCAGCATCGGGTTGAGGAGCGGCCCGCAGTCGTCAACCGCCAGGTAGCGCAGTACCTGGAGAGCGCCGCTGGACGGGTCGACCTCGACCAGCGCCACGTGGGCGCCGAACGGGAAGGTCCGGCCGTCCGGCATGAAGTAGCTGGTGGCGTCGAGCCCCGGCTCGAGGCCGCCGGGCAGGCCCATGAAGTTGTAGGCGGCGCGGGCCACCTGCTTGAAGGTCAGGGCCCGGTCGGGCGTGCCACGCACCGTGAAGCGGCCGTCAGCGAAGTCGACGTCCTCCTCCGCCACCTCGAGGAGGTGGGCGGCGATGCGGCGTGCCTTGTCTCGCACCTGTCGCGTGGCCAGCAGGACTGCCGAGCCACCGACCGAGGTGCCGCGGCTGCCGAAGGTGCCGATCCCCTGCGGCGTGATCGCCGTGTCGCTGGCGCGGATGACGACATCCTCCATGGCGATGCCGAGCTCGTCGGCGACCAGCTGGGCGAAGGTCGTCTCCTCGCCCTGGCCGTGGGGCGAGATTCCGATCATCACGGTGACGGTGCCGCTGGGCTGAACGCGGACGTCCGCGCTGTCCCAGCCGGGACCGGCAAACTCGCAGTACAGCGCCATGCCCAGCCCGACGACGCGCCCCTCGGCGCGCGCCGCCGCGTGCTCGGCGCGCACGGCCGGGTAGTCGATGCGCCGCAGCGCCTCGTCGAGCGCCCGTGCGTAGTTGCCGCTGTCGTAGACCACGCCGGTGGCGCCCTTGTAGGGGAAGGCGTCGGCTGGGATGAAGTTGCGGCGCCGGACGTCGGCCGGGTCGAGGCCCAGCTCCCGGGCGATGGCGTCCATCAGCCGCTCGAGCATGTAGGCCGCCTCGGGCCGGCCGGCGCCGCGGTAGGCACCGGTGGGCGTGGTGTTGGTCATAACGCCACGCACGACGGTGCGCAGGTTCCGGATCGCGTAGGCGCCGGTGGACATGCGGCCGGTCTGGGCGGCCACCATGGCGGCGTTGTAGGCGCCGGTGTTCGAGAGGATGTCGACGGTCAGGCCGAGGACCTGCCCACGGTCGTCGACGGCGGCGCGCAGGCGCTGGACCTGGTCGCGGCCGTGGTTCGTGGCCAGGAAGCTCTCGCTGCGCGTCTCGGTCCACCGGACCGGGCGGCCGAGCTTGCGGGCGAGAGCGGCGGTCAGGATGTACTCGGGGTAGACGCCCCCCTTGGCGCCGAAGGCGCCGCCCACATCCGGGGCAATGACGCGCACGTCGAACTCCGGCATGCCGATCGCCCCGGCGATGACAGTGCGCATGGTGTGCGGCACCTGCGTGC
>DASSZN010000244.1:0-6587 GCA_035702805.1 Thermomicrobiaceae bacterium | reverse complement strand
GTCGCCGCCGACGAGGCCGTCGCGGTCGGTCTGCAGGAGAAGGCCCGGGAGTTCCGAAAGGGCGGAAGCCAGATCTATACCGCGAGCTAGCGCCGGGGCGGGGACCAATCCCGCTCGGCGGTCTCGTCTTCTTCAGCGGCCATGACGTCGATGCTCGGAGGACCGGCGACCGGATGTCACGATCTCGGGGCCCGAGTAGGAGATCGCACACGCCTCGCGCGTGGACGGGCTCTCCCGTATCGCCATGACGCCTCCCGCTGGCAGCGCAGCGAGCTCATGCGGTTGCCGGATGCCGTGGTCATTCACGGAGCGGTTGCGGCGGACAGAAAGGAATCACGAGCGCACATGCGAGCGGTGCTTGAGCAGGACGCGCTCGATCAGGCGGCCAGCGGCGGCAGTCTGCCCCGGCAGGCGGCGCTCCAGTTGATCGAGGCGCGCGGCACGCAGTTGGTTGCGCTGATGCACGCGGCCAGCGCACTCCGAGACCGATGCACCGGGAACGTCGTGACCTACTCGCGGAAGGTCTTCATCCCGCTCACCCACCTCTGCCGCGACCAATGCGCCTACTGTACCTTCGTCCGGCGGCCAAGCGACCCGCGTGGGCACACGATGACGCCCGACGAGGTGCTGGCGGTCGCCGAGGCCGGTCGCCGGGCCGGCTGCAAGGAGGCGCTCTTCAGCCTGGGCGACAAGCCGGAGGTGCGCTACCCGAGCTATCGCCGCTGGCTGGCCGAGCGCGGCTACGCCACCACCATCGCGTACCTGCGCGAGATGTGCGCGCTCGTCCTGCAGGAGACGGGGCTCCTGCCCCACGCCAATCCCGGCGTCATGACCGCGGAGGACATCGCGGCGCTGCGCGACGTGACCGTCAGCATGGGGATGATGCTCGAGACGACCAGCGAGCGCCTCCTCGAGAAGGGCGGGGCGCACCGGGGCTGCCCCGACAAGGTACCGGCCATCCGCCTCGCCGCCATCGAGGCCGCCGGTCGGCAGCGGGTGCCGTTCACCACGGGTATCCTGATCGGGATCGGCGAGACCCCGGCGGAGCGCGTCGATGCGCTCCTGGCGATCAAGGAGCAGCAGGATCGGTACGGCCACATCCAGGAGGTCATCATCCAGAACTTCCGCCGCAAGGGCGATATCCGCATGCGCGGTTGGCCGGAGCCGACCATGCTCGACATGCTCCGCACCATCGCGGTCGCCCGGCTGATCTTCGGGTCGACCGTGGCCGTGCAGGCGCCGCCCAACCTCGCCCCGGAGGCCTACAGCACCTACCTGCTGGCCGGCATCAACGACTGGGGCGGCATCTCGCCGGTGACGCTGGACCACATCAACCCGGAGCGGGCCTGGCCTCAGGTGGCCGAATTGCGGGCGGCGAGTGCCGACGCGGGCTTCGCGCTGCGGGAGCGGACCGCGCTCTACCCCGCCTACGTGCGGCGGATGGACGCGTTCGTCGCGCCACGTCTGCATGCGCGCATCCAGGAGCTGGTGGATGAGTCCGGTTTGGTCCGACGCGACAAGGAGAACGGGTGATGGGCTTTCCCACGCTGGAGCGGACGCTCGATGGGCTGCTGGCCGCGTGCGAGCCGGCCATCGCGGGCATCCTGGACCGGGCGCTCGCCGAGCAGGAGATCACGATCGACGAGGGTGAGCGACTCTTCGGGGTCCACGGGACCGAGCTGCTGCTCCTCACGGTGGTGGCGGACGCGCTGCGCCGGCGGGCGGTCGGCGACACCGTCACCTACGTGGTCAACCGCAACATCAACTTCACCAACGTCTGCATCAAGCGGTGCGGCTTCTGCGCCTTCAGTCGCGGTCACCGCGAGGAACAGGGCTACTTCCTGCCGCTCGAGGAGCTGGTCCGCCGGGCGCGCGAGGCCTGGGAGGTCGGCGCGACCGAGGTCTGCATCCAGGCCGGGCTGCCGCCGAAGATGGACCCGGATCTCTACCCCACGGTTTGCCGGGCGATCAAGGCGGAGCTTCCGGAGATGCACATCCACGGCTTCTCGCCGGAGGAGGTCCTCTACGGCTCCATCCGCGCGCGCTGCTCCATCGAGGAGTACCTCCTCCGGTTGAAGGAGGCGGGGGTCGGCTCCCTGCCCGGAACCTCGGCGGAGATCCTGGATGACGCGGTGCGCCATCGCATCTCGCGGGGCCGCATCTCCACGGCCGACTGGATCCGCGTGATCACCGGCGCCCACCGGTCCGGTATCCCGACGACCGCCACCATCATGTACGGGCACGTCGAGACCGATCGCCAGCGGGCCGCCCACCTGGCACTGATCCGCGACATCCAGCAGGACACCGGTGGCTTCACCGAGTTCGTCCCGCTGAGCCTCGTGCACGCCGAGGCGCCGATGGTCCGCAAGGGGACGGTGCCCGGCATCCGGGAGGGCGCGACGGGCGAGGAGGTCGTGAAGATGCACGCCATCGCCCGCATCATGCTCTCTCCGCACGTGCGCAACATCCAGGTCTCCTGGGTCAAGGAAGGCCCCAAGCTCTCGCAGCTGTGCCTCAACGCGGGGGCCAACGATCTGGGCGGCACGCTGATCAACGAGAGCATCTCGACCTCGGCGGGCGCGGGCTACGGTCAGCTGGTCCCGCCTCGAGAGCTGCGGCGCTGGATCGAGGATGCCAAGCGCGTGCCGGCCGAGCGGACGACGACCTACGCCCTCCGGCCGACCTCCGGCGACGGGGACCAGGAGCACCCGCTCGACCGGGCCGCCGCCGAGGGCGCGGAGCGCTTCGGCTCCTACTTCCAGCTGATCGCCGACGACCGGTTCCGCTTCCGCACGTTCTACCCGGTCGCGCGCAAGACACAGGCGTAGCCGCCGGGCGGGACCGGCGGCAGGTGCGAGGAGCGCCAACGACGAGGGGCTGGTCAGCCGGACCGCGGTCCGCGGCTAGACCATTCCCTCTGCGGGTTCTGGCCTCGGCCGCATCTCCTCCGCTGCGTCGGCTTCGGAAATCGTCCAGCGCTAGCGGTCACGCGCCGGTTCGTCGCCCTCGTGGTGGCTCTCCTGCTCCAGCTCCACGAGCAGGTTCGCCATCTCGATAGCGGCCATCGCCGCCGCGAAGCCCTGGTTGCCGGCTTTCGTGCCGGCCCGCTCGATAGCCTGTTCGATTGAATCGGTGGTTAGCACCCCGAAGATGGTGGGGACACCGGTCTCCAGTCCGACATTGGCGATGCCCTTGGAGACCTCGGCCGCGACGTAGTCGAAGTGCGGCGTCGCGCCGCGAATGACGGCCCCCAGGCAGATGACGGCGTCGTAGCGCTTGGTCGAGGCCGCGCGCTTGGCGACGAGCGGGATCTCGAACGCGCCCGGCACCCAGGCCACCGTGATGTCCTCGTCGACTACCTCGTGCCGGACCAGGGCATCGCGCGCCCCGTCGAGGAGCTGGCTACCGATCAGTTCGTTGAAGCGCGACACGACGATGGCAAAGCGCTTGCCGCGTCCGGTGAGCATCCCCTCGACGGTCTTCATCCGGCGCATTCCTTCCTCACCCAGGAAACCCCCTACGAGACGGGCAGCCAGTGCCCGAGCTTCTGCTGCTTGGTTTGGAGGTAGTGGCGGTTGGTGGGCTCCGGTGGGACGACCAGCGGCACGCGCTCGACCACCGCGATCCCGTGCTCGGCGAGCGCGGCCAGCTTGTGCGGGTTGTTCGTCAGCAGCCGGACCCGCGAGACCCCGAGGTCGCGGAGGATGTCGGCCGCGATCTGGTAGTCGCGGGCGTCGGCTGGGAATCCCAGCTGACGATTGGCTTCTACCGTGTCGAGCCCGTCGTCCTGCAGCGCGTAGGCCCGCAGCTTGTTGAGCAGGCCGATGCCCCGTCCCTCTTGCCGCAGATAGAGCAGGACCCCCTGGCCGTGCTCCGCGATCAGCGCCATCGCGCGTCCCAGCTGCGGCCCGCAGTCGCAGCGGCCGGAGCCGAAGACGTCCCCCGTGAGGCATTCCGAGTGCACGCGGGTGAGGATGCCCTGCGTCCCGGACAGGTCGCCGGCAATCAGCGCGAGGTGCGGGTCCGCGCCCGGACGCGCGCGGTCCAGGTAGGCGGCGAGGCGGAACCGGCCGACGGCGGTCGGCAGCTGCGTGTCGAGGACGCGCTGCACGCTGGGGAGCGACCGCGCGCGGTGCTGCGCTGACGCGCCGTCACGCTGGGCTATCCGGTAGGCAACCAGGTCGGCGATCGACACGAGCGGGATCTGGTGACGAGCGGCGAAGCGCTCGAGCGACGGCAGGCGGGCCATCCGGCCGTCGTCGTCCATGATCTCGCAGATCACCGCGGCCGGTCGCATCCCCGCCAGCGCGGCCAGCGCGACCGCTGCCTCGGTCTGCCCTCGGCGCGCCAGGACGCCGTCCGGGTGGCAGCGGAGCGGGAAGATGTGGCCCGGCTGGACGAGGTCCGAGGGTTGTGCGGCCGGGTCGGTCAGCACCTGAATCGTGTGCGCCCGGTCGAAGGCGGAGATCCCCGTCGTAACCCCTGCGCGGGCCTCCACGGAAACCGTGAACGCCGTGCCGAACTGCGTCCCGTTGCGATCGGGCGGCACCATGAGCGGCAGGCCGAGCCGGTCGAGATCCTCACCCTGCATCGGGACGCAGATCAGCCCGCCGGCATGGCGCACCATGAAGGCGATCGCCGCGGGGGTCACGGCCTCGGCCGCGATGGCCAGATCCCCCTCGTTCTCCCGATCCTCGTCGTCGACGATGATGACGAACTGACCGGCGCGGTAGGCGGCGACGGCGTCGGCGACGCTCGCCAGAGGCATGACAGGACTCCTCCCGTGATTCAGACGAACCCCGCGCGAACTAGGGTCTCCAGGGTGAATCCCTCGCTCCGGTGCGGCGTGATCAACCGCTCCACGTACTTGGCGATCACGTCCGCCTCCAGATTCACCGCGGCGCCGAGTGGGAGCTGCGGCAGCGTGAGGTGCTGTTGCGTGTGGGAGACCAGCGAGACGACCAGGCGATCCGGGCCGAGCGCCACGACGGTCAGGCTGGCGCCGTCGACGGCGATGAAGCCTCGCTCAACGGCGTAGCGCAGCACGTCGTGCGACGCGGCGATCTCGACGACCAGCGCCGTCCCCTCGCCGCGCTTGCCGACGATCCGCCCGATGCCGTCGACGTGTCCCTGGACGTAGTGCCCGCCGATCCGCCCGCCAGCCACCACCGACCGTTCCAGATTGACCTGCGAACCGGGGCGCGTGTCCCCGAGCGTCGAGCGGCGGGCCGTCACCGGCTGGATGTCGGCAGCAAAGGACGACGGGCTGCGCGCGGCGACGGTCAGACAGACCCCATCCACCGCGATCGAGTCGCCGATCCGCGTGCCCTCCAGGGCAGTCTGGCAGGCGATCGTCACGCGGCGACCGCTTGCGGTCTGTTGGGCGCGCTCGATGCGACCGATCTCCTCGACGATGCCGCTAAACATGCGCCGGCCTCTCCGGATAGACCACGCGGCCCTCGAGGTGCAGGTCGTCACCGAGCGCCGTGAGCCGCTGATCGACGACGCGAGCCGCCGCCGGCATCACCGCCACGCCCCGCCCGCCCACGGGCGCGGGCGCGTCCAGGCCGCCCACGATCGACGGGCCGATGTAGACCGAGACGCAGTCGACGAGGTGGGCGTCGAAGAACGCGCCGTGGATGCGCCGACCTCCCTCGATCAGGAGGTCGTTGATCCCGAGTTCCCCGAGGAGGTCGAGCACCGCGGACGGATCGATCCGCCCGTCGCTGACGGGGAGGTGGACGACGTTCGTGTCGGTGCGCTGCAGTGCCTCCACGCGCGTGGACGACGCGTCAGGGCCGACCACTACCAGCGTGCTGCCGGGTGTCTCCGGGGAGAGCATGCGCGCCGAGGAGGGCATGCGTGCCGCCGTGTCGAGGATGACGCGCAGCGGGTGGTGCGGCCCACCCGAGCCGGCGCGTTCGGGCGGGATGCGGGTGGTCAACAGCGGATCGTCGGCGAGGACTGTCCCGACGCCGACCAGAATGGCATCGACGCGGTCGCGGATGCGGTGGGCGTGCTCCCGCGACGCGGCCCCGCTGATCCAGCGGGCATGGCCGGTGCGCGTCGCGATCCGCCCGTCGAGGGTCATGGCGTACTTCGCAGTCACGAGCGGCCGGCCGGTCACGACACGCTTGGTGAATCCGGCGATGACCTCGGCCGCGGAGTCTGCCGCGGCGCCGATCTCCACCCGGATGCCCGCCGCCTGGAGCTGCGCGACCCCCCGCCAGTGGACGATCGGGTTCGGGTCGATCACGGCAACCACGACCCGCGTGATCCCGGCCGCGACAATCGCGTCAGTGCATGGCGGGGTGCGGCCGTGGTGGGCACAGGGCTCGAGCGTGACGTAGAGGTCCGCGCCGGTCGCGGCGTTGCCGGCGGCGGCCAGGGCGACGACCTCGGCGTGGGGACCCGGCGGCGGCTGCGTGGCGCCGACCGCGATGACGTCTCCGTTCCGCGCCACGACGGCGCCGACCGCCGGATTCGGCGCGACCCGCCCGCGCGCCGTGCGCGCCTGCTCCAGCGCCAGCCCCATCATGGTCTGGTCGATATCCGCGCGACCGGTGGTAACGGAACCCGCTCGCGAC
>DASSZN010000059.1:0-17421 GCA_035702805.1 Thermomicrobiaceae bacterium | reverse complement strand
GTTCCGCCGGGATCGTCGTCCAGGGAGGGGCTGGGGGGCTCCAATGCAGGCGTTCAATCGCGGGGTGAGTCAACTGGTGCGGCGCTCGGGCCTGAGCCGTCCCGCGTACCGACTCTACGAGATCGGCCGACGCATCGACCGTCGCTCGCTCCGCCGCAACCTCGGCTACCGGGGTCGCCTCGCGCCGGACGGCTTGCCGATCCCACCGCTCGGCCTGATCGTCGCGGTCGCGGGTACCCCGGATGTCGAGTGGTTCCTCGCCTCCGGCGCGCTCACGGTAGGGACGATCCGGGATATCCTGGCGCGCAACGGGCTGGCGCTCGAGGGGTTCTCGTCGATCCTCGACTTCGGCTGCGGCTGCGGTCGCACCATCCGCCACCTGCGCGCGCTCGACGGTCCGGCGCTGTCGGGGTCGGACTACAACCCGGCGCTGATCCGCTGGTGCCGTGCCAATCTCCCGTTCGCACGCTTCGAGGTCAACGGGGCGGCCCCGCCGCTGCCCTACCCGGCCGCCTCCTTCGATTTCGTCTACGCCTTCTCGGTCTTCACCCATTTCAGCGCGGAGCTGCAGCGTCCCTGGATCGACGAGGTGGCGCGGGTGCTCGTCCCCGGCGGTTACCTCCTCCTCACCACGCACGGCGAGGACTACCTGGACCGGCTCACACCCGACGAGATCGCGCGCTACCGCGACGGTAGGCTGGTCGTCCGTCACGGCGAGGCATCGGGCGCCAACCTCTGCGCCGCGTTCCATCCCCGCCGCTACCTCGAGGGCGAGCTCTGTTCGGGGCTGGAGGTCGTCGACTTCGTGTCCGGAGGGGCGCTCGAGGGGCTCCATCAGGACTACACGCTGGTGCGCAAGCCGGCATAGCGGGCGTGGCGCTGAGGCACAGGGGGATGGTTGGCGAGTTCCACCCCTCAGCGCCGGCGTTCCGGGCCGCCTTCCGCACGCGTGGCGCCGGACTCATGCGGTGCGCCTGCCGTATGAGCGGCGACCGCCAGGATTGGCGCACAACCGGCTTCGGCGCGTACCCGGACGGATCGCCTTCGTCGTCAATCATGCGGAGATGAGCGGGGGGGACCGGCGTCTGCGGGTCGGGGCCTACCCGGTCGCGCTGTAGAGGATCTCCCGGATCGCCAGCAGCTCGCCGCGCAGCCGCTGGTCCTGCTCGAGCTGGCGCTCGACCTTCTCGATCCCGTGCAGCACCGTGCTGTGGTCCCGGCTCAGGCAGTGGCCGATCTCCACCAGCGACGTCTCGGTCTCCGAGCGCAGGAGGAACATCGCCACCTGCCGCGGCACCACCAGGTCGCGCCGCCGCCCCGGCCCAACGATGTCGCGCCGCGTGATCTGGTAGTAAGACACCACCGTGTCGACGACCTGGTCCGGCGTCAGCTCGCGCTTCCGCCGCTCGAGCGCGCTGTCGGTCAGGGCCTCGATCGCCAGCTGCAGCGAGATCGGCCGGCTGTAGAGCTGACCGAGCGCCAGGATCTTGTTCAGCGCCCCCTCGAGCTCGCGGATGTTGCTCTCCACCTTGCGCGCGACGTACTCCCGCACGTCGTCCGGGATGGCCACGCCGCGCTCGGTTCCCTTCTCCGCCAGGATCGCCTCGCGCGTTTCCAGGTCCGGCACCTGGATGTCGGCCAGTAGCCCGCCCTCGAAGCGGGAGCGCAGCCGGTCCGCCAGCGCCGCGATCGCCTTGGGCGGGCGGTCGCTGCTGATCACGACCTGCTTGCCGGCCTGGTGCAGCGCGTTGAAGGTGTGGAAGAACTCCTCCTGCGTCCCCTCCTTGCCGGCGATGAACTGGATGTCGTCGACCATCAGGATGTCGATCGAGCGGTAGCGGTAGCGGAAGTCCTCGTTCTGCTGCTGGCGAATCGCGTTGACCATGTCGTTGGTGAAGGTCTCGGACGAGACGTAGCGCACCCGCAGCTCCGGATTGCGCGCCAGCGCCCGGTGGCCGATCGCGTGCAACAGGTGCGTCTTGCCCAGGCCGACGCCGCCGTAGATATAGAGGGGGTTGAAGCGGTCCGCCGGATAGTCGGCCACCGCCAGCGCCGCCGCGTGGGCCAGCCGGTTGTGCGAGCCGACCACGAACTTCTCAAAGGTGTAGCGCGGGTTCAGGCCGTGCTCCGGCGTACTGGTCAGCTCCAGCTGCTGCGGCGCGGGCGGCACGAGCGCCGGGGCCGTCGACCTCCCGATACCCGGCTGCGCGACCGGCTCCGGCGCCGCCCGGCGGGGAGCGCGCGTGCTCGACCGTCCGCCGCCGTTGAGGACGGTGAAGTGCACCGCGATGCGCCGCCCCACGATCGTGGAGAGCGCCTGCTGGATCGGCAGGGCGAACTTGTTGCCCAACTGGTCGACCGCGAAGCTGTTGGGCGCGCCGATCGTGGCCGTGTCGTCGGCGAAGTCCACGATCTCGGTGTTGCGCAGCCAGGTCTCGAAGTTGGCGCGCGACAGCGACTGCTCGAGATCCCCCAGCGCCGCCTGCCAGATCTGCTTGGCCTGCATCGCCCGCTCCCCCAAGCGCCCGCGAGGTGTACGTACACTTGACTACCGATGGTACCACGCGCCGCGGACGCGCGGCAAGATGTGCCCGCCGGTCACCTCGTGGCCATCCGGCATCCACCACCCCCTTGACAACGCCCGCAATGTCATTATAATAACCTGACATTCGGGTATCCGAATATGGGGATGCGACGACGGGCTGGAGACCGCTGGGAGACGATGATCGATCACGAGCGCGAGACCGAGACCGAGCGCGAGCTCTACCGCCTGCAGGCCGACATCTGCCAGGTCCTCGCCGACCCGACCCGGCTGCAGATCCTGGCGCTGCTCGAGGGCGGCACCCGGGCGGTCAAGGAACTGGTAACGGCCACCGGCCAGCGCCAGGCTCGCATCAGCCAGCACCTGGCACTGATGCGGCAGCGCGGCATCGTCCAGGCCGAGCGCGTCGGCAACGAGGTCCACTACTCGCTAACCGACCGGCGCATCCTCGACGCCTGCCACGTCACCCGCGCGCTGCTGCTCCGGCACCTGGAGCACCAGGGCACGCTGGCCGGCGGGCGGCTCGATCCCGTCGCGCAGGCCGAGTGACCCGCGCGGCTCGCATTCCGTTCCCGTCCGCGGGTGGTCCGACGGACGCGCGTGCGCCCCACGCGGGGCGCACCACAGGCCACGGCAGGTCCGTGGTAGGAGGTCGACATGGTTGAGAGCGGTGTCAGCTACGGATTCGGCACCACCCTCGCGGTGGGCCAGGACGAGGCCATCGGTAAGGTCACGGACGCCCTCAAGGCGGAGGGCTTCGGCGTCCTGACCACTATCGACGTGCAGGCGACCCTGAAGCAGAAGATCGGCGCCGAGACCGCGCCCTACGTCATCCTCGGGGCCTGCAACCCGACGCTTGCCCACCAGGCGCTCGAGCGCGAGCCGGAGATCGGCCTGCTCCTGCCCTGCAACGTCGTGGTGCGCCAGACGACCGGCGGCACGGTGGTGGAGGTCGCCGACCCGCAGGCCATGCTCGGCCTCGCCGGCGGCGGCAAGCTGGACGACCTCGCGGTCGAGGCGCGCTCCCGGCTCGAGCGCGTCGTGGCCGCGCTGGCGCGCCAGGGTCAGGAGGGATAGCGGGTGTATCTCGAGCAGATCGTTCGACGCGACATCGGCTGCGCCGCCTACCTCGTCGGCTCGACCGACGAGGGCGAGGCCGCCGTTGTCGACCCGCGCCTCGACATGGTCGACGAGATCCTCGCACTGCTGGCGCGCGAGGAACTGCGCCTGCGCTACATCGTCGAGACCCACAGCCACGCCGACCACGTCTCCGGCCACCACCAACTGGCGGCCGCCACCGGCGCGATCATCGCCGTCCACGAGCTGACCGGCGCGGCGTATCCGCACCTGCCGCTCCACGACGGCGACGAGCTGGCGCTCGGCGAGGTGCGGCTGCGCGTCGTCCACACCCCGGGACACCGGCCCGAGCACATCGCGCTGGCCCTGGTCGACACGTCGCGCGGCGACCTGCCCTGGGCCGTCCTCACCGGCGACTCCCTCTTCATCGGCGACGTCGCCCGGCCCGACCTCGCCGTCGACGGGCAGGACGGCGCCCGGGCCCTGTACGACAGCCTGCACCAACGGCTGCTCGGGCTGCCGGACGGCACGCTCGTCTACCCCGGCCACGTGGCCGGCTCGCTCTGCGGTCGCGTCAACAATAGGATGACCGGCACGTCGATCGGCTTCGAGCGCGGCTGCAACCCGGCGCTGGCCATCGCCGACCGGACCGCCTTCATCGCCTACATGAACGAGAGCCTGCCCGAGCGACCGCCCAACCTGGCACGCATCGTCGAGCTCAACCGCGGCGCGGCGCCCCCGGCCGTCGCCACGCCGCCCGCCCTGGACGCTGCCCGGGCGCGGTCGCTCATCGACACCGACGCGCTCCTGCTCGACGTGCGCGCGCCGGAGGCGTTCGGCGCCGGGCACGTGCCGGGCGCGCTCACCGTCTGGCTCGACGGCACGCAGTTCCAGAATCGGGTCGGCCTGGTCATTCCGGCGGAGACCCCGCTGGTGCTGGTCACCGCGCGCGACGCGGACGCCGCGCGTGTGGCGGCGGCCCTGTCGGTCATCGGCTACGACCGCGTGGCCGGCTACCTCGCCGGGGGTATGCACGCCTGGCGGGCCGCCGGGGAGCCGGCCGCGACGCTGCCGAGCGTCAGCCCAGAGGCGCTGGCCGCCGACCGCGCGGGCGTGCTCGTCCTCGACGTGCGCGAGCGCTCCGAGTGGGACGAGGGACACGTGCCGGGGGCCGTTCACCTGCCGTTCTACCGGCTGGACCGACCGCTCGCCGGCCTTGCGCCGGACGCACCGGTCGCCGTCATCTGCGCGGGGGGCCAGCGCAGCATGGTCGCCGCCAGCATCCTGCGCGCTCGCGGCTTTCGCGACGTGCGCAACGTCACCGGAGGTATCGAGGCCTGGGAAGCGGCGGGGCTGCCGCTGGCGCTCCCGGGCGACGCCGCGGACGCGGCGGAAGGGGTTGCAGCGTGATCTTTCGGAACCTGTTCGGACGACCGGCCATCTCGGGCATCGGCGCGCCCGACGCCCGGGCACGGCAGCAGGCCGGCGCCCTCATCGTCGACGTGCGCGAGCCACACGAGTGGCAGTCGGGGCACATCCCCGGCGCGGTCCACATCCCGCTCGCCTCGCTGCGGACGCGCCTGCGCGACCTCGACCCGCAGCGCGAGGTGATCGTGGTCTGCCGCAGCGGCAACCGCAGCGCCGCGGCGGTGCAGTTCCTCCAGTCGGCGGGCTACGCGACGGCGCAGAACCTGGAGGGCGGCATGATCGCCTGGAGCCGCCACGGCCTGCCGGTGACGCGCCGGTGAGTCTCTCCCTGCTGCTGCCGCTCGTCTTCGGCGTCGTGATCGGCATCTCGCTCGGCGCGATCGGCGGCGGCGGATCGATCCTGACCGTTCCGATCCTGGTCTACGTCATGGGTCAGGGGGCCCACGCCGCGACCGCGACCTCGCTCGCGGTCGTCGGCGCCACGGCGCTGGTGGGCGCCATCCCACACTGGCAGGCGGGCCGGGTCTCGCTGGCCACGGCCCTGCCCTTCGGCGCGGCCGGCATCGGCGGCGCTTTCGTCGGCGCCTGGGCCAACCACGCGCTGCCCGGCTGGCTGATCCTCGCCCTGTTCGGCACGCTGATGCTGGTCGTCGGCGGCCGGATGTTCCTGAGCGCCCGCCTGCCGCTCGCGGTGCGCGGCGGCGAGGCCGTGACGCTGAGCCTGGCCGACGCCGGCCCGTGGGCGCGGGTCGGGCTGACCGGCCTCGGCGTCGGGCTGATGACCGGGTTCTTCGGGGTGGGTGGCGGCTTCCTGATCGTGCCGGCGCTCGTCCTCGTCCTCGGACTTGGCATGCGCGAGGCGGTCGGCACCTCGCTGGTGGTGATCGCGATCAACTCGGCGGCGGGCCTGCTGGCGCACCTGCGCTACGACCACCTCGCCGTCGGCCTCTCCCTCCTCTTCGTGGTCGGTGGAGCGGCCGGCGCGCTCCTGGGTGCGCGCCTCGCCGGACGGATCGACGAGCGGCGGCTGCAGCGCGGCTTCGCGCTCTTCGTCGTGGTGCTCGGGCTCTGGCTGATCGCGACCAACCTGCACGGCCTGGCCGTCGGCTGAGCCTCGGCCGCCGAAACCAGCCATGAACGCGACCGCCGGCCCGTGTGGGCCGGCGGTCGGTGCGTCTTGCGCCCCTATCGGGCGGCGGGCAGGTGGCCCTCGAGACGCACAGATCGGGCCTGACGGCCCGACCTGCATGGGAAGGGGTGGGGTGGAGCGGGGGTCGCTCCGGGTCGGGAGAGATCGGAGTCAGGGGGGCCTCGATGCTCTCCACTTTGATCTACGTCGCGGTTACGAAATCGGTTCGCTGCGCACGGCCATGGAGGCCCGGGAGCCCATGACCGAGCAGCCGCTTGCCGCGCGGCGAACCCCGGCGCGCGCCGGCCGCGTGACCCGGACAGCGGGAGTCGGCACGCCGGCCGCGAGCCCTCCCGTCCGATGTCGCGCCCCGATATGGTTCTGTGACGTCGAATACCTTGACGTCATCGAATGGTTCTGCTACATTCACTGGGTTCTGGAAGGAGGTCCGCCGGGTGGAGACGAGAGACCAATTGATCGAGCAGGCGGTGGCCGCGCAGCAGCGGGTCATGCAGGCCGCCCAGCAGGCCAGCGCGGCGGATTGGCAGGGCCTTGACCTGACCATGGCCCAGCTCAAGACCCTGCTCACCCTGGTCCGCCGGGGGCCATCCCCCATTGGCCAGGTTGCTGAGGCGCTCGGCGTGAGCCTGCCGAACGCGAGCCACTTGGTCGACCGGTTGGTCCACGCCGGCTTTGTCGAGCGAGCCGAGGATCCGGCCGACCGCCGGCGCACCCTGGCGCGACTCACCCCGGCCGGCGATGAGCTCGTGCTCCGCCTGCGCCAGGGCCACGACCGCTTCCAGGCCTGGCTGGGCCGGCTCGACGTGGCCGACCTCGCCGCCTACGTGCGCGGCGTCCAGGCACTGGCGCGGGCCGCCGAGGCCGACGCGGACATCAGGCCCGTCGTCGAGGAGGAGGCACGTGAGCCCGCCGCGGCCGCCGGTAACGGGCGCCGGGAGGGGTCGTCGGACCCGTGGGGGTCGGCTGGGAGCGGCTGCTGATCCTCGTCGAGCCACCGATTGCGCGGTGATTCGACCCAGAGGCCGTGCCCCGGACCACGCCGGGTTGAGCTCCGGCCGGGTCGCCCGGCAGTTTGGAGTCGTCATGACGAACGTGATCGCGAACGAATATCGAGCCGGGGCGGTGCACCGTGACTAGGCTGCTGCGGCTCCTCAAGCCCTACCGCGCCAACCTCGCGCTGGTGCTGCTGCTGGCCCTCTTGCAGTCGATCGCCAACCTCGCGCTGCCGACCCTGATGGCCAACATCGTCGACAATGGCATCGTCAAGAGCGACACGAACTACATCCTGCGCGTGGGCGGCGTCATGCTGCTGGTGACGATCGCCGGCATGCTCTGCGCCGTCGCGGGGGCGTTCTTCGCCTCCCGGGTCGCCATCGGCTTCGGCCGGATCCTCCGCGCCAGGATCTTCACGCACGTGCAGTCGTTCTCGCTGCAGGCGTTCGACACGTTCAGCACCGCGTCGCTGATCACGCGCACCACCAACGACACCACCCAGGTGCAGCAGGTCGTCACCATGACGCTGCTGATGGTGATCACCGCCCCGATGATGGCCATCGGCGGGATTATCCTGGCCCTGACCGAGGACCGATCCCTGTCGTGGATCCTGGTCGTGGCCATCCCGGTCGTGTTCCTGGTCTTCGTGGTCACCCTTCGCAAAGCGGTGCCGCTGTTCCAGGCCATGCAGGTCAAGCTGGACAAGCTGAACCTGGTGATGGACGAGGGGCTGACCGGCGTACGGGTCGTGCGCGCCTTCGACCGCGACGCTCACGAGCAGCACCGGTTCGACGTCGCCAACCTCGACCTGACCGATACGGCCATCACCGTCAACCGCATCGTCGCCGTGCTGTTCCCGGCGATGATGCTGGTCCTGAACCTGACCAGCATCGCGATCCTGTGGTTCGGCAGCATCCGGGTCAACAGCGGGTCGATGCAGATCGGCGCGATGATCGCCTTCCTGCAGTACGCGATGCAGATCCTGTTCGCCGTCCTGATGGTCGCGGTCATGTTCGTCATGCTGCCGCGCGCGGCGGCCTCGGCCACCCGCATCAACGAGGTGCTCGACACCGTGCCCAGCATCGCGGACCCGACCGAGCCGGTCCCGGCCGGCCCCGAGCGCGCGCGCCTCGAGTTCCAGGATGTGACCTTCCGCTACCCCGGCGCCGAGGAGCCGGCCCTGGCGCACATCTCCTTCACGTCGGGGCCGGGCGAGGTCACGGCGATCATCGGCGGCACCGGCTCCGGCAAGTCGACCCTCGTCAACCTGGTCCCGCGCTTCTACGACGTGGAGGCGGGACGGGTCCTGGTCGACGGCCGCGACGTCCGCGAGATGACCCAGGACGAGCTGCGGGCAAAGATCGGGTTCGTGCCCCAGCGGGCAGTCCTCTTCTCCGGCTCGATCGACGCCAACCTCCACTACGGCAAGGATGACGCCTCCCGCGAGGAGGTGCTGCACGCGCTCGAGGTGGCGCAGGCGTCCGACTTCGTGACGGCCATGCCGGACGGGGTCGAGTCGGCGATCGCCCAGGGCGGCACCAACGTCTCGGGCGGCCAGAAGCAGCGGCTCTCGATCGCCCGCGCCCTGGTGCGCCGGCCGGAGATCTACGTCTTCGACGACTGCTTCTCGGCGCTCGACTTCGCCACCGACGCGCGGCTGCGGGCCGCGCTCCGCGGCGAGACCGGCGACGCGACCGTCGTCATCGTGGCGCAGCGGGTCGGCACGGTGATGGACGCCGATCGGATCGTCGTGCTCGACGAAGGGCACGTCGCCGGGATCGGCACCCACCACGAGCTGCTCGAGACCTGCGAGGTCTACCGGGAGATCGTGTCCTCCCAGCTGTCGATGGAGGAGATCGCATGAGCTTTGGAGGCGGGCCGCGCGGCGGGGGCGGCATGTTCCGCGGCGGGCCCATGGGCGGGATGGGCGTGTCGGCCCAGAAGGCCCGGGACTTCCGCGGCACCCTGTTCCGGCTGCTCGGCTACTTCCGGCCGCAGCGCCTGCCGCTGCTGATCGTGGTCGTCGCGGCCATCATCGGAACCGTGTTCAACGTGCTGGGCCCGAAGATCCTGGGCCTGGCCACGACCAAGCTGTTCCAGGGGATTCTGGCCAAGTACCAGCATGTGCCGGGCGCGGCCGTCGACTTCACCTACATCGGGCGGATCCTGCTCATCCTGCTCGGGATGTACCTGGTCAGCTCGGTGTTCATGTACCTGCAGCAGTACCTGATGGCCGCCGTGGCCCAGAAGACCGTCTACGCGATGCGCCGCGAGGTGGAGGAGAAGCTCGAGCGCCTGCCGCTGAGCTACTACGACTCGCGGACGCACGGCGAGATCCTCAGCCTGGCGGTCAACGACCTGGACAACGTCAGCAGCACGCTGCAGCAGAACGTGACCCAGGCGATCACCTCGGTCGTCACCCTGGTCGGCGTCGTGGTGATGATGCTGACGATCAGCCCGCTCCTGACGGCCGTGGTCGCGCTCACCCTGCCGCTGAGCATCGTCGTCACCACCATCGTCGCCAAGCGCGCGCAGCGCTACTTCCTGAACCAGCAGAACGCGCTCGGTGACCTCAACGGCCACGTCGAGGAGATGTACACCGGCCACCAGATCGTCAAGGCCTTCGGCCACGAGCAGACGGCCATCGCCGAGTTCGGCGAGCTCAACGACCGCTACTACGAGGCCGGCTGGCGGGCCCAGTTCGTCTCGGGCATCATCATGCCGATGATGCGGTCGATCGGGAACCTGGGCTACCTGCTGGTGGCGACCATCGGCGGCATCATGGTCACCCGGAACGCGATCGCCATCGGCGACGTGCAGGCCTTCCTGCAGTACGCGCAGCAGTTCTCCATGCCGATCACCCAGTTGAGCAGCCTGGCCAACACCATCCAGCTGACGATCGCCTCGGCGGAGCGCGTGTTCGACCTGCTCGACGAGGCGGAGGAGACGCCCGATCCGGTCGACGCGGTCGAGATCACCGCGCCGCGCGGCCACGTGGCGTTCGACCACGTCGCCTTCAGCTACAAGCCCGATGTGCCGCTGATCTCGGACGTGAGCTTCGACGCGGAGCCGGGCCGGACGATCGCCATCGTGGGCCCGACCGGGGCCGGCAAGACGACTCTGGTCAACCTGCTGATGCGCTTCTACGACGTGAACTCGGGGCGCATCCTGGTCGACGGGGTGGACGTCCGCCGGATGCGGCGCGGCGCGCTGCGCCGCATGTTCGGCATGGTGCTGCAGGACACCTGGCTCTTCGGCGGGACGATCCGCGACAACATCGCCTACGGCCGGGACGACGCCACCGACGAGGAGATCGTCGCGGCGGCCCGGGCCGCCCAGGCCGACCACTTCATCCGCACGCTCCCGGAGAGCTACGACACCATCCTGAGCGAGGAGGCCGGCAACATCTCGCAGGGGCAGAAGCAGCTGCTGACGATCGCCCGCGCCTTCCTGGCCAACCCGTCCGTGCTCATCCTGGACGAGGCGACCAGCAGCGTCGACACCCGTACCGAGATCCTGATCCAGGAGGCGATGAGCCGGCTGATGCGGGGCCGCACCAGCTTCGTGATCGCCCACCGGCTGTCGACGATCCGGGATGCGGACCTGATCCTGGTGATGAACCACGGCAACATCATCGAGACCGGCACCCACCACGACCTGCTGGCGCAGGGCGGCTTCTACGCCGACCTCTACAACAGCCAGTTCTCCACGCGGGAGGTGGGCACGGTACCGGCATGACAACGGCGCGCCGGTCCCCGGATCGGGGACCGGCGCGAGCCGGCCCGACGAACCGTCATCCGCGAAGCCACCACGCAACGTAGCTATCGGTGGCCGCCGGCCGGCGGCCGGAGCCGCGCCCGGATGGGCGGGGCGTCAGTGAGATGGCGCGCGCGGCGAGCACGCCCGGACGCCGTCAACGTGTGAGGACCGACATCTTGCACCGACTCGCCGAACTGGCCGTGCGCAAGCGCTCCGTCGTGCTCCTGGCGGCGATCCTGATCGCCTTCATGGGCGCCTACGGCGTGACCCAGCTCAAGACGGAGCTGATGCCGAACATCGACTTCCCGCTCGTCACCGTGCTCACGAGCTACCCCGGCGCCTCGCCCGAGGCGGTCGACAGCGGCGTCTCGACCCCCATCACCAACGCGGTGCGGGCTATCCCCGGTCTCTCGACCGTGCGCTCGACCTCCTCCGAGGGCTACTCGGTCGTGGTGGCCGAGTTCGCGTACGGCACCAACATGAAGGACGTCGTCCAGACGCTCACCTCCAGCCTGGGTCAGCTGACGCTGCCGCAGGGGGCGAGCAAGCCGACCGTCCAGCAGATCAACTTCAACCAGGCCCCGGTCATGCAGCTCGGCCTGGTCGGCGCCGGCGGCAACCTCGCCACGTTGCGCCAGATCGCCCAGACGCAGTTCGTCCCCGGGCTCTCCGGCCTCGACGGAGTCGGCAACGTGGACGTGACCGGCGGCGCCGACAACGTCGTGCAGCTCAACCTCGACCCGGCCAAGCTCGCTGCCGCCAAAGTGACTCCGCAGCAGATCGCCGGCATCCTGCAGGGCGACAACGTCAGCGTCGCCACCGGCACGGTCCAGACCGGCACCACCACCCTGCCGGTGCGGGTCGGCAGCCAGCTCGGCTCGCTCGACCAGCTCAGGGCGCTCGTCGTCGGCGTCCGTCGCGACGCCAGCGGCAACCCGGTCGGGCCGCTGACCCTCGGCGACGTCGCCACCGTCGCGATCGCCCCGGGCGTCGCGCCCGGCATCAGCCGCACCAACGGCCAGCCGAGCGTCGCGATCGACGTCTACCTCAACCAGGGCGCCAATACCGTCGACACGGCTGCGCGGGTGCGGACCGAGATTGCCAAGCTCGACCAGAGCCTGCACAGCTCCGGGGTCGACGTCAGCACGGTGGTCATCCAGGATCAGTCGCAGTTCATCCAGGACTCGATCAACGGCCTCGTCCGGGAGGCACTGCTCGGCGCCGGCTTCGCGATCGTGGTGATCTTCGGCTTCCTCCTGAGCGGGCGCTCGACCCTGGTGACGGCGATCTCGATCCCGCTCTCGATGCTGGTCGCCTTCATCCTCCTCTGGTGGCAGGGGATCACGCTCAACATCATGACCCTGGGCGGGCTGGCGGTGGCCGTCGGCCGCGTGGTCGACGACGCCATCGTCGTGCTGGAGAGCATCTACCGCCACGTCCAGCGCGGCGAGGACACCCGCACCGCCACCCTCGCCGGCGTGCGCGAGGTGGCGATGGCAATCACCGCCTCGACCATCACCACCATCGCCGTCTTCCTGCCGCTCGGCTTCATCGGCGGCATCGTGGGGGAGGTCTTCCGGCCGTTCGCCCTGACCGTGACCTTCGCCCTGCTGGCCTCGCTGCTCGTGGCGCTCACCGTCGTACCGGTCTTCGCCACCTACCTGATCCGCAAGGACAAGCTCCGGCCGGCACCGGCCCGGACGCCGCTGCTGCAGCGCATCTACGTCCCGTCGCTGCGGCGGGCGCTGGCTCACCCGGCGATCACCCTCGGCGTCGCCGGGGTGCTGCTGGTGGGCTCGCTCGGGTTGCTCCCGCTGATCGGCACCTCCTTCCTGCCCTCACAAGGCGCCAAGATCGCCAGCATCCAGGTCGCCATGCCCTCCGGCACCTCGCAGCAGGCGACGATGGACGCGGCGGCCCGACTCGAGCCGGTCATCCGGCAGGTGGCGCCGGTGCAGTTGATCGAGACCCAGGTGGCCGGCGGCGGGCTGCAGGCCGCCCTGGTCGGGGCCAGCAGCAGCACGGCGAACATCACCGTGCGCTTCGACCCCAGCGTCCACATGACCGCGACCCTGGCCGCGCTGCGGACCGCCCTCGACCGAGCCGCCGGCACGGCACACGTGACCGTGTCGGACCAGTCCGGCAGCATCGGCGGCAACACCAACGCGGTCCAGGTCATCGTCCAGGGCATCGACTACGCGGCGGCCAGCCGGGCCGCGCAGGCATTGACGGCCCAGATCGCGACCGTGCCGAACCTGGTCAACGTGCAGAACGACGTGGTCAACGCCAAGCCCGAGGTGGTCGTGACCGTCGACCCGAACAAGGCCATCGCGCTCGGCGCCACCTCGGCGCAGATCGCGGCCCAGGTGCGGCAGGCACTGACCAGCACTCCGATCGGGCAGATCGTCATCGGCAACCAGCCCTATCAGATCATGGAGCAGGTCGCCGGAGCATCGACGAGCGTGTCCGCCCTCCAGCAACTGCCGGTCGGGGCAACGACGACGGCTCCGCTCGGCCAGGTGGGGACCGTGGCCCAGGGGACGGGACCGGTGCAGGTGGTGCGGGTCGACGGTGACCGCGCGGCCACCATCACCGGCACGATCACCAGCGTCGCGACCGGCGCGGCGACGCGCGACGTGGCCACGATCATCGCCAACTACCACGCGCCGGCCGGCGTGACCGTCACCTCGGCGGGCGTCGCCCAGCAGCAGGGGGACGCCTTCCGCAGCATGGGCGTGGCACTGCTCGTGGCAGTGCTGCTGGTCTACATCGCCATGGTGGCCAGCTTCGGCTCGCTGACGACGCCGTTCGTGATCCTGTTCAGCCTGCCGCTGGCCGTCATCGGGGTGCTCGGCGGCCTGGCCGTCACCGGCAAGACGCTTGGCCTGCCGGCGCTGATCGGTGTGCTGATGCTGGTCGGGATCGTGGTCACGAACGCCATCGTGCTCCTGGAGCTGGTGCTCGACCTGCGTCGCCACGGCCTGGCGGTCGACGAGGCGCTGGTCGAGGGGGGCCGGACGCGGCTGCGCCCGATCCTGATGACGGCCCTGGCGACGATCCTGGCGCTCATCCCGCTTTCGCTGAGCTCGGGCGGCGCGATCATCGCCTCGGACCTGGCCGTCGTCGTGATCGGCGGGCTGCTGACCTCGACGCTGCTGACGCTGATCGTGATCCCGGTGGTCTTCAAGCTGATCGCCGGCCGCGAGGGGCGCGACGCGGGGACCGCGCCGGCGGAGCCAGAGCCGGAATCCGCGGAGGTCGAGCTCGTGCTGCGGTAGCGGCGACGATCGCTCCCTGCGTCCTCCTCTTCCGGAACTGAGAGAGGAGGACGCTGCCGGCGGCGCGAATCCCTGGCACGCTTCCCGCGCAGGAACGGGTCAACCGGCCCGAGTAGTTGACCGGCATGTCCCTCGCACCGAGACGCTCGGGACGTCTCGCCGCGCTCCAGGCGCCGGGTGCGCCTTGTCAAGTCGGGGGACACGCTGCTAGGCTCGTCGCGAGCGGGAGCCAGGTACGCGGGTCCGGGCCGCTCCGGTACGGACGAGGGAGGGCGCGGTGCTACTCGACTCACGGCTCTGGCTGCTGATCGGCCTGAGCGTCGCCATGCTCTTCACCATCGAGGCCATCGAGGAGTTCGTCGACGGCGCGTGGCCCCAGATGCGGCGGCCGGCCGGCGGCTCCGGGGCGGCGGGCCAGGTGCGGCCCCTCTGGGTGGGCGTCGCCATGGTCGTGCTGCCGGGGCTGGTGCTGACCATCCTGAACCTCGCCCTGCTGCTGGTGCGGGATCTGCCGTTCTCCAACGTGCAGATCCTGGGGACCATCTTCGTCGTGGCGGGCTGGCTGGTCTTTCTGGCCACCACCACCGACCTCGTCGGCGTGGGAACCTACCTCCAGGAGGTCGGCATCGTCGCGCCGCTGGCGCTGGTGGTGGTGCTGGTGGTGGGGGACCTGCTGCTCCTGGTATCGCTGATCGACATCTTCCCGCACAACCTCCACACGCTGCTCATCCACTGAGCCGCGAGACCGGGCGTGGTCGGGGGCGCGGCGAGTTCAGCCGCCGGCCGCCTCCGGCGTCAGGCTGTCCCCGAAGGGCTCGCCCGGCCGGCCGTCGAGGTAGTAGGTCAGGCTCTGCAGCGCGCCGGTAGGGTCGATCTCCCGCACCCAGACGTCGTCGGGGACTTTCAGGATCACCGGGGCGTAGTTGAGGATGGCGCGCACCCCGCCGGCCAGCATGCGCTCGGCCACGTCCTGCGCCGCCTCGGCCGGCACGGCGACGATCCCGATCTTGATCCCCATCTCGCGCACGACCCGGGTCAACTCGCCGTCGTGCAGCACGACGACGCCGTTGACCTGCTGGCCGATCTGCTCCGGGCTGCGGGCGAAGATCGCGGCGATGCGAAACCCGTTGGGCTCGAACCCGCGGTAGTGGGCGATCGCCTGACCAAGGTGGCCGAAGCCGGCCAGCGCCACGTCCCACTGGTGGTCGAGGTTCAGGATGTGCTGAATCTCGTCGGCCAGCCCCTGGATGTCGTACCCCTTGCCCTGCTTGCCGAACTTGCCGAAGTAGGACAGGTCGCGCCGAATCTGCGCCGCGGTAACGCCGATGCGCTCCCCCAGTTCTTCGGAGGAGACGCTGGTGAGTCCCGTCGCCAGCATGCGCTTGAGCGTGCGCTCGTAGATGGGCAGGCGTCGGATCACGATATCAGGGATGTCACTGCGTCGCATCCAGTCCGCCTCCATGGTCCCCCGGACCACTACCCCTCCGCCCGGGTGGGGCGGCCGGCCCCCCTACCCCACATCGGTCAGGACGAACACGCCGACCAGCGATCCGTCGACCGCCGGCCTGCACCCCGCCTGCTTCAACCTCGTTCGCGCCGCGGCTATGCTACCATTCGGCTTCGCGAGGGGTCAATCGGGCGCGGCGACCGGCCAGCCCGGGTGTCGCGGAGGGTGCGCGATGGGGTCGCCGTTCCCCACGGTAATGGCGCGGCCGGAGCTTCGCCGGCTCGTCCTGCCGGTCGTCCTGATCCTGGCACTCATCGTCATCGGCACCGGGGGCTTCGTCTTGCTGGAGCACTGGTCGCCCGGCGATGCCCTCTATATGACGATCATCACCCTGTCCACGGTCGGCTACGGCGAGGTACACCCACTCGACGGGCCCGGTCGCGCCTTCACCTCGCTCCTCATCCTCGGCGGCGTCAGCACGCTTGCCTACGGCCTCACCACCGTCACCCGCTCGATCGTCGAGGGGGAGATGAGCGGACGCGTGCTGCGTCAGCAGCTGCAGCGGCGAATCCGCGAGCTGCGCGGCCACGTCGTCGTCTGTGGCTTCGGGCGGGTCGGCGCCGCCCTCGCCGAGCAGCTGCGCCAGGAGGGCATCCCGCTCATCGTCGTCGAGCAGAACCCGGAGCGCTTCGGCGACTGCCTGCGCGAGCGCTACCTCGCCGTGCTGGGCGACGCCACGCGCGACGAGGTGCTGAGCGAGGCCGGCATCGAGCGCGCCCGCGGCCTGGCGATCGCGCTCGACGACGACGCGAAGAACGTCTTCATCGCGCTGACCGGGCGAGCGCTCAATGCCGGGATCTACATCGTCTCGCGCGCGGGGCTGCCGGAGAGCGAGGCCAAGCTGCTGCACGCGGGGGTGGACCGGGTCGTCTCCCCCTATGCCATCAGCGGTCGCCGCATGGCGGCTCTGATGACGCGGCCGCGGGTCGTCGACATCGTCGAGACCGCGCTTCAGCCGGGCGGGATCGAGCACGGCATCGAGGAGTTCGTGCTCCCGGAGCACTCCCCGTTCGTCGGCCACACCGTGGCGGAGCTCGACCTGCGGGCCGCGACCGGCGCGATCGTGCTGGCGGTCATCGACGCGGGGGGGAAGATCAGCTCGAGCCCGGCCAACGGGTACCGGCTCCAGGCCGGGGACTCCCTGGTTGCCATCGGGACGCAACCCGAGCTGCGGCAACTCGAGGGGATGGCCGGCGGCGGCTGAGTCGCCTCAGGCGGGGCGCGCCTCGAGACGGCCACGCAGCCAGGCGGCCAGCGTCTCGCGGTCCCGGTCCTCCGTCGGCAGCTCGTCCCAGGTCCGGTTGACCAGGTCGATGTAGCCCCGCACCAGCTCCGGCCCGTTCAGCCAGACGCCCAGCCGCGGCGCCGCCTCGCGCGGGCGCCGCTCGAGCGGCCGCTCGACGATCCCGGTGACGTGGTTGGCGAAGAGGAAGTTGAACGGCCCGAGGTCGGCGTCGGACAGCGCCAGTTCGAAACCCCGGTCCTGCTCCAGACGATCGAGCAGCCGCACGACGACCTGGCGCGCGGCGACGGCGCCCGGCGCGAGCTGACCGCCCTCGAGCGCCTCCGCGACCAGCGACCGTCGCGCGAGCACCCGGGTCGGCCAGCGGCGCGCCAGGCTCGGGTCACGCACCCAGTCGGAGGTCTCCCACCAGTTGACGAGCATCGGGTCGAGGGGCGCGTCGGG